>JANQQN010000565.1 GCA_028289325.1 Myxococcota bacterium | reverse complement strand
TTCCCTCATCATTGGTCCACGTTGTCCTTGCCGAAAGGCGAGGATCGCCGTGGGTTCGTACGGCCGCAGACCACCGGCCCGCGAATACACCGCCCAAGGCGGGGGGCAACATCGGGCCGGGGGGGGCGGCGAGCACGCGAAACGTTTGCTGAACGTTCGACGAAAGTCGGAGCGACGGACGGTTATGGCCATTGTCGTTCGCTCGGGCGGGGGCTCCGACGGTGCGGACTCGCTATCGGTGCGGCCGCGCGGTGGGTAAGTCCTCACAATGCTTGTGATTTCATCGCCGCCCGGGGCCTGCCGCCGCGGGTAGCGAGCACCGTAGACGATCGCTGGCTCGGCTGGCCCGAATCCTGCGACGTCCGTCACCACCATGCAGTATGAAGAACAGAATCGAGACCTGCACCAGTGGATGAACGAGATCGTCCGCGTGGTCACCCACAGTGGGGAGCGCATCTTCGAAGGCATCGTCATGACCCCGGGCCCGCCCCCGTACCGGCGGCTCGACTGTGACGGTCGTGCGCTGGCGTATCTGCGCCTGAGGTCCCGCAAAGGCGGGATACGAATAGATATTTCTGGCTTGTGGGTACCGCCGCGGCGCTCGCCGCTGAGCATTCCGACCGCCTCCGGTGCGGCGTCCCTCATGGTTCGCCAGCACGAGGAGATCGGAGAAGCGGTTTCCTTTCTCTTCGAGACCGTGCAGACCACCCGTCAAGCCATCCGCGCCCAGGCGTCGAGCCCGCGGATGTAGTCGAAGAGCCGGTTTAACGATGCGCACGACGGGATGGATGATCGTTCGGTTGCCAGCTGTTGGGGAGGCATGGACGCCAAGCATTACCTGCTTTGGGACGGCGACTGAGGCTTCTGACGCCGGTCGGTAGCCTGGGTCAGGCTGCGAGAAGGGGCGGACGTCTTCGCGGCGATTCCGTACCAAGAGGCACCTTCGCCTCCGATGACGCCTGAGCTGCGTATCGCGTGCTCGCGCGCGGTCCACGTGGTCAAGGCCGACGGCCAGACCTTGAGGGCGGGCCGGGCGGTGTTGTTCGTGTTGGCGCAAGTCGGCTTTCCGTGGACGGCTCGGGTCCTCGGCATGGTTCCATTCGTTTGGATCGTTGAAGCAGGTTATTACTTCGTGGCCCGGAATCGAAAGCTCATCGGTCGGTTCATGTTCCGAGGATTGTGACTGCGCTCAGGTGCAGACATGGCGGGCGGTGGACGACACAGTCCGACCAATCATGCGAAGGTCTGGTGAACGCCAGATGAACTGAACAGGGAGGCGTTGCCAGCCAAGTTCTGAGTCGCTACCTTGCTTGTCGTGTCCGCAGCCGAACTCTGCGATAACCTCGAGCGCCTCGCGACCGTCGTCCGCGCCGAAACCCGTCGTCAGGCCACTCATCACGGGCTGAAGCTGGTGCAGTTGGAAGCACTGCACTACCTGGCCTCGTGTATGACATTCAGCCGCACGCCAGCGGGACTGAGCGAGTACCTCGACCTGACCAAAGGCACGGTGTCTCAGACCCTGAAGGCGCTGGAGGCCAAAGGCCTGATCGAGAAGTACGGCGATGAGGCCGACGCTCGGATTGTGCATTGCGAGCTTACGCAAGCTGGGCGCAAGATCGCGCGGAATACACAGCTACCGACCTTCATCAAAAAGCTGGAGCGAACATTGGGGCCCAAGCAAGTGAAAGCGCAATTGACAGGGCTGCAGTCCTTGACAAACGAAGCGCAGAGCATTCGCCGGCAAAAAGTGTTCGAGCGATGTGGCGTATGCAAGTCCTGCCGACAGATGGCCAAGAACGGTCGGTTGGACGTGGAGCTCGCCGAGCGGATGGGCCGACTGGGCAGCGTTTTTCGGGCCGAGATTCGACAGCTGGCCACCGCCCAGGGGCTGAAGCTCGTTCAGCTGGAATCGCTGCAGTACCTGGCCAGCTGTGAGAAAAACTCCGATACGCCGTCGGGCCTGAGCCGCCACTTGGATTTGACGAAGGGCACAGTTTCCCAGACGCTCAAAGCGATCGAGACGAAGGGGCTCATCGAGAAGCGCGACGATGAGAGCGATGCGCGCATCGTGCACTGCGTGCTGACCCCACAGGGTAAGAAGATGTTGCGGGCGGCCTACCCACCGTCCATGGTGAAGAAGCTCGCGCGAAGGTTGGGCGCGAGCGAGCTGCAGAGTCACCTGAGGAACTTGAGTACGCTCATCGAGGCGACCCAAGAAGTTCGGGCAGCGGCCTGAGGCATCGAAACCAACCGGAGGACGGCATGGAATCTTTGATCAACCGGCTCAGCGAGCAGCCTGCCCTGGCGGCGCTCATGATCGCACTTCTGGGCGCGGCGCTCTTCTTCGTTTTGCGGAAACTCACCACCTTGGCGACACTGTTTGCCGTCGGCTTCATCGCTTTTGTCGGCTACTTCGCATTGACGGGCAAAGAGCCGCCCAAAGGCCTAGAGGCGATCACGGATAAGGTCGCCGAGACGGCCAAGGATGCCAAGGAGAAGGTCAAGGAAGTGAACGAGAAGATCGGCGAGGACCTCAAGGAAGCGGCCAAGGCTGGGGTCAAAGACGCGCTCGAGGAGTGACCTTCACCTTATTCCTGCCGGCCGCGAAGAACCGACCGTCTACGAGTCCCGATCTCCGTCGCCGGGCGTGACGTCGATGACCGGTCCGCTGCCCCCGACGTCTCGGTAGCCCGGGTCTCTCGTGCCGCCGAGCGGCGCGCCTGGATGACCCCCTGGCGACGCAAACGGAGAACCGGGCCGACGAGGGTCGGTCCCGAATCCGGGTGGTGGCTGGCCAACGACAAACGTCTGCACTCGGATATCGCCACGTTCGACCGCCCGCGAGAGCGACCGTCTCAGGGCCCGCTTGAGGGCGGACCTCGCTGGGGGCAAGAGTCCGAGAAATCCGACGACGTCCGTGAGGATGCCGGGGGTGAGGAGCAGGGCCCCCGCGAACAGGATGATGGCGCCATCGATGATCGCGTCGCCGGGGAGACGACCGGCGCGGGTCTCTTCCTGAAACCTAAGGAACACCTGAAGTCCCTGCTGCTTCGCGAGACTCGCCCCCACCACGCCTGTGAGGATGATCAAGGTTACGGTCGGCAGAAGCCCGAGCCAGCTTCCCAGCTCGATCAGCAACGCCAGCTCGATGACGGGTACGATGATGAACAGAAGCGCGAGCCAACCCATCGAAACAACAACAGCACAGATGGCGTTCGATTTCCCGTGATTGTTGGGTCGAGGCACGTGTATGCCCCCGGCATGCACCGACGTCCGCTTCTCGCCGCCCTCGAGCGCTATGGCGCATCGCGCCGAATCACCGACGACGAGCGGAGCGACGTGACCCGGCTCGTCGAGTTCGTGTCGGCCAACCCCGAGTGTTTCCACCGCACCTTGCTCGATGGCCACGTGA
>JANQQN010000560.1 GCA_028289325.1 Myxococcota bacterium | reverse complement strand
CCGCAGCGTGCGGCCGCCAACCGGAGACCAAAGGCCTCGATGCGCCGGTCCCACGGGCCCCGAACCCCACCGAACACGGCCGTCGACAAAGCAACAGCCCGGCGGCCCCTAAAGGCCGATCAACTGCCCGGACTCCGCCGACCGGTACAACGCGTCGAGCACGTTCATGACCGTGACCCCGTCATGCGGCGACCCCATGTAGGGCTGACCGTCTTCCACCGCGGACACCATCTCCGCCCACTCCGCAGCCCAGGAGATGTCTTCGTCGTCAAAAAACGTGGTCTCGGTGTACGGATGCCCGCCGTGGGCACGGCGGCGGGCGACGGTCAGCCGATGCTGACCGTATCGTTCACCGAGTCCTTCAATGGTCATCGCGCCTTCGGTGCCGAATATCTCGAAACGAAAGTTCTCCGCCCATAACGTCCACGCCGTATGCATCTGGGCCACGACGCCGCTGTCGAAGCGCATCAGCGCGAACGCGCTGTCCTCGAGCGGCTTTATCGGCCACACCGCGGTCTGCAGAAACGAGAAGACCTCCTTCGGTTCACCGGCGAACCAGTGGATCAGGTCGAGGACATGAAGGCCGTGGTCGGTCAGCTGGCCGCCGCCCGCGAGCTCTCGATCTTCGCGCCACGCCCCGAGCTGACCCGGCCGTTCCCCGTGACCGTACTGGGCCCGAATGTTGACGATCGGACCGATCACCCCTTCCACGAAGTAGGCGTACGCTCTCGTCAAGCCAGGGTAGTAGCGGTGATTGAATCCGACCTTCAGCACCCGCTCGGCAGAGGAGGCAGCGGAGGCCATGGCCACGGCTTCGGCGACGGTGCGCCCCATCGGCTGCTCCACCAAGACGTGCCGACCGGCCTGCAGGGCGGCGATCGCCAGCTCGGCGAGATGACCATTGGGCGTCGCGACAATCACGATGTCGACCCCGCTGTCGGCAAGGGCATCGTGGACATCCGTGCTGTGGGGCACCTCGTGGACTTCGGCGAGATGGTGGGCCGCCGTGGGGTCGATGTCGACGATCAGGGCGACTTCGGTTCGAGGATGACCGGCCGCGGCCGCCGCACGCCGCACCCCCGCCCAGCCGGCGCCGATCACCGCCACCCGTAGATTATCGTAGCTCACGTGTTCCCCTGGCGCGGGAACATACACCGAAGCGACCGGTCCCGATGAGGGGGGCCCAGCGCCTGCGCCAGCTCGGAACACCCGAGCTCAGCGATACCCAGGGAATAACGTCAGCTTGCGCCAGCCCGGAAGAGCACCGCAGGGACCGTCTGCAGGATGATCTTCATGTCCAGCCACAGCGACCAGTCGTCGATGTACCGAAGATCCATCGCCATCCACTCCTCGAAGTCGACGTTGTTTCGGCCGGAAACCTGCCACAAACCGGTGAGGCCCGGCTTCACCGAGAGTCGCCGACGCTGCCACGGTTCGTACTGGTCGACCTCGGACGGCAGCGGCGGCCGCGGACCGACGAGGCTCATGTCGCCGCGGACGATGTTGAAGAGCTGCGGGAGCTCGTCGATGGACGTCTTGCGAATCAGCTGACCGATCCGGGTCACCCGGGGATCTCGCCGGATCTTGAATACGGGACCGCTCATCTCGTTGAGGTGGGCCAGCTCTCTTTTGCGCTTCTCCGCGTCGACGACCATCGACCGGAACTTGTACATGGTGAACCGTCGGCCGTTTCGGCCGGAGCGTTCCTGCGAGAAGAACACGGGGCCTTCGGAGGTCAGCCGAATGGCGATCGCGGTCACCAGCATCACTGGCGAGGCCAGCATGAGCATGACGGACGCCACCGCGATGTCCATCATCCGCTTCAACGCCATCCCGACCTCGGACGTCGGCGTTCTGCGCAGCCCGAGCAGCGGGGTGTCGAAGCCATCGATGGTGCTCAGCTCCACCCTCGCCCGCTGCGGGATGCTGGGCGGCAAGGGCAGCAAGACGTCGACCCCTCGCTCGTCGCACGCGTGCAGCGCGTTCGCGAGGGTCTCGTCGTCCATATTGGGACTGGCGAACAACACCTCGTCGACGGGGGTCGAGTCCAACAGCTCCGCCAGTCCTTCCACCGGCCCCAGATACTCGACGAGGTCGGCCCGATTGGGCTGGTCGCCAGGCACGGAGAGATGGCCCAGCAGCCTCACGTTCCAAGGCGGCTGCGAGGTGATGTGGCTCGCGATATCCCGGCCGGTCACCCCGCATCCGACGATCACCACCCGGTGGCCATCGACCCGCTTGTGGCGCACGAACGCCGTCAGCTCCAGGACGATGAACCGCCCCAGGAACAGCAGCGCCCAATTGGACACCGCAAACATCACGATGAACGAACGAGCGACGAACTGAAGCTTCAGAAGGAAGAAAGCGGCGACGGAGATCGCGACGCCGAGGCCCACCGCGCGCGCGTAACGCAACGCAATCTCACGATAGCTGCTACGGAAGTCAGATGTGTCGCTGATGTATAGGCCGAGGGCCCACACCGGAACGATCCCGAACAGGAGGAGCGTATATCGCTCCGGCTCTCGAATGATCGGGACCTCGAGGGCGGCCAACCACGGCGCCAACAGACCCGGCGTGAGCGCCCCATAGGCGATCCACTGACGGATGTAGAAGGTCGCCAGAAAAGCGACCGCCGTCATAATCAGGTCGAACCCTAGCAAAAACCTTCGAAACAGGAGCAGCTCTCGTCGGTGCATGGTGTGTACGGCCTACCCGCGCCTCGAGGGGTTGGTGCCCCCCGTCGTTCGGTTGTGACAGCAATCGCTTGGGCAAAGCGAGCCAAGGCCATTCGATTTGCCTCAATGACACAGGCCGCCATTTTGGCGCAAACGGTGTGCCAACACTTCGACAAATGGCACAAAGCGTCACGCACTCGACTGCGGCTTCACGTATAACGGAGGCGTAAACACGGTCCGGAACGCTTGTCCGTCTCGGCCTTTACAGCAAACATAGAGCGGTCGACACCATGGATTCTAAGGCAATGGTGGTTCTGGGAGACCAACAGGGTGCGCCGATGGAAGCACACTTGTGGGTATGCTCGGGCGAGAACATCGGGCGGAGATTCGCCCTAGATAAACCCGAGCACACGATCGGTCGAACGGCTGATGTGGATATCGCTGTCCTCGACGAGCGGGTGTCCCAAAGACACGCGAAGGTCGTGATGCAAGATGGTCGACACTTCGTCGAAGACATCGGGTCGACCAACGGAACGTTCGTCAACAACCAGCCGCTCACCGGACCGCGCAAGCTGCAGGACGGTGACCTGATCCAGGTCGGTGAAACCGTCTTCGAGTACATCTCGTACGAGAACCGAAACCTCACCATCACCGTCCGGGGCACCAAAGACGAGGACTCGGTTCCCAAGAATCTTCGGGAAGGCGCCCGAGAAGCGCTGAATCGAGCCCGCCAACACCAAACCCCACCGCCTTCCAGCGCCGGCGGGTATGTGAGCTCGACGGTCGACGTCGCCCAAGAGCCGGTGCCCGTGGACCATCTGCAGCGACCGGCGCAGGGCTTCGGCGTCACCCCCGGTCAGCCCTATTACGGCGGTGGCTACCCCGAGCGTCACGCGGTTCTGACCGACGACGACGAAGAGGAAGGCGGCATCGACGTCCAGGAGATCATCCGGAAGGTCCGTGCGGTCATCCTGTTCTTTCTCCCCTACTGGAAGATGATCGTCGCCTTCGGCGTCGTCTTTGCGATCGCCGGTGGCGTGTCCGCGAAGCTGTCCAAGCCGATCCGCACCGCGGCCTTCGAGGTGACGCTGGTTCCCTCGGTCAACCAGAACCCGCTCGGGAACTATCGAGGCAACGTCGCGTTCTTCAAGTCGGCGGAGCAAAATTTCCGGTCCGGCCAGCAGATCGCTAAGACCCTCAACGAGCTCGGCGAGGAACAGATCACGCCTTCGGAGATCAACGCGCTGCAGAGCGCACTGTCTTTCGAAAGCGTGGGTCCGCCGCAGCCCAACACCTATCAGGGCTCGTTCAACGACACCGACGGCGAATATGCGATCGTGTTCCTCCAGACCCACGTCCGGCTGTTCTTGGAGACGGAGATCGAAAAGACCCTTCGGGTGATGAAGGGGGAGGTCGACTTCCTCGCTGACCAGCTTCGAGAGACGGAAAAAGAACTGGAGCGCACGGAAGCCGAGTTGCTTCAGTTCAAGCGCGAGAACATCGACGGTCTGCCCGCCCAGGCCCAGGCGAACTACAGCCTGCTGTTCAACCTACAGCAGGAAAAGAGCCGCGTGGAGCTGGCGCTGACGCGCGCGCGGGCCCAGCAGAAGCTCAGCGAAGAGCAGATGAAGATCGAGTCGCCGCTGATCGAAGCGGAGCGCACGACCTCGGACCCCTATCGCGCGGTGATCGCGACCAAGAACCAGCAGTTGGTAGAGGCCAAAGCGTCGGGCAAGGGCGACCTTCACCCCGACGTCCAGCGCCTCAAGCAAGAGCTGGAAGAACTTGAGAAGCTGTCGGAGAAGGCGCGCAAAGAAGCGCAAGAATCCGTAACGGCGCCCAACCCGACCTACGAGCGTATCGCGGAGCAGCTTCGCAGCTACCAGCTCAGCGAAACGGTCGCCCTCAAGGAGCTGGCCAAGCTCGATCGGCGGATCGCTGACGTGCGCAAGGTCGTGTCGCGCTTGCCGGAGCTGGAAGCGAAACATGCGGCCCTCACCCGCTACTACGGAGCGGCTCAGGAGAAGTACAAGCGCATCTACGACCAGCTGAGCACGGCGAAGATCCAGCTGGAGCTGGAGCGGGCGTCCGCGGCCGCGAAGTACGACATCATCTCGCCGCCGTATCTGCAGTTCATCGACCCCAAGAAGAAGCTCATTCAACGCATCATCGTGGGCTTGGTCGCCGGCATTTTTCTAGGCTGCCTGCTCACCGCGTACTTCCAGCTGCGCCACCATCCGGTGGTCACCAGCGCGCTCACGCTTCGAGAAGACGCTTAGTCCTGCCCGGAGGGGCGCAATCGCGAACACCACGGCGCTTCGACCTGAAGACGTGACCGCCGGGGGGCTGGTCGCGTCGTTCGTCGGTCAGTTTTGTTGTCGCTCGGTGGTGACGTCGAACGTCACGCCCAGGAAGACCTGACCCACGAACGAATCATCGACGGCGTTCACCTGAGCGCCGTCGGTCGTCGGCGGACCAAACCGGGTGAATAGATAATTGATTCGGATGCCGCTGTTGATGGCCAGGTACTCCGAGGTCCGCACATCCACACTCAGGTTCACGCTCAGCTGAGAGTCGCCGGCGCCCACCACATTAAAGCCGGTCGCGGAGTCGGGTTCCGCGAGCGGAGTGTTCACGGACCCAGTAAGCCCGATACCCACGTCGTCATTGGGCAAGTTCATCTGCAGGCCCAGGCTCCCCTGAAGCCGGGGTTGGACCGTACCGAACAAGGGGTCGATGTTCGCCGATACACCGACGGACACCCGATTCGTCAGCGTGATCGAGCGCTGACTGAGCGCCAACCACGACAGGTCCAAGGTGGCCACGGGCACCGGGAGGACCACCGTGTCCAGCTCTGGGAGCTCGACGTCGGCCGCGTTGTCGCTGAGGGGAACATCGTCGGCCGTCGCGACCGCCACCGCGGCGCCCGCGGTGGCCCCGAAGCTGGAGTTCTCGGCGAAGCGCCACGCGTAGGCCACCGTGGCCTGAGCCACGTGAAACAGCTGCGTTCGCTCGACGGTCACCGCCGCGCCGTTGATGTCGTTGACCTGAGTGTCGGACGCGAACGAATTGAATACGTAGCCCGCCCCGATGATCAGCGTATGGCGGCGGGCGAGCAGATAAGAGAAGCCGGTGTTGTAGCCCGCGGACATCGCGTCCGGAAGCTGGCCGACCTCCACGTCATCGTTGGTCGTCCGCTTGATGTCGCTGAACGGTCGAGTGACGGTGCCAATGATGCTGTTCGACCACCCCAGGCGGGGGGTGATCACGCGGTCCAACGTGATGTTGCCGGCAAACGTGATCGTGCTCAGCGCCTGGGCGTCGGCCGTCTGGTTCAGTCGCCCACCGGTGGGGGCTTCGTTGGGATCGGGGAGGTTGGAGTCCAGACCGTCGCCCAGCACCCCGGCCGCGTTCTGAAAGTTCACTTCCCCCAGCTGCGCATTGGCGAAGGCGTTCAGCTGCCACCGACGCCCCAAGCTTTGCGCGTGGGACAGATTCACCGTGTGGAAGAACAGCGGCCGATCGAGCTGCTGGACATCCACCCCGGTGACCTGCTGGTAGAAGAGCCGCAGGTCGTAGCGCAGCTGGAGCTGATACGTCTTGCCCCTCAGACCCATACCCGCGCTCGGAGTCACCTGCAGCGCGAGCGCGGTCTCGGTGGGCTCTCCGGGGGCCACGGGAACCTGCCCCGCGGAGACCGTGGTCGCCAATCTTCCCTGCGCTACGAACTGCGGCGTCGCCACCAGCGCGGTGAGCAGCACACCTTCAGTGATGAACATTCGGCGCCTACTTCACGGTCACAACGTCGCCGTCGCGCAGCTTGAAGCCGATCGCCTTCGGGTCGCCGACCAGGAGCCGGTCGTAGTCGAACCGCACCCGGAGCGCCGTGCTGCCGGTCTTTCGGATGAGATAGATGCCGTCGTGGTCGGCGAACTCGCTCAGACCGCCGACCTGGGACAGGAGCTCCAGCATCCCGTCTTCCGGCCGCAGCGCCACCCGTCCCGCGGCCTTGACCTCCCCCAGGACGGCGAGACGGTTATCGCCGGGCTGCGCGATCGAGATGTTCACCTGAGGATTGACGAGAACCCCCTCGAGCAGCTTCGCGAGTCGGGCCGACGCTTGCACCTCGGTGAGGCCCTCGACGGCGACCGCCCCCAGCTGAGGCTGCACGTACGTGCCGTTCGGTTGCACCTTGAGCTGCCCACTGATGCTGGGCTGATTTCGGACCGAAACCTGCAGTGTGTCGCCCGGCTTGATGACGGGCGCCGCCGTCTTCTGCGGCGGCAGTTCGTGGACCCATACCCAGGGGCTCTGTACCCCACCGCAGCCGCTCATCAGCAGCACGACCGCGATTAGGCTCGAGAAGCGGAAACGGGGGGGCACACCTTCCGTCATGAAGGTAGACCTCGCACAGATCGGCATCCGGAACAACGCTCGTGGCCAAGCACACGGCCGACCGGCGAGGCGTGAGCCAACCCGACGCTGGGGAGCTCGGAGGCGCCGTAACCTATTGCCCCCGCCTCGTCCGACGGGCATCGTTCGGCCGATGACGGCACTGGGATCGTGCGAAGGCCAAGCCCGACGGGGGCCCGGCGGAATGAACCGTGGTGTTCTGCGCAGCGCCACGGTGGCGACGGCCTCGCCGCAGCCGACGACGCGGGTTCGGCCCCTTCGGTGGCACCGCCGGTGGACAATCGCCCTGTCGGCCCTCGCCGCGGCCGCCCTACCGAGCCTAGCCGAAGCGGCGACCGTCGCCGTGACCGACGTTTCGGGGCCGACGCAGGAAGACGTCGCGCAGGCGATCGAGTCGACCTTGCGGCGCGCCCCGGGGGTTCAGGTCTTCACCCGCCAAGACTGGTTGAACGCCTCCGATGATGCGCGGCTCGACCCGTTTCGCGACCAGCGCGCCCTCGCCCAACGCGAGGGGGTCGACCGTTTGCTCACCGCGCGCATCGACCGACAGGGGGACCGATGGACGCTGGTGGTCGAAGTCTTCGACCCCAACGGCCAGCGCCTCAAGCGATGGCGCGCGCGCACCAGCAAGATCGCGCGGATGCCGGAACTGGTCGACCGTCTGCTGCTCGACCGGATCGGCGCCGCCCTCGAAGGCGGCGGGACCGCGGACGAGATCGACCCCGGGCCGGCCCTGCGCGGCGCGCGAATTCGCTTCGGCACGCTCCTCGTTAAAGGCGCCGAGCGAACCGAGCGGCGCTTGACCCGCCAGCTGGAGAGCTACCCGCAGCTCGAACGGATCTCCAGCCGCGAGATCGCGCGGACCTCGCAGCAACTGCGCGCGTCCTTGGACAACGCGGACGGTCGGGCTCAGATGGGCCAGTCCCTCGGCGCGAGCGGCTGGCTGGCGTTCCGATCCCGAGGCCGCGGCAAGCGATACTCGGTCGTCGCCAAGCTCTACAGCGGCACCGACGGCCAGCTGATCAAACAGTTCCGCGCCCGCGGCCGCAGCGAGCGTGAAGCGCTGGACGGTATGCTCCAGCAGGTCGTCGCCCTGTTGAGCGCGGACCCGGTGCCGGTCAGCCGGACGGGTCCGATCGCCTCCGCACCGCGTCGCGAGCGAACCCGGTCCGCGCCCTTCGTATCCTCCTCCGAGTCCGCGTCGTCGTTCGAGGCCGACGTCCCCGAAGAGCGGACCTCGACCCGCAGCGGCCGTAGCCAGGCTCCACTGTGGGTCGCCCTGGGGGTCAGCCTGCAAAGCCGAGACTTCAGTTACGAGGACGACGCGTTCAACGCGCTGCGGCCATACGAGCTCGCCGGCGGCGCCGCGCTCGCCGGTGAGCTTCGCTGGTACCCCGCCGGCCACTTCACCGACGGTTGGCTGACCCACCTCGGCGCCGAGACCCGGGTGCGCTACCTGGTCGGGGTGTCGTCCGAGGACTCGGAGGGCAATCAGTTCGGCACCGACAGCGTCGACGTCCACGGCGGGGTGCGCGGGCGTTTGCCGTTGGGGAGCCATGAGATCGGGCTCGCGGTGGGCGTCGGACACCACAGCTTCTCGGTCGAACTGCCCGACGACGGCCCCGATCTTCCCAACGCCGGCTACACGTACCTGCGCGCCGGGGCCGACGCCCGCTTCGCGCTGCCCGTCGACCTGCAGCTGTACGTCGGCGGCGCGTGGCGTCAGGTTCTCTCCGCGGGCGAGATCGGCGACGAAGACTGGTTCCCGAACGCGACCCAGGGCGGCCTGGACGCTCACCTGTCCCTAGGTTGGGCGTTCATCTCCAATCTCGAGGTTCGCCTCGGCGCGGAATACACGCGCTACTTCTTCTCCTTCAACCCGGAGGTCGGCGACCTTCGCGTAGCGGGCGGTGCACTCGACCAGTACATCGCGGGGACCTTGGACGTTCTGTGGTCCTTGTGACTCTTTTTGAGCACCTGCGAAACACGGCTGTCCGTTCGTGATGTCCATCGCGTTCGGCTCCAGGAGGACGTTCCTGATGCCGACAAGCGGCGTTCCATACTTGGTCGCCTCCGGGCTCGGTAAATATGCCGACCTCACTCGACGATCTGGCGCCAAGTCTTCTGATCCACGGCGTCGCCGGACGTTTGTGATCGCCGTACGCTACGACCGGCACAACACCAGCAAGTAGATCGGCCCTCGACGGCCGAAAGTATTGTAGTCTCAAGCAACTTCACCTGCTGACGCCTTCGAGCAGGGAGAGGAGATTTCATTCATGGGTCTGATGGCCATTATTCTGACCGTCGTTGCGTTCGTCCTGTTGATCCCGGTGACTGTTTTCGTCATCGAGTGCGTTGCCGCGCTGCTGCCCGAGCGGGCTCATCCTTGGGATCCATACGGAGCGAGCCCCAAGACCGTGGTGCTCGTTCCCGCTCACAACGATGGGGC
Source organism: Myxococcota bacterium (assembly GCA_028289325.1). Taxonomy (GTDB): domain Bacteria; phylum Myxococcota; class Kuafuiibacteriia; order Kuafuiibacteriales; family Kuafuiibacteriaceae; genus JANQQN01. The sequence goes on along the minus strand of JANQQN010000560.1, from coordinate 3,143 downwards.
GACCCTAGGGGCGACTTTGGAGTCGCTCAAGGCCGCCTGCACCGAGAGCTTCAGCATCTTGGTCATCGCCGACCACTGCACCGACGACACGGTCGAGGTAGCCAAGGCGGCGGGCGTCGAGTGTCTCGTTCACGACACCCCCGAGCAACGGGGCCGTGGCTACGCGCTCGTCCGCGGGCTCGAGCATCTGTCCGCGGCGCCGCCCGATGTGGTGATCGTCGTGGACGCCGATAGCCGGGTGTCGGAGAACGCCCTCAAGCTGCTGGCGCAAAAGGCGGTGACCACGGATCGGCCTGTTCAGGCCGACTACCTCCTGCAGCCGAACGAAGACAGCACCCCGCTGGCCGTGGTCTCCGCGCTGGCCGTGCTCATCAAGAATCGGGTTCGGTCCGGCGGTCTGCGCCGCCTCGGCCTGCCCTGCCAGCTGACCGGCAATGGCGCCGCCTTCCCCTACGGCGTCCTGAAGAAGGCCTCCGTCGGCGACCGCCTCCCCGACGACATTTTGCTCGGCGTGGAGCTCGCGAAGCTCGGACACCTCCCCCTTTCCTGTACGGAAGCGGAAGTCACGAGCCGGATCGAGCAAGAAGGCCCAGCGTTCGAGCGACGACGCCGCGCCGAGCGCGGCGCGCTCGCCCACATGCTGCAGCACGCCCCGCTGCTCATCAAAGACGGCTTCGTGAAGCGCTCACCGAAGCTGGTGGCGATGGGTCTCGACCTCTTCGTGCCCCCGCTGGCCCTCATGGTGCTGCTGCTCGTGTCAGTGATGGCGTTGTCCGTCGTCGACGGCATTCTCGGCGGTGGGTTCGGCGCCTTCCGCATGCTCCTCAATGGCCTGATCGCCGTGTTCATCGCCGTCGGCGTGTCCTGGTTCGCCTACGGCCGGGCGTCGATCCCCTTCGACGACCTGACGGCCATCCCGCGATACATCTGGTGGAAAGGTCAGAAGTTCCTGCCCTTCGTCAAAGATCCGCCGGCGAACTTCGAAAAGACGCCGCGCGCAAAACTGGCCGAGGCCACCCGCAAAGACGACGCGCCCGCGAAAGAAGCGGAGCCCCCGCTGGCCGAGGCCAGCACGGAAGCGGTGGCCGATGCCGCGGCCGACGCAGCCGCGATCGCGACCGACGACGAGCCCTCGGCGCCCGCCGAAGACGAGAAGAAGCCGAAGGATAGCGGCGACCCCGTCATGAAGGCCTCCGGGGCCGCGATGTCGGGCACGACCGGCGAAGACTCGACCACCGTCTCGACGAACGGTGAGAGCAACGCCAAGGTCAACCAAGACGGCTTCCGCTCGTAGCCGGAGGCTCGGCCCCGGCGACCGCCCCCGCCTTCCCCTTACCGCCGCCGACCACCGCCACCTCGTCAGCGGGGTCAGCCGCTCCCGAACTGGACGATCACCGCGTCGACCGTGGCCCGCTCCTCGGGCGTGAGGAGGTCCGACACCGACGCCACCGCGTCCCGGATCTCGTCTTCGTTCGCCCCGCACCGAACGGCGCCCCGAACGTGCGAGGCCAGCTGCCGTTCCTGATGAAGGACGGACAGCGCCGCCACCGCCAGCAGCTCCCGCATTCGCGCCGAGAGTCCGGGCCGGGTCAGGACCCGACCGTAAGCATGGCCCAATATCCAGCCCGGAACGTCCGGATGGCCATCGCCCAGCCCGGCGAGAACCCGCCCCGCCTGATCCCCATAGATCGTCTCGAACAGGGTCCGGCCGCGCTGCGGAAGATCGGTCTGGTCTTCGAACTCACCGGGCGCGGGCGCACCCAATCCACCGGCCCCCGCGAGCACCCCATACGCCTCGACCTGCCGAGGAAAGCCAGCAAACAGGTGCACCATCAGCACGGTCTCCCGCCACCCTCGGTCGGGCTCTCCGTCTTCGGCCTGCTGTCGTATCTGTCGGACGAGGCGCCAGTCTCCACGGACCGCCCCCGCGAACAACCGAATCAGGCGTCGCTCTCGCTCGCTCAGCACTCGCCTGGGGTGCCAGCCGCAACGGATAGGCGCAAGCGTGGTTTGACCCCGCCCCTGGCCATTGGTCACTATCACCCCTTCGGGAATCGACATGGGAAGACATCGATCGGCCGCGCCCCTCGACCAGGAGCTCGACACGCTGACCAGGCGCCTTTCGGCGGCCCTAGGCGCCGACGTACGGGTGGCCTGCGCCCCGATCCTGGACGATGACCCGATAACCGACCTGCTGCCCGAGGAGGCGGAAGCGGTGGCGAAAGCGGTTCCGAAACGTCGACGAGAGTTCGCGGTCGGCCGCCGACTCGCACGCGCGCTGTTGCGGGCGTTGGGCTTCCCGCCGGGGCCCTTGCTCGTCCGCCACGACCGCAGTCCACAGTGGCCGAGGGGGGCCATCGGCGCCATCACCCACACCCGCGGACTGTGCATTGTGGTCGCCGCTCGCGGCGGTCCCGACGAAGCGCTGGGCGTCGACGTCGAGCCTCGAGATGACCTCAAGGCCGAGCTTCAGCCCCTGGTCTGCACACCCAGCGAGATTCGATGGATCGAGTCGTATCCCGAAGAAGACCGTGGCCGACTCGCCAAGCTGATATTCAGCGCCAAAGAGACCCTATACAAGTGCCAGCATCCGCTGACGGGGACCTTCCTGGGCTTTCATCAAGCCGAGGTGACGCTGTGTCCCAGCGACGGGCGGTTCGAAGCCAGGATTCTTCATCCGGTCGCCGCGCGCCTTGGCGATCTGCCGATGGAGGGCACGGTTATCGAGATGGAGAGCTGGATCGTGACCGCGATGCGATGGCCGCCCGGCCCCAACGGCAGCGGCGCCTCAGCGCCGTCGATAGGTGACCGAGACGCGTAGCTCGTTGTCCTCGATGGTCGCGGTGGCCTTTTTGATCGGCCGCTCAGCGTCGAGGACGAGGCGTATGAAGTTCGGGTGCCGCCCGACCCGAAACCGTCGGATGTGTCCGGACGGCCGAACCTTTGGGCGAAACGGTGCCTGACCGAACAGATCGATCACCACGCGCTCCGGAGCGCGGTACACCATCGTTCGCCGCACCCGGGCATTCGGCGACAAACGAAACGTGAATTTGTCGCTGCCGCCGCTGGCGGCCCGCTGAACCTTCGATCGGCGCCGCTGGCGTCGGATGCGCTTTCGCTTCACCGGCGGGGCGGGTTTCGGA
>JANQQN010000555.1 GCA_028289325.1 Myxococcota bacterium | reverse complement strand
GTCCTGGCGGCCGCCGCCCGCAAGCCGGCGGCCCGAGCCATCACCCCGCAAGCCGAAGGCGCGGCCGCGCTTACCCGTCCTGGCGGCCTCCGCCCGCAAGCCGCACCGGCTCGAGCCACCACCCCGCAAGCCGAAGGCGCGCAGCGCGCTTAAGCGCGCGTAGGCGGGTGGGCCGGCTTTGCCGGACCGGGCCCCGCTAACCGCAGTAGACTATTGCGCATGTGCGCGGTAGGCCCGAAGGGCATGACCGAGCTCAAAGCGCCTGACGGCGACAAGATTAGCATCGAGAACGGCACGCTCCAGGTTGGCGACCGACCCATTCTTCCCTTCATCGAAGGCGACGGGATTGGCCCCGATATCTGGCGAGCCGCCCAGCACGTGTTCGACGGGGCGGTGGAAAAAGCGTACGGCGGCAAGCGCAAGGTCGCCTGGTTCGAGGTTCTGGCCGGCCAGAAAGCTTTCGATGCGACGGGAAGCTGGCTTCCGGACGCGACCCTCGACGCGTTCCGTACGTACCTCGTCGGCATCAAAGGGCCGTTGACCACGCCCATCGGCGGGGGCATCCGTTCTCTGAACGTCGCCCTTCGGCAGCGACTCGACCTGTACACCTGCCTGCGCCCCGTCCGTTGGTTCAAGAACGTGCCGTCCCCAATTCGGGAACCCTCGGCGGTGGACATGGTGATCTTTCGAGAGAACACCGAGGACATCTATGCGGGCATCGAGTTCGAGGAGGGCACCGAAGACGCGACGAAGCTCAAGCAGCTCTTGCAAGAGCACTTTCCGGACAAGCTGGCCAAGGTTCGTTTCCCCAACACCGCCGGCTTCGGTCTCAAGCCGATCTCCCAGGAAGGCACGTCTCGCCTCGTCCGCGCGGCCATCAAGTACGCGATCGACAACAATCGAAAGAGCGTCACCCTCGTCCACAAGGGCAACATCATGAAGTTCACGGAAGGGGCCTTCATGAAGTGGGGCTATGAAGTCGGCGAAAAAGAGTTCGCGGACAAGACCTACGGCTGGGGAGGCTCCGGCGCGTCCCAGTGGGAGCGCACGGCCTCCGAGGAGGGCGTCGAGGCCGCGAACGCCGAGTACGACGCGGCGATGGCCGCCGGTAAGTTCGTCATCAAGGACACCATCGCCGATATCATGCTCCAGCAGGCCCTCACTCGGCCCCGGGAGTTCGACGTCATCGCGACGATGAATCTCAACGGTGACTATCTGTCCGACGCCCTGGCGGCCCAGGTCGGGGGTATCGGTATCGCACCCGGTGGCAACATCAACTACGAGACCGGCCATGCGATCTTCGAGGCCACCCACGGCACGGCGCCGAAATACGCGGGCAAAGACATGGTCAACCCCAGCTCGGTCATCCTGTCCGGGGAGATGATGTTCCGACACCTCGGATGGACCGAGGTCGCGGACCTCATCATCAAGGGCTTGGACACCACGTTCGGCAACAAGACGGTCACCTACGACTTCCATCGCCAGATGGAGGGCGCGTCGAAGGTGAAGTGCTCGGAGTTCGGGCAGCTGGTGGTTCAGAACATGTAAGAGATCGCGTTGACCACCGCGCTCACCGCGAGCGCGGTGGTCGTCGCGCACAGCACGCCGGCCATCGCCGACGCGATCATCGCGTCTTTGGCCGACGCGGCGTGTTTGGCGACCCCCGGATAGAAGCTCGCGGTCAGCCCCATTGAGCCCCCGACCACGATACCCCAAAACGTTAGCTGGGCTGCGCTCATGCCCTTCGACACCACACCGCGACGCCGAATAATGCAAGGGGGGCGCTCACCCTGGGTTCCTCGCGCGGGCGCGACGAAGACGATCCATGATGGCGAGGCCGAGTCCCCGCTCAGGAACCGCCTCCGCCCAGATCGCGTCGACGCCCGCGGCGTCCAGGCGCCGCATGGCCGCGAATAGGTTGGCCGCCGCTTCCCGAAGATCGCCGGTCGGCGACAGGATCTCCGACACGAAGGCGTCGGCGGGCGCGGTCCGGAATGCGAGGTGACCGATTCGGGCACCGGCCGGTGGCGGGTCGAAGCCCTCGAGAAACAACGGGGTCGCGGTCGCGTAGTGTTTGGCCGCTCGACCCGGCGACGCCGAGGGATCGTTTTTCGTCGGGATCCGGATGGGGCCTGAGACCTCCGTGATCGCTTCGAGCGACAGGCCGCCAGGCCGAAGCAATAGGGGCCCGTCGGCGTGGAACCCGACGATCGTGCTCTCCACCCCGACCTCGCATGGCCCGCCGTCGACCACCAAAACCCCCGCGAGCTGCGCCCGCACGTGTTCGGCCCGAGTAGGGCTGACCCGGCCGAACCGGTTGGCGCTGGGGGCGGCGATCGGCCCATCGAATGAACGCAATAGGTTTTGCGCAACGGGGTGGGCGGGGACCCGCAGTCCCACCGTCGATCGGCCGGCGGTGACCAGATCGGGGATGGCGTCGACCTTAGGGACGACCAGGGTC
>JANQQN010000521.1 GCA_028289325.1 Myxococcota bacterium | reverse complement strand
GGTAAGCTTGATTACGTCGGCGATGGTCGTCGCGCCCCTCCTCAGACCGCTGATGACGTGCGCGAGCGCGACGCTTCGACGCTGCTCGGGCGACGTCCCGGCACTCTAAGCCGCAGTAGATCTGGCCCCGATGGCAACCGAGGCAATCATAGAAGACGGCACGACAACCCGGGCACCTCTTTTCGATCAACGCGTCTGAAGGGCGCAACGTCCACCTCGGCGCCCAGCCGGTTTCTTGCGCTCCCCGTCAGACGCGGCGAGGATGGACCTCGCCACCTCGACATGGCACCGGGGTCTCGGGACTGCCATCCCGAGGCCCCAACCCGCTCGACCCCAGGAACGTACCGCTCACCACAGGGACCGCCAGTTTCTGGCCAGAGACCGAACTCGGCGGCGATTCGCGCTCAAATCCTCCGGATCTACCTGGCCGATGACACTCGAGCAGCTCGCGGCGAACGACTGATCCACACCGATGCCGGTCGACGATTGCCGAGGGCGGGGGTGCGACTGAGTCTCGAGCAGAGGGGCGAGAGCGCCTCCCCGTGCTGGTCCGGGCGACGAGCGACAGTCAACAGCTACGCATCGCACGCCGATCTTCGGCCAGCGGTCTGCGGAGATGCCCTGCTAATGTTCGATGCATCGAACGCTGACGTCCGGGAAGTGCTCGCATGCAGCACCGCTGCGGCCCGGGTGGTAGCCAGCGCAGCGAGACTGGGGGCAAATCGCGCTCGCCAGTGTGAAGCGTGCCGCGCCGTCTGGGCTTCGTAGGAACGGCCGTAACAGCTCATTTGGGATCCGTCGGAATCGTAGCACTCCGTCGTCCGCTTGGCGCCAACGGCCGCAGCTTGCGAACAAGACGCATTGCTCGATCGGCAATGCTCGTCTTGGGAGCCTACCCTGGTGCAGGAGTGTCGATGTTTCGTACAAGATCAGCCCGAATCACCGAAGAGAGAGCTCCGCGGTTTTGTCCCCACGCACGGCTGAGGATCACTCGCAGTTCATCCTGCAGTGGTGCCATGCGTCCCGCTCTTCGACCTCAAGGCGGTGTTGGTGCGCAATGGGGCCGTGAAGGATGGCGGGAGGAGGCGACGGAGCAAGCCGTGCTCGGTTTGCAGGCGATGGATCACACCCACCGCCCGTGTAGGTGACCGCCAGCGTACGTGCGGCGAGCAATCGTGCCGGCGGGAGACAGTGCCGAATCCCTACCGCTGGATGTCTATCGGTAAAGAAATGATCCAGGGAGCCATGCTTCTCCAGTGCCCTTCAAGAAAGCTGTCTTCATCACTCAGACGACCGATCGTCTTCAACTCCCTCCCGTTCAATCCCGATATTGGGCGTTTACAGAGTATCGCAGCATGGATGCAAGGACTGCCGTGCCAGTCATTATGGCTTATGACACCAGGCAGATATTGCTTGTCCTTTACCCCGGCTCGAGGAAAGTGCATGATAGCCGTCATTTCCTTCTCGCTTCGATACTCCTCATGTATTACAAGCATCAGACTCTTGCGGAGCTTAAGAAGAAAAACCGAGTAGGGCTTGGGGTCGTCTTCAGCCTCCGGAGCACCCGGCTCGTCCAGCTCGACTCTAGCGCGAAGATGAGCGCGGTTGGCCAGCCGTTCCCATGTCAAGCGAACTGCAAGCCATACTGGCTTGAGGTCGCGGGTCCTTGTTCGATAGTATAGCCATTGAAACTCCTCTTCGTCATCAATTGCTCCGCCGAAGCTTAGCCCAAGTCGCTGTGCAAGTGCCTCTCGCTCCTGTTCCTCCCTGCTGCTTAGTGCTAAATCGAGCAAATCTCGAATAAACAGCGCGAGAAAAGCGACGCCGAGAGTCTTCCAGAACGCGTGCCAGGGCCCTGTCTGAACCCATGCGAACGCTGCGAGAAAGAGAAGCAATACCACTCCCAGCATAAGTCCAGTTATAACCAACCGCAGCCTTCTAACTCCAAGTTTCGGAAGTAAGTCCATATTCCTCTCGTTGCCTCTACGCAGGATACCGTACCAATCTTAGTTCATGGCGTCATGCCCGAAGAACGGGTCCTTACCTGCAGAGAGTCACGCGAAAACGGAGATGTTGCTCTCTACAAACGGTCCGATAGCATCAACGATGGCGGATTGGAGACCGTCGGCCCCAAGATTCGGGCATCCGCACGTAGGTCTCGCCTCACAATCGATGAGGGTCGTGAGGTTGTCGGCAGCGGAGCCGATCCAGTCGGGAAGCAACTGGCAGCCCGAGGCGGACGCAGACTCAAGGAATGCAGATGCTACAGGGTTCGCTACATGTGTTCTCGGTACGGCATACCTTCTATTCCCCCGGACGACCGTCCAGGGTACAGCTTCGACTTCCGCACCGGCGACCTTCGGATAAGGTCTGGCACGCCTGACGTTCGACAACGCTTCGTGCATGTAACTGTCCGGCGCCGCCCGTGTCGGTGGCCGGCTTGACAGCGGCGCCTGGCGTGGTTGCCAGTCCGCCGCGGGCGAGGTGGACGCTGAGGCGGCGACGAGCGATGCTGTCGTGCGATGAGCCCCGAGGACGTTGCGCGTCGGCTGATCGAGATTGAGGAAGAGACCGCCCGCGGGCTGGGTATGGACGTCTCGACGAGCCGTCCTGCGGCGTCCGCGTTGCGCGACTATCTGGCGGCGTACCGCGCGCGTGAGCCGACCGTAGAAGCGAAGATCTCGCTGCCGGATCCGATGCTGCAGGAGGTATTCGAGGGTCTTTGCGCCCGCTACGGGATCCCCGTGTACCGCAAGCCCCGGCAGCGTAAGACGACGTTTACGGTCGCGGGGCCCAAGCCGTTCGTTCACGACGTGTTGGGTGCGATGTTCCAGAAGATGGCCGATGCTTTCGACGAGCTCTTCATCGCGCAGACGGCGTCGATTCTCGAGTCGTTCGCGGCGACGGATGCTCAACCATCGCCGCGTCCGTAGATGGTGGATCGCGGGCGAGCCCTTGCGGCAATGAGCGGCTCCAGGGCGGTCGGATGATCTGCTGCTGCCGGTCGTCGAGGCCGGCCATCGTCGTCGCCCAATACTTCGGGCTCAACGCCAGCATATTGTCCCCGGGCCAGTGCCGGGCGAGCCTGAGCATCTGCTCGAGGTAGTCGTACGAATTGAGGTCATGTAGCTTGCAGGACGATATCAGGGACCGGAAGGTCGCAAACCATTGGAGTCCCGCCTTCGTCTCGAAGTGCTGCCAGTTGTTTCGGCCCATCACGAGCGCGCGGAGCTCGCGCTCGCAGGCGTTGTTGTCGACCTCGAGCCGACCGTCGGTGAGAAACCGCTGCAGCGCATCGCGCTGATTGGTGTAGTAGGTCAATGCTGCCTGCAGACGCCCACCGTCCTCGGCCTTATCCTCGACTTGCTTCACCCATCCATCGAGCGCTTCTACAATGGGCGCGGCGTGGGCTTGCCGGTAGAGTGCCCTCTCGGCCCCGGAAAGTCGCTTGGCTTTGGCGGCGATCTCGAACACGCCTTTGATAAGCGCGAGGGCCTGGTGGGCCAGCTCCGGCTCGGTCAAGGTAGCCTTCCAGAAGTACCGGCGACAGTGCGCCCAACACGCGACGGGGGTGACGCCCAGGACATACAACGCGTTGTAGATACTCGCGGCATCCGACAGGAGGTGCCCCTGAAAACCGGCCATCATCGCTGTGACCGCCGCGCCGTTGTGGCGGCGGGTGGGGATGAAGACGATGTGCCCTGCGTCTGCGATGAAGACAAACAAGTGCCAATACGCGCGACCTCCCGCGATTCGGACCGGGGCTCCGGTCGCGTCCGTCGCGATACAGTACGATTCACGCACGCTCTCGGCGTGCATAGCCGCCACCACCGGCGCTGCGAGGACGTTCGCAACCTCGATCCAGTCGCATTGCGTGGAACGCGCGAGCGGAAACCCACGCAGCTCGTTCATTCGTTCCTGCCGGTGCAGAGGCGTCATGAAACCGTACTTGCCCATGATAATATCGGCGATGACGCTGGTATCCGCCATCAGCCGCGGCAGCACCCACTCTGGCAACGGTGCGACCGCCACCGTATCCATGAGCCATTGCCCGGCCGCAGATGTACGGACGTACTTCTCCCGCACGACTCGGATGCACTCGAAACGGGCGCGACGGAACGCCAGACGTTCCGACACTTCCACGTCGATCAAGACCCAGCCGTCGCCCCCGCAAGCCTCGACCTCCGGCGGGACGATTCGCTGCTCGACGATCGGCAAGCCTTCCATCGACGGCTGGCGACGCCCCGTATGCTTCTTCTTCTCACGCTTCTCTTCTTCTGCGTCGGACGCGCCGTCCTGGGCCCCACTTTGCGCCTCGGCGAGTGCCTTCTTCAGCGCATCGGCGTTGGACAGTCTCTCGAAGATCTGCATGAAGGCGAGCTGTAGAGCATCCTCGGACACGCGCTCGGGCTGATTCTGCTCTCCCCTGCGCTCGATGAGATCGAGCAAGCGCTTCAGATCGTCGCCCTGCAGATCAGTAAGCTTGGTCAGCTCGCGCAGCTGGCGCTTCGACGCCTCGAGCTCGCTCGTCAGCCGCTCAATCTCCGCATCGGCTTTCTCGAGGGCCTCGCGCAGTCGGGCGCATCGTATGCAGAACGTACCACCCACGGGGTGTCTCGTTATCGTCGATCTGCAGGATTTGTTGCGAGCAAAAGAGCCCGAAAGGAGAATTGCTCTATGCCGCGCGACCGGCCCGACGCGCCGCACGAACGAGGGCCATGTTGATCCCCTCAAGGAGAACGGTGAGCTCACGTCGGGAGATCGAAACCTGCGCTGCGTTCTCGGGGATGGGAAGAGGAATCCGAAAACGGCCTTGGCCGCGGTCGAGGCGTTTGTACAGGATCCGGTATCCAGAGCCGTCGTGCCAGATCAACTTCAGATGCGTCTTGAATCGCGTGACATTATGCGCCCTCCTCATCAAAGCCTGGGAGATAGATTGATCTCAATTTATCTAGTTTCGGATAGTTACTCGGTCTTCGGTT
>JANQQN010000519.1 GCA_028289325.1 Myxococcota bacterium | reverse complement strand
TCACTACGCGCCCGAAGACGGCGGGCCGACCATCGTGGGGCGCATCGTGCAGCGAGGGATGACCGAGACCCGGCTCACTCAGCACGTGACGCAAGCCGGGTTTCACGTGGTTCGTTGGCAAGGTGGCTTTCATGGTGAGGCCCGCGACGAAGCGGCGGAGCAGTGGGTGCTGGTGGCGGCGCCGGAGCCGTCGATCGCCACGTCGCTCTAGTCACCTGCTGCTCTTCGGGCAGTCACCGATACGCATCACAGCCGCTGGCACGGCAGGTGCGCGTTAAAGATGCGCAGGTCGGACGGATGCAGACCGGCCGGTGGTCGTTGGCGACGCTACCCCAGACCCTTCCTCGCACGCGCACCCCAGAATTCCCCGATCCACCGGATCAGGGCTGGCCGTTGGCGACGCCCGGCCGCTACGGGTCGCGGCTCGCGAGATTAAACACGTAGTCGTCGCCGTCGACTTCGTAGACCTGCACCCGGTCCGGCAGGACGCGAACGAGTCGGCGTAGACTTCCGTCGGGGTCGTCGATGCCCAGGCGGTCGGCCGCGGCGCTCTGCTTGATTCCGCCGTAGACCATCTTGTAGCGCTTGTTGTTCTTGTTCGGTCGATGCCGAGGGATGCCGATGGCGAGCAACTTCGACAGTTTGCGCAGCGGCTGGACCTCGCGAATGCGGCTGGGGTTGAAGAACAGAACGTTCAAGCCCTCGAGGCGAGCGACGGAATTGAGCCGAGAGACTCTGCTGTCGGTGATATCCAGGACCTTGAGTTCGGACAGCTGATACAGCGAGCCGAGGTCGGACACGCGTGTGCCCCGTAGGCCCAGGGTGGACAGCGCTCGAAGGTGACTGAGCGCATCGACGCGCTCGACGGCGGTGCCCTTGAGGTCGAGCAGTTCGAGCGCGGTGAGGTATCTTAGGGGCGACAGATTCTGGACCGCGCTGTCGATGACTTCGAGCCGTCGAAGTCGGGTCATGGCCCTCAGCGGGTCGAGGTCGGTAACCCCGGTCCGCTCGAGGCGCAACTCGACCAGTTGAGCCGCGGCGGTCAGGGGCTTCAGATCGTCGATGTCGACGTCGATGAAGCGAAGGGTCTTCAGCTCCGGCGCGCGTTCGATGCCCGCGAGGGTCTCGATGCGTACTTTTTGCAGCGTGAGTGACTGAAGGTTGTCGACTTTTTTGACGGCGCTGAGGTCAGCCAGCCGGCCGCCCTCACAGATGAGCTCGATGCCTTCTTCGGTGACGCCTTTGTTAGCAGTTTGCACCACCGTCTGTTCACAAGCGACGCGATCGTTCGCATTTATCAACAACAGCCCTGCAACGGCAGCCCAACCGACGATACTCACCACCGCACGCTACCAGAGCGTCCTGAGCTTGGGCTACCGGTCCGATGGCCAGCGTAGCCAAGATGGGGGTCGGTCCTCAGCCGAAGAGCGCTCGGTGCAGTGACCCGACGGCGGCGTTGATCTGCCGATCGTCGACCACCAGGCTCAGGTTGATGTTGTTGGCGCCGTGCGAGATCATCTCGACGTTCACCCCCGCGTTGGCGAGGGCGGTGAAGACCTGGGCCGCGACGCCGGTCTGACTTCGGATGCGGCGACCGACGACGCAGACCAGCGACTTGTTTCCGGCGACGGTGACCGTCCCGTGGGGTTCGAGGGCGGCGACCAACGGCGCGAGATCCCGTCGGCCTTCGGTGGTCATGGACACCGAGATTTCGGACGTCGACACCATATCGATGTCCACCTCGTGCTTGGCGACCACATCGAAGACCCGAGCCAGAAAGCCGTACTGACCGAGCATGCCCTCGCTCTCGATGGTCATCACCGTCTGGTTCTCCTTGTAGGCGATCGACGTGAACGCATCGGGATTGTCTCGGCCGGCGCGGGTGATGACCGTGCCCGGATGCTGGGGTCGGTTGGTATTGAGGACCCGAACCGGGATGTCGGCCTTCACGGCGGGGACGAGGGTGCTGGGGTGGAGGACGCGGCCCCCGTATCGAGCGAGCTCTCCGGCTTCGGCGAAGCTCATGGCGGGGATGTTTCGAGCCGACTCCACGACCCGCGGGTCCGCGGTCATCACCCCATCGGTATCGGTCCAGATCTGGCACTCCTCGGCGCCGAGGCCGGCGGCAAAGCAGCTGGCCGTAAAATCGGAGCCGTTGCGGCCGACGGTGGTGATCGCGCCGTCTTCGGTCTTGCCGACGAAGCCGGTGATCACGGGGACGGTATCTTCGGGCACTCGGTCCGCGAACGCGACCCGCATCCTCGCTTCGTAGCCTTCGATGGGGCGGGCTTCGTTGAATGCGGCGTCGGTGATGAACCCGAGGTCGAACGCGTCGAACGCCTCCGCCCGGACCTCTGCTCGGTTGAGATGATGGGCGACCGCGCGCACGGACATCCGCTCCCCGAAGCTCTGCACGAAGTCGAGCACCCGAGGGCTGACCTCGCGGACCAAAGAGATGCCTCGTAAGACGTCCTCGAGGTCTTTGTACAGCCCGCTCAACAGGGCGTCGTCACCGTCGAGGTCCGCCACGATGCGGCGCTGCTTGTCCACGATCTCCGACGCCGAGACGTCGCCGGTTGCGGCCCGATGGGCGGCGACGATCAGCGCGTCGGTGATGCCTTTGTGGGCGGAGCACACGACAACCGGCCGGGACGGTCGCCGCGCTTTGACGATTTCTCCGACCTTTCGGACCTGAGCGGCGTCGGCGAGGCTCGAGCCGCCAAACTTCATGACGATCACCGACTCAGTCCCAACCCGGCGCCGCGATGATGGTCAAGCGGACCGATCCGCGACGGTGGGGTTCTGATCCTCATCGTCAGCCGGTCGTCCGGTCTGGGGCGCCGGAGCTCGTCGGGTCAGTCGCAGGTCGAGGTGTGGTGAGACAGCTCGTGCTTGAGCCCCGCGTTTTCGGCTTCGAGGGCCGCGATGCGGTCGGTCAGGGCTCGGACCTGGGGCGCGATTTCTTCCGCTGTCCATCGGGGCGTGATGTGTTGCGGGCAGTTCCAGTCGAACGCCTCGACCCTCAACAAGACCAGCCGGTCCACGTCCGCCCCGTAGTCGTCGTCGATCACCCGGGCCGCCAGCTCCGGGTCTTCGTCGACCGTCCGCACCTCCGCCCTCGCGTACAGCTTCAGCCGTCGGCGCGCGGGGTGATCGATCAGAAACAGGGCCACTCGGTCGTCGACCGACACGTGCCCCTGGGTGATGTACTGGCGGTTGCCCCGATAGTCGGCAAAAGCCAGGGTCGTCGGGTCGAGCACCTTTACAAAGCCCACCGGACCGCCGCGGTGTTGTACATACGGCCATCCGTTATCGCCGACGGACGCCAAGAAGAACGAATCCCGAGCCGCGATGAACGTGGACTCCCGCTCGCTCAAACGATCGTCCTCGAACGGCATCGCCGCCATGCGGTCGGCGGTGCGCTTCGTTCCGTGCTCGGTCTGGACCGCCTGAACGGAAGGGGTAAACGCGATGTTCGTGTAGTTGCGCATCCTCACCGGTCATCCTTGTGGATCAGCCCCGATGAGACAATGGGCCCGTTGAACGCTGTCCTTTCTTCAGGAACGGTTTTCTCCCCCGCCGTGGTCGAGTACGAGCCAAGGGCATGGGGTCGGGTCAGGGAATAGTTGAAGACATCGTGAACGGAGCTCGCGAGCCAGAAACGGCACGCTTTGGGCGACAGAGACTCGGGGCGGCAGGGCGGCTGTTGCTGATCGGGCTGCTGGCGTGGCCGGTGGCCTCGGCGTCGGCCGCGGCACCCCGAACGACGTCACGATCCCGGCGGGCGGTGGCTCGGGTGAAGCCCGGCTTGACCCGGGCGTTGGCCCAAAACGGCCTGCGATTTGGCGCCCCGGTGTTCATGCGGATCTTCAAGGCGGAAAAGGTGCTCGAGGTCTGGGTCGAAAAAGGCGAACGCTTCCAGCTCTTTCGAACGTATCCCATCTGCACGTACTCCGGCCGGCTGGGCCCCAAGACCCGCCAGGGCGATAACCAGGCGCCGGAAGGATTCTACTGGGTCAACGCCGGCCGCATGAATCCCGCCAGCCGCTTTCACCTGTCGTTTAATCTCGGTTATCCGAACGCCTACGACCGGCGACACGGCCGCACCGGCAACTATCTCATGGTCCACGGTAACTGCGTTTCGATCGGCTGCTACGCGATGACCAACCCCCGCATCGAGCAGATCTACGCCCTCGCCGAGGCGGCGTTGCGCGGCGGGCAAGTGTTCTTTCGCGTGCATAGCTTTCCGTTTCGGATGACCGACGCCAACATGAGCAAACACGCGAACGCCAACCACGCCGCGTTTTGGAAGAACCTGAAGGAAGGTTACGACCTGTTCGAGGCCGACAAGCGGCCGCCGAATGTCGAAGTGGAGAACGGCCGTTACGTATTCGGCCCGTCCGTGTGAGGCAGAAGCTTGAGGCCTGGCCTCGCGGGTCTTTTAAAGACGACCGCCTTTGTCGCGGACGATCTGTTCGAAGCGGTCGCCGTCGATGATCTCCGTGCCGAGCTTGCGAGCCTTCTGCGCCTTGGAGGTCGTCGACTCCGGGTCGGCCAGCACGAGGTACGTCAGGCCTTTGGTCACCGCGGACCGGACGGTGCCTCCGTTGTTCTCGACGATCGCCACCAGTTCCTTGCGGGGGCGGTTTTGCGCGCCGGAAAACGCGAACGACAGACCCGCCAGGGGCCCGCCCTCCGCCGGCTTCACGGGGACCACACCGACTTCGGCCAGACGGCGGATCTCCGCCATTCGTCCTCGCAACCCGGTCAGGATCTTGTCGGCCTTGATCTCGCCCAAACCTTCGATCTGGGCCAGCGCCTCCACCGTCGCCTCGACGATCTTCTCGAACGTATCGTAGCCGGCGCCGACCAGGAGCTTGGCCGTTTCTTTGGAGACCGCGGGCACCCCGAGGGCCGCGATGAACACGTCCATCGGCAGCTGCTTTTTGCTGGTCAGCGGCTCGAGCAGGCGCCGGGCCGAGACCTCGCCGTAGCCCTCGAGGCCGGTCACGTCGGCCATGGAGAGCCGGTACAGGTCGGCGACCTCCTTGACCAGCCCGGCCTCCATGAAGCGGATGAACGTCTTTTCCCCCCACTCGAGCAAACCGAGATGCTTCACCCACGTCTTCAGTCGACCGAGCCGGCGGGCCGGGCAATCCAAATTGACGCAGACCAAGTACTCCCCGTCCACCTCGACCGGAGTGCCGCAGGAGGCGCATCGTTCGGGCGCGGCTTCACGTTGACCACCGTCGACGACGACCTTCTCTACGTACGGGATGACGTCGTTGCGGCGGGAGACCAAGACTTCGTCCCCGACGCCGATCTCGAGCGCGTTGACGTTGGCGAGGTTGTGTAAGCTCGCTTGCCGGACCTCCGCCCCGGCGAGGAACACGGGGTCGATCTGGGCGATGGGGGTGATCCGGCCGGAGTCTCCGGTGCTCCACAGAATCGCGCGCAGGGTGGAGACCTGCATCTCATTGCCGAACTTGTAGGCCACGGCGGCGCGGGGACGGTGGTTGAGCTCCCCGAGGAGAGTCGCGGTGTCGAGATTGGCGGCTCGAACCACGAGGCCATCGATGTCGTAGTCGAGCTCCTTACGCGTCTTGGTCGAGTAGCGGTCGTGCTCGGCCTGCATGGCGGCCAGATCGCCGAACGCGAGGTACGGACGTTCGAAGCCGTTCTTCTCGAGGAAAGCGAGCTTGTCTTGCTCCTGATGAAAGCCCTCCACCCCTTCCACGTCGAAGAACAGGGTGGTGAGCAGCTTGCAGCCGGGCAGGAGCCGGTGTTCCTTGGTGCGGGCGACGCCGGAGGCCGTGTTGCGCAGGCTCTTGATGCGGTCGAAGTGCTTGTCGGTCTTCTGCTTGAGTTCCTGTAGGGCCGGCGCGTCGCTGCGGCGAAGGATGATCTCACCGCGGACCGAGACCCGCCCCTGATGGTCGATGGTATGCGGGACGCCTTTCATCCTCATCACGTTGGGCGTGATCCGCTCTCCGACCCGACCGTCGCCGCGGGTGATCGCGGCTTCCAGCTTCCCGTGGTCGTAGACCACCTCGATGGAGATGCCGTCGAGCTTCTCGGTGAGCGCGAGGTCATCGCTGACCGGGGCCAGATCGCTTGCCTCGGCCCGCTCGTCGCACCGTTCGGCCCACGCGGCCAGCTCCTCGGCGGTATTGACCTTGTTGAGCGAGCCCATCGGGATCTCGTGGGCGGCCTTCGGCCAGTCCATGCCCCGAGCCGGTGGGACCTGAAGAAACGTTGGGTGATCGGGCTCAGCCTGCTGAAGGGCGAGATACAGCCCCTTGTAGAACTTCGGGTCGGGGGTCGCCCCGGCGTACGCGGCCTCCGCGGCGTTGACGAGCTGTCGAGCGAGGGCCGGCGGTGAGTCTCGCGCGATCAGGGCGCGCGCTTGCGCTTGTTCGCCCTCGTCGGGCTCCGCCGGGCCGTCGTCGACCTCCGCTCCGATTTCGCCGAGGGCCGGATGTTCGGGGTCCAGGGCCCGCAGCTTATCTTCGAGGGCGTCGAACTCGGCGTCAGTGATGACCGCCTCGTTGTTGTAGTAGCGGCGACGATGGTCGCGGATCTGCCCCGCAAGGGCGTCGATCTTTTCCGCGGTACTCACGACCGGCGACGGTAGACCGAATCCGAGCGCTTCGTTAAGCGCCCTGGCGCGCCAGATGGGCCTGCAGGTACGCCTCGAACTCCGGATACCGACGCAGCGCCTCGCGATCGATGGTGGCGGGTTTTTCCGAGAGCAGCGTCTCGCCTCGTCGCTCGAGCTCGAGGGCGTCGCCGTCGCGGCGCAGCAGCTTGGCCGCCGCGAGCCACTCGGCCGCCACCCGCGTTCGCGCGACCACCATCGGCTCATGGGCCCACGAGGGCTTGGTGTTCCGCTCGGCATCGGTCAGCCCGAGCCGCTCGGCGACGTTCGCGGCGGCGCTGGCGACGGTGGTGCGGCCGTGGACCAGGGTTTCGAGCAGCGGGCGCATGAACGCTTCGTAGTTCGGTATCGCCACGCGGGTCGCTTAGGGACCCACATCAATTGAATCAAGGCACAGGACTCGACCAGCGCCTCTTCGGGCCGTAGAATCGGTTTACCCCTATAATGTTGCTCGCCGTTTCCGTCCTGACGGTCCTCGTCACCTCATTCTTTTGCTCCCTGTCCGAAGCGTCGCTCCTCAGCGTGAGCCCCCTCCGCCTCCACGCGATGGCGGCCAAGAGCTCCACCGCGGCGGTGGTGTTGCGGATGAAGGAGGCGATGAACCGTCCGCTTGCGGCGGTTCTCATCCTGAACACCGTCGCGAATACGGGCGGGGCCGCGGTCGCCGGGCGCGAGTATACGCGCCTGTTCGGCGACGCGAGCATGGCGCTGTTCACGACCCTGTTCACCCTCGCCGTCCTCTTGATGGCGGAGATCGTGCCCAAGACCTTGGGCGTGACGTTCGCGGAGCGCTCGGTCCTGCTCATCGGTCGGCCGTTGAGCCTGCTGGTGTGGATCTTCCAGCCGCTCACGTGGACGGTGGCGTATCTCACTCGCCGCCTCAGCAGCCGCCAGCGGCGACAGACCCAGACCGCGTCGCTCGAAGACCTGCGCACGATGGCCCGACTCGCGGTGTCTACGAAGGCGCTGGGCCGCGAAGAGCAGATGATCATCGACGCCGCGTCGCGGCTGCCTCGGATCGCGGTGAAGAACATCATGATTCACCGCGAAGACATCGTGTTCCTGGCCCTGAACGACTCCGAGCAAGACAACCTCGTCCGCGCCCAGCGCAGCATGCACTCCCGTTTGCCGCTGTGCCACAACGACCTGGACGATCTGGTGGGCCTCGTGAACGTCAAAGAGGTTCTGTGGCGCCTGGTTCAGGATCCGGAAGATCGGGAAGAGGAGGGCTTCAGCCGCATCCTCGGGGAAGCGATCCGCGAGCCGTTGTTCGTCCACGAAGACCTCGACGTGTCCCAGCTCCTTCAGACCTTCTCCAAGGCCCACGAACACATCGCGGTCGTGCGATCCACCGACGATCGGGTGGTGGGGGTGGTGACCCTCGAAGACATCATCGAGGAGCTCGTCGGAGAGATCGACGACGAGTTCGATCGCTCACCCACCCAGCAGGAGTCGTTGTCCGAGAACTCCTGGCGGTTTGGCGGAGGCCGGCTGTGGTCCGACGTCGCGCGAACGCTTCATCTCACCGACGAACGGCCGGACGACCTCGACATCGATCTCGACGGGCGCTTCGACCTGAACGACCTGGCCGCGGATCGCCTGCGAGGAAAGCTGCGGACCGGCGCCTCGTTCACCATCGGTCGCTGGCGCTTCAAGGTGGCCAGGATGCGGCGGGGCAAGGTCCTCTACGTCGATGTCGTGCGGTCGGACGCGGCCGCGCCTCTGCCGTCGTTATCCGACCCGTCCGCGGTGACGCCGACCCCGGTCAACTCCGCCTGACCCGTGGCTCGCTTGCTGAGAAGGCGCCGTCGGCCGTGGAGCCTGAGCGCGTTCATCAACCACCCCATCACCGATGTGGTGGTCATGGTGCTCATCGCGACCTCGGTGGTCCTCTTCATCATGGAAGAGGCGATGGCCCTGCCCGCGGACAGCCCCATTCCGGTGCTCAGTGACGCGGTGACCGCGCTGTTCGCGGTGGAGCTCTTTCTTCGTTACTATGCGGCCAGGAAGAAGGGGCGGTTCTTCCGGCGCTACTGGCCGGACATCCTGGCCGTGCTGCCTATCTTGCGGCCGCTGCGCATCTTCCGGCTGTTCCGGCTGTTTCGATTGTTTCGGCTGTTCCAGTTGGGGCTGCTTCTCGATCGTCGGGTCACGCTGCTCAGCGGCCTACTCCGGGTCAACTTCTATTTCTTATGGGTTCTCGTCGTCCTCACCGCCTTTTTGATCATCGGGAGCGCGGTGGCCGCGGTCGCCCTCGAGCAAGGCCAGGGTTCCGGCTTTCGAACCATGCAAGACACCTTGTGGTGGGCCGCATACTCGATCATCGCCGGGGAGCCGGTGGGCGACCCGATGCCCAAGAGCATCGGGGGTCGGTTCCTTCTCGCGGCCATGATGCTCAGCGGAATGACGCTGTTCGCGATCTTCACGGGCGTGGTATCGGCGACCATGATCACCCGCCTGCAGGGCGGCGCACGGTTGGCAGAAATGGATATTGAAGAGTTGGAAGGACACGTTCTGATCTGTGGCTGGAATACCGGCACCATTCCCCTATTGAGCGAGATGGCTGTCGACAACGAGCTGTCCGGTCTTCCGCTGGTGCTGGTCAATGAACACGAACGCATGCCCGACCTCAGTCGGACCAAAGTTCGCAGCGACCTCACGTACCACGTGCCCGGGGACTTCACGCAGCTCGAGGTCCTCAGGCGCGCAGGCGTCGAGCGGGCCGCGAGAGCGGTGGTGATGGCCGACCAGGTGCGCGATCATGCGTCGGCGGACCGGGACGCCCGCTCGGTGCTCGCCGCGCTCACCATCGAGCGCCTCAATCCGGACATCTATTGTGTCGTCGAGCTGATGGATGCCGACAACCAGGCGCATCTAAGCGTGGCGGGGGTGGAGGCGGTGATCATGCGCTCCCAGCTGTCGGGGCGCGCGCTGGCGGCGGCCTGTCGCCACCCCAAGCTGATGGAGGTCATGATGAACCTCCTCACCCTTCGGCGCGGCGAGACCATTCATCGGGTTGAAGGACCGCCCGCGCCGATCCGGTTCGACGAGCTCCTGTCCCGGGTCAAGCGGGAGCACGGCGCCCTGTTGATCGGGGTCGAGCGGCCCAAAGACGCCACCCTCGAAGCACCCACCCTCCGCCAGATGGCCCACACGGATATGCTCGTTAACCCAAGCCCCGACCTGGTGGTGATGCCGGACGACTGGCTGATCCTCATCGGCGCCCCGAATGGCGTATAGGCGTTGCGGGCGGGTGCCGGTCGGACGCTGACGGGACACGTTCGCCTGAAGGCGACCGAAAGCCAGGTTGGCACGGTCTGATCCCGGTGCCTCGCCGCTGACGCGAATGTCATAGGCGGCTACACCGCGACATGAGGCGACGATTGGCACGACGGATGCTCCGTCGCGGGCTATGCGACTACAAGCTGCCTCCATCGTTCTGTTTCTCGCCCTCCTCAGACTCCTGACCCACTGTACCGATTGCACGGCCATCGGCTGCTTCGATGGCTTTTCTTTGCGGGTCGTCGATGCCAACGGTCAGCCCGTCGGGTCCTACACGGCCACGGTCGCGTTCGGCACGCTGTCGACGCGCATCGATTGCTTCCCGGAAGAAGAAGGGGTGGACGGTTACGACCCGAGCCCGCCGGGAATCGACATCGCGAGGCCGTGCGTCAACGGCGAGTTGTTCGTCGAGCTCCCGGCCGGTCTGCGGTTCGCTGAGCTCGAGATCGGGGCGGCCGAGGGTCAGTTCAGCGGCTCGCTCGAGATCGCGTACGAGGTCTTCTATCCGAACGGCGAAGACTGCGGGGGCGCGTGCGACGTGGGCGCGGTCCAGGTCGACGTTCGTTAGGCGCCGACTGTCGTCGGCGGGTCACTCGGCCCAGGAACGCAGACCGAGCAGCCGATCGGCGAGCGGCGTTCGCTCGAAATCGGTCGGCAGACCGCCGGGGTCGAACACCAGGGGCGTGTACGGTGTGCCGCGGTTGGGCACCATGCGAATGTATTGCACCGCCCGCATCCGATGGCTTCGATTCGGATGGTTGCCGTGAAAGAGCAGGCTCGTCCACGCCAGCAGACACCCGCCCCGGACCGCGACCTCGGTCAACCGGTCGCGGATCCGGTCACCGAGGGGGACCTGGATGTGGCGCGAGTCGAACGCGTGGCGCCGCTGGCGATCCTGCACCCATGCGTGGCACAGCCGATGAGACCCCGGCACACAGTGAAAGCCGCCGTCCTCGACCGGGGAATCGGTGAGCGTGAGCAGGCCTTGAATGATGAGGGTGGCGGTGAAATCGATCGACGTGCCGTCGTCGGTGAAGCCGCCGATCGACGCGTATCCGGTGCCCGGCGTTCGTCCGGCCAAAGGATGGCAGTCGAGGTGTAGCCAGTCTCGCTCGGTCTCCTTGAGGCCGGTGGCCTGGCCGTCGGCGGTGCGGGTGGGCGGCATGATCCCCACGCGATCGTGGTCGACCCACAGCTCGCGGGCGCCGATCACCGCGCAGAACGCTTCGTAGACGGCGGGGGTCACGCGGTTGCGGAGCTGCTGAAGATCGAAGACCTCCGGGAACGAACCCACGATGCCGAATCGACCGAATCGCTGGTGTTCGAAGAAGCGATGCAGCGACCCGAGGTCTCGCGGATCGAGTCCGAATGATTCGGCCCGTCGAAATACGCCGTCGACGGTGGCGGCCCGCGCCTCATCGGTGAGCGTCTCCCGGATGGCCACGAAGCCGTAGGTGTCGAAGAAGCCCCGAATTCCGTCGATATCTCGAGCGTCGAAGTCGCGCACGAAGCCGTCGGCGGTCGTCGGCGGCGCGGGGGGCAAGGCATCAATCAGGGCGTCGATGGTCACGGGGTGGCCCCTTTCGTTTCATCGAGGACGACGTCGAAGAAGGTCGGGTAGCGGCGAACGAACGCTTCCTTATGAAGCTCGACCGCTTCCAGGTCAACCGCGACCCCTTTGCGCCAGGGGCCGGGGCGGATCCCGCCTCGACGGAGGAGGGCTTTGGTGAGGATGTCCATGGCGCCCGCCGAAGCCCGCTCGAAAGGCAT
This sequence comes from Myxococcota bacterium, assembly GCA_028289325.1. Taxonomy (GTDB): domain Bacteria; phylum Myxococcota; class Kuafuiibacteriia; order Kuafuiibacteriales; family Kuafuiibacteriaceae; genus JANQQN01. The sequence goes on along the minus strand of JANQQN010000519.1, from coordinate 5,229 downwards.
CGCCGCCGCCCCGATCCAGTGGAGCTCGGCCACCGCTCGAATCAGCGATCGGCGATCCGATGCGTGAAGCGCGCGCTGGAACGCAGGCTCTGCGCCATCGATGATCCGATCGAGCCACCGGGGATCCGTATGGTCGACGAAGAGGTTGTTCCCGAACTTCACGAACGCGGACAGCTCCATGCCGTCCTCGTACTGCGCTCGGCGAGCGATGATCTCCGGCAGCGCTCGTGCGGCCACCGCGTAGTCTTCATACTGCCCGTCGAGGGCGGTGGTCATGGCGACGTACCGAGGCTTTCCGAATATCGCAAACGAGGGGCCGTCGGTGCGCGACATCTCTTGAGCGATGTCGTTCACCCGGACACCGAGCCAGTCGAGGGAAGCGCGAAAGGTTGTGATGCGCTCGCCGTCAAACTCGCCCTCGAGGTGTCGAACCGCCCGCGCGGCCAGCTTCCCGTACCGCCAGTTGGTCCCCCCGCCGCGGGGGATGGCCAGGGTTTGAATGAGGGCTCGGTCGAGGGGCGCGGGCGTGCCCAGTTGGCGGGTTCGGGTCGCGCGCAGCGTCGCCCAATCGGCGCCCGCGTATCGAGTACCGGGGGTGAGGCCTCGGGTCACGAAGCCCTTGGCCTCCAGGACCGCCGGCAGGCCGCGGGCCACGCCGACCGCGTCCGCCCCGACCCCGACCGCGTCCAATACGAGCCAAGCCGGGGATGGCGCTTCGCCGGACAGCGACCGTGCGGCGTCGAGGTCGGTATGGGCGGCGGCGGCCATCAATGAGTACTCATCGAGGTCCCGATAGAACTGGACGCCGTTAACGACACCACCGATCGCCGCCGCCGCGGTCACGCTGGCGCCACCGGTGGGCACGGCCGCGAGCACGCCGACGCCGATCGAAGTCGCGGCGAAGAACAGGTCGACCAGCGTCTTGTCGCGCTCTACAGATCGCTGTTGTTCGGTGATCCACAGGTCGGACGAAGAACCGGGCTCTACGTTCATCGCTGCTTTGGCCGTCTCGACCAGGCGGGGAAGGCGCCAGACGATAGCCGGATCGTTCTCGAGCCGACGGTTCATCTCGCGGATGCTCTGCTTTCGCCAGCGGATGGCGTCGGTCACCACGCGCGCGGTGGCGGGCCCCGGGCCGCCCGCGATCGTTTGCAGCTCGGAGATCGAGATCGGACGGGCGAAGGCCGACAGCACCGGATACTCGGCGAGGATTGGCGCGAACTCGCTTCGGGCCGCCCGTTCTGCGGTGGCCACGCGGCGGGCCATCTCGTCGTGGCCGGCCTGGTCGACGAAGCGGGCCGCACCGTCGGGGAGGTGTTGATAGGTGTCGCGGTGTGATGCGTGGATCTGCGCGACCTCGTCTCGCTGGCGGGTCAAGATATCCGCCAGCGCCCCCGCGGCCGCCGCGAGACCGCGGGTCTCGGGGTCGTTGGGCATCGAGTACGTGACGACGAAGGGGCGCTCCGGCGTCCAAGTCGTCGACGCGGTGATGCCGTATCGGTCGGCTTCGGCGGCGATCTTCCCGGCGCTGAGGCGCAGGCCGCGTTCGGCCACGTCGACGGCCGTCCTTTGGAGTTCTTCCCTTTCGCGGCCGGCCAAGATTTGCAACATGGCCTCGAGGTCTGACGCCGATGCTTCCGTCGTCGGCACCTCCACCCGCTCCCGGCGAAGGCGCTCGACGGCTATCGGTCCTCGCGAGACGGACGCGAGCGGGTTCGGGGCCGCCACGGTCGCGACGTCGCGGGGGCCCGTGACCGGCAAAGCCGGCGGCGGGTCGGCGCGGGGGGACGGAAGCTCAGCGGGCTTTGGTGGCCTATCGACAGGTTTGGGTCCGGGCACCCGCGGTCTACTTACAAAGTGCGTGCCATCGATCCGCATTGACGATGTTACGACATCGGCGGCGGACAGGCGTTCGACCGACGTCGACCTAGCCGTACGCCGCGGTGAGCTTGGAATCGAGCTGCTGGTGCCAGCGGGTGAGGGCGCCTTCGAAGCCCGCGAATCGGAAGCGGTCGTTGGCACCGCTGGCGATGCCTCGCTGGATCTGCTCGGCGAGGGTGAAGTCTTCGTCGAGGGTCTTCTTCGTGAACTGATGATTGGCTTCCCAGAACTCTCGGCTTTTGGCGGTGAATCCGTCGGGGCCGGGGTGGGGCACGATCGCCATCAGGTCCACCCGAGTCCGGTCGGGGGCCAAGGGGGTGGTGATCAGCAGGTCGAAGTACCCTTTCTGCATCAGGACAATGCCGTTGGGAGCCAGTTGGTACACGAGATGAGTGTGGTCTCGGATCCGCCATTCGTCCTTGCTCTGGTTCGCGAGGTCGAGGATCGAGCGCCTGGGGAGGACGGTGCGGACGTGGCTGCCCACGAACTCGTAGGTCGATGTGTTGTCGGGGAAGAACTCGGCGATGGTCTTTCGGTGAGCGATGCGGAAGTGGTACGACTCCAAGCCCCCGTCCACCAGTAGCTTCCAGTTTGCGTGCCAGATGTGGGGCGTGGACGCGAAGACGACCGAGTCGGTCGCCCCGAGGCCGTGAAGCTCGTCCAGGATCGCTCGCGTGGGAACGTCGGGCGCCCCGGGAACCGCGCCCGGCTCCGGACACACCCATACCAGGCCCGCTGACTCGAAGCACGGCAGGCGAACCAAGCCGTGTTTGGCGCGGTCGAGGGTGGGGAAGCCGTGGGGCTGGCGAACGACGGCCAGGGTTCCGTCAGTCTCGTAGGCCCACGCGTGGTAGGGGCATACGAATCGTCGACACCGACCACGTTCTCTCAGTTCGACGGTCGCGCCGCGGTGGCGGCAAACGTTGATGAACGCGCTCGCCCGACCATCCTTCTGCCGCACGATGATCACCGGCGTGTCGACGACGGTTCTGGTGACGAAGTCGCCGGGCTCCGGAAGCTCGCTGGAGTGGGCGGCCACGTTGGCGGACCGCTTGAAGAAACGAGCGACCTCGGCGTCGAAGCGCTCGCGGTCGACGTACTTGTCGACCGGGACTAGGAACTCGTCATCGGTGACGTATTGCTCTTCGCGCGCGGTGAGCTCTAGACACCGCTGTAGCAACTCGACTTGCTTTTGATGTTCCAAAACCTACTCCTCTATTTCGAGCACCTTTCGCATGAAGGTTTGCAGCTCGTTGATGACCTTCGCTTTGGGAAGCCGGGGCCGGCGGGCGAGGGCATGATTCAGGACCTGATACACGCCGCCCATCAGCAGGGGACCGGCCAGCTCGGGGTCTATGTGAGGGGGGACCCGCCCGAGTCTCTGACCCGTGCGGACGTTTCGGGTTGCGCCGCGAATCTGGCGAACGATCCGGCGGTGTTGCGCGTTGACGACCTCCGCGTCTCCGGCGAGCTGAGACACGACGAACGCGCCCAGCGGCTCTTCGTAGAAGAAACTCACCGTGCGGTCGACCCGGAACCGTTCCCTCGCCCACCAGTCCTCGGAGACCTCCTCGAACGTCGGGCGGTAGGCGGCTTCATCGTACGCATCGAAGAACGACTCTACGACCGCCACCACCAGCGCACTCTTGGAGTCGAAGTACCGATACGGAAGACCGGACGACACCCCTGCCCGCTTGGCGACCGCGGCCAGCTCCAGCGCGCCGCGGCCCTCCGTCAGCTCTCGCCGAGCCGCCTCCAGCAGTCGCTCTTTCGTCGATATCCCTTTCGAAGGAGCTTGTTTGGCCTTAGTCCGGCGCACGAGAGATAAAGTGAATTCACTTCACTTATTTGTCAAGGCCACGCCGATTTCTTTAGGGTCGGCGCGCCGCGGTGGGTAGGCTGACCCGGTGAACGCTTCAATCTACTGGGGACTGGGGGCGCTCGCGGCCGCGGTGAGCCTGGGGCCATCGGCCATCGCAGCGCCGCCAAAGACGGACGCCGAGGTTCAGCGCGGGCGGGCCCTCATCCGACGGTCCATCGCTCGCCATGGTCAGGATCGGCTCCGGCAGGCGGCGGTCGGATTTTCGTTTCGCGGTACCCGGTATCGGATGACCCGGGACCGGGGGACGTTTCGCTTCGAGCGCTGGACCAAGGGGACAAGCGCGGCGATCCACGAGATTCTTGGCAACGACGGCTTTTTGATCACCGTCGACGGCCGCCCCCACCAGCTTGCGGCGGCGGCTCGAGGCGCCCGGGAGCGCAGCCTCAACTCGGTGGTGTACTTCGCGAGCCTTCCCTATGTGCTCGAAGACCCGGCGGTCCGACCGCGGGCGCAGCCGGCCGCGGACATCGGGGGCCAGCGATACGAAACGGTCGAGGTCCGCTTCGCGCGGGAAGGGGGCGGGGTCGACCACGATGACGTGTTTCGTTATTGGTTCGACCCGAAGACCGGCCAGCTCGACTACCTGGCCTATCGATTCCATACCAATCGGGGCGGGGTCCGGTTTCGGGTCGCCACCCGTCATTCCGAAGTCAGCGGCATAGTGTTCGTCCAGTGGGACAACTTCGGCGTCGACGACAAGACGATTCCCCTCGACGCGCTTCCCGCCCTGTGGGGACAAGGAAAGCTGCCCAAGCTATCGTCGATCGAACTCGACGGACTTAGGGTGGAGGCCGTTCCGTAGGCCTCGCCGGCCCGCGTTCAGTGCTCCGTACGCAGCCGGCAGTACGAGGGCGAGCAAACGGCCGCCCTCGTTGCCTGTGGCCTAGCCGTGCCGTTTGATGAGCGCCGTCAACATGGCGCAGACCCGATCCGCCCGCGTCAGGATCGCCGACGCCGTCGCCTCGGATAGGATACCCATCGTCACCAAAACCTCGGCGTGCACCGCCATCTCTCCCGCTTCGCCCCGCGCCTCGCTGAACCGCTGCCGCTTCTGTCCGCGCGTGTACCGATTGGCGCCTTCACCGATGAGCGCCGCCGTGGCCCCCGCCGCCCGCAGAAGCTGATCCGCGAAGCTCCGATAACCTCGAGGAATCTCTTTGCTCGCCTCGTGCACGAGCTCCAGGAGCTCCAGCGCGAGGTGATAGACATCGAGTCGGTGATGAGCGAAGCGCGTGGCCTCATGGTTCGTCGTGTGGGTTCGGCTCATGCCCCCCTCAGCGCAGGGCGCATGACAGCGGCCCCACCAAGCTCGACGCGCAAACACGCGAAGAACCAAGCCCGTCCTCCATCTCAGCACCAGGCCGCTGGCGGGCGCCGTGCGCGTCCAAGGCCTGAGCCGAACCCACACGACGAACCACCCCCGCCCCGAAGCCAGCGCCACCCCCACTCCACCCGATCCCCGCGAA
>JANQQN010000517.1 GCA_028289325.1 Myxococcota bacterium | reverse complement strand
GGCCCGCGCCTCGAGAGCTTCGGCCGCGAGCGCATTCATGGACGGCGCCGTTAGCCGCCCTGCGGCCCGGACCGACCCGGCCCGGATGAGGTCGTCATCGAGCTTCCGATAGGCCCCGAGCAGCTGCAGCTCGAGCGCGGTCGGCTGGGCGACGGAGCCCGCCGCTTTGATCGAGCACCCCCCCGCCCCCGCGCTGGCCGCAAACAGGACGATCCGAACGATCGACCGCCGCCGACGCTTTCGCCCCGAACTCGCTGTCACCGCCTCGGCCTAACCCGGACCGCGCTTTGGTCGCAAGAGATCGACGGCGACCGCGATGAAGCCCGCCGCGAGCAGACCGAACGCGCCAAAAACCGCCCCCCACGGCACCGGCCCCGGCGCCGCAGTCGTGGGTTCCGGCACCTCGGCGCGATCCAGGACCGCCCCTTCGATGCCGAACGCCTCCACCGTGCCCGTCTTCTCGTCGAGGGTGAGGCGCACCCAATGCGGCGCACCCACCAGCGCCCGCGTCTCGTCGGTCACCCACCGACGACGATCGAAGGCCCCGCCCGAGGCACCGCTGACGACGTACGTGGTTCTATCCTGAACCAGCCGCTCGTAGAGGCGGTCCTGCCCGGACAAGACAACGTCGATCGCGGTCGCGTCGACGAGCGATCGCATCGTCCCCGCCCACCGGCGCGGGCCGCTCGGTCCGGAGGACATCGGGCCCTGGGGCACGACGACCACCCGCCATCGGGCCTGCGGGTGGGCATCGATCACCGCCCGCACGAACCGCGCCTGCGCGCCGCCCGCGTTGAAGCCCAAGCCAGGGTCCAGCACCCAAACCAACGTCGAACCCAGCCGGAGGTGGTGGACGTGGGGTGGCAGGCCCCATCGCGCGCGCACGGGATCGTCGACCGGGGGGACCCCGCCCGCCCGGGCGCCAGCGACAATGACCGGCCGGCGAGTGGTCAGGGGCATGGCGTCGAGACGCCGCCCGGGGTCGGCGGGCCCCGATTCCGCGCTCGACCACCCGAACGGATCCCCCACCGCGACCACCGCATCGACGTCGGCCGACCGCAGTCGCTGGATGATCGCGCGGCGAGGCCCGGCGCCGGGACCGCCGTCTCCGACGAGCCCCAGCCGAAGCGGACCGTAGCCGCGCATCGCCGGAATCCGGCGAGCGATGACCTGGTCGCCGGCCTTGAGGACGTACTCCACCCCGCGCGCGGGGTCGGAAGCGCGAGGGGTGGGCAGACCCCCGAACGTATGGAGCGACGCCGCCGATGAGGTCCGGGTATGGGGACCCCACTGCAGCGACACCGCCTGTGGCTCGGTGAGCGCGACGGTGAGATTGAGCTCGGTCGCGTCGGGACGCCCGAACGTCAGGATCAGTCCCGCGACCACCAGACGCGGCGCCGGCATGAGGGTCAGACCCCTCCGTCGAGCGGAGGCGCGAACAGGTCGTCGTCCGTCTTGCAGACCAAGGGGCGAGTCGACGCGTCGATGCGGACGCGGTCCGCATTGCAAACGAGACGCCCGGGGCATGGATCGCTCGGGCCGCAGTAGGCGAGCGGCGCGTCAGGGACGAGGAAGCTGGCTTCGTCGCGACAGCGATAGTCCGAGAACCGTTCTCCCCCTCGCCACACGTGAGGCAAGCACGCCTGCTCAGGGTCGCAGGTCGCCGGGTCGCTCGGCACGCACTGGCGACCGATGAGAAAGTCGGCGCGCTCGTCGACCCCACAGCCGGCGAGCGCTCCCAAGACGACCCAGCCCGCGAACCGCGCCCCGATCATGGCGTCACCGCTCGCGCCCGACGACGGGCGAAAGATGCGACGATGGCCCGCGCAGCGGCCCGCTGGCTGACCGTGGCCGGCGCTGGCCGCTGCCCCTGGGCTTCGGGCCGCCCTGACGCAGCGGAAGACGACGGCTCATCGCCACCGATGAGCAGCCATAACAAGCCCCCCGTCAAAACGACGGCCCCCGCGGCCGCGATCCCGGTGCCGAGCTGATGACGCGCGTTGAGGTCTTCCCGGTCCCGCGCGGCCGCGAACGCGGCCGTGGTGTCGGTGGCCGAAAACCGCACCTCGTTGGCCAGCGCGTTGTAGTCGGCCTGCGCGGTGGCCATCAGCACCGCCCCCGTGACCGTCGCCGCCAGCCCGACCCCCACCGTCGCCCACGGCCACGGCCGCGAAAAGCGAGATCGGGGCTCGGATCGGCGGGTGCCAACATCGACGTCCTGCGCCGTCACGCCACGCCCGGGTCGGCGTGAGGATCGTTCGAAAGGACCGGACGCCGAGGCCGGGGTGCGGGCCCGCACGTACAGCGGATCCGGCTCGAGCGTCACCTCGAGGGCGCTGTGCCCCGGCGACACCGTCCACGGCCGTTCCACGGTCAGGTACCCCTCCGCTTCGACGCGGAGCTGGTACGCCCCCGACCACGTCGACCAGCGCCCGCGACGAGGCAGCGACTGCGGTTCACCGTACAGCGACAGGGATGCGGTCGGCGGATCCAAGGCGACGGCAACTTGGGCGTCCGGCGGCACCAACAACCGCCGGCCCGCGACCCGGGCCGCGGTGCTGACCGCAGCGAGGTCGTTGACCCGCCACCGAAGGACCTCCGCCATCGCGGCCCTATCCACGTCGAGGACGACGAGCTTGAGCTCGTAGGGCGGCTGACCGTCGCCGGGCTGACGCAGGACGTGGCCGACGAGGACCTTGGCCGCCTCGAGGATCTCGCCGATCTCCACGATGCAGAAAACGTCGTATCGGCATTCGAGGGCCTGCTCGGTGAGGTTGATGCCGAGCCGGGCTTGGACCGCCGACGGGTCGAGGACCTGAAGACCAGCCACGCCGTGCAGGGCCTCGAGGACGGCTCGGGTCGCCGCATGGGCCGACGCCGCGGGCATCTCGCGGGCCTGAAGCGGAAACACGACCACCGGCGCCGCGGCCACGGCCCCGGGGACCGCCAACAGGGCCAAGGCGATCGCCGCCCCACGGATCCATCGGTCCATCCTTACTGCGCCTCGTTTAGCGCCGATCGCTTCACTCCCACGCCGTGCTCGTAGACGAGCTTGCCGCCGGAGGCACCGACGAAGACGATGAACCCGGCCATGGCGAGGCCGGCCACCAAGACCAGCCCGTGGCCCGCCCGCCCCAGCTTGCCGGGCAGCCACGCCCGACCCGCGGCCAGCAGCAAAAGCAGCCACGGCACCAGGTTCGCGTAGTCGGCGTGGGTATCCATCAGCCGTCGCCGGACGCCGGTCGCCGCCGCCGCGTCGTATGCGAACTGGCCGGTGGCCGTTGCGAACAGACTGAATACCGCCGCCGCACACAGCAGACCGAGGGCCAGACCCGACAAGTCCGGTCGCTTCAGGACGATCCCGAGGCCATCGACGACCGGCCACAGCAGGATCAGAGCGATCGGGAGGTGGACCGCCATCGGGTGCCAGGTCTCCATAGAAGTCTCCGCCGGCGCGCGCGCCCGCGGCACTGTTATCACAGCCGGAACGCGCGGGAGAGGTTCAGTGTACGCTCGAACTCGTCCAGGTGGGTCTGTCGTTCGGCGGCGGTCCAATCGAGCCGGGCGCCCATGATGTCCGCGGCCCGCTCCGCGGCTTCACTGCCTTGATCCTCGGCCGTAAGGGCCACCGACGTCCGCCGCACGAGAACGTCGTCGACAGTGGCCGCGAGCTCGTGGTCCACGGCGTGGGCAACCTCGGCGAAGATCGCGGGTCGGTCGGGGGATATGCGATCCCCGAAGCTCGGGGCCGCGGCCACGTACGCGGCCACCCGGTCGGCATGGACCCCGTACACCCCGACCAAACGCCGGCAAACGTCCTCGGGCAGCGACGACCGCTCGGCGAGGTCGGTGGCGGCCCAGTTCAGATCCTGATCCAATCCTCGGGCGCCCGGAAGCAGGTGGCGCAGGGTCTTCGACGGGCCCACCCCCAGCCCCGCCGCGGCCGCCGCCGCGTCGACGGTCTCCGCGGCCATCCGTCGGTAGGTCGTGAGCTTGCCCCCGGCAACGGTGGTCATGCGCCCGTCCCGATAGATCTGGTGCTCCCGCGGGATCTCGGACTCGCTGACGTCGCCTTCGGGCTTGACCAGAGGCCGAAGCCCAGCCCACGTCGCGATCACATCGTCACGGGTGAGCTGTGCGGTCGGAAAACGATGATTGGCCGCTGCGAGCAGATAATCGACGTCCTCGCCGCTCACCTCGATCTCCCCGAGATCTCCGTCGAAGTCGGTATCCGTGGTCCCGAGAACCGTCCGCCCCTGCCAGGGGATGGCGAAGAACACGCGGCCGTCTTGGGGCGTGGTGAGGGTGTTGGCGTACTGGACCTCGAGCCGGGAAGACTTCACCACGACGTGGACCCCCTTGGTGGGCCGAATGACCGCCGCGTCCACCTCCGCCATCTGCCGGACGGCGTCCGTCCAAGCGCCGGTGCAGTTGACGACCCCGTGGCTGAACACCCGATAGCTCCGACCGGAGAAGGTGTCGACGAAGTGGACCGTGCACGGCCGATCCGTAGCCCGGGCGTCGTCGACTCCGGTCACCCGGACCCGGGTCACCACCGGGGAGCCCAACTCCGAGGCGGCCATCGCGTTTTCGAGGGTGATGCGCGCGTCATCGGTCATGCAGTCGTAGTAGATGATGCCGCCGGAGAGCCCCTCCGGATTGAGCAACGGCTCGTGCTCCAGCATTCGCTCCGGAGACCGCAAGGTGGTGTGAAGGCGCTCGTTCTTGAACAGCGCAAGCCCGTCGTACATCCACAGCCCGACGTCGACCATCCACAGCGGGAACCGGTCCTCTTTGTAGACGGGGAGCGCGAACATCAGCGGACGAACGAGGTGGGGAGCGATCCTCCGGAGCGCCGCTCGCTCGTTGGTGCCTTCGAACACCAAGCGGAACTGGTACGTCTCCAGGTAGCGAAGGCCGCCGTGCACCAGCTTGCTGGACCGGCTCGAGGTGCCGAACGCGAGGTCTCGCTGCTCGAGCAGCAGCACCCGAAGCCCTCTCAACGCGGCGTCGTGGGCCACCCCCGCCCCGTTGATCCCGCCGCCGACGATCACCAGATCGAAAGTCCCTCCATCGACGGCGGCGAGGGTCGCTGACCGCTGCCGAGCGTCGAACGACCACGTGTGCGGCACGAGGGCCGTGGCGACCGTATCCATCGTCATCAACTGTGGTTGTGGACCACGAGACGCGATGACGCAATCCGTTACCGCCTCTCCCGGATCGCGACCCCTACGGGTCCGCCCGCTTCACGGCCCGGCTGGAATACCGCCGAGGCGATCCGCAGACTTGGGCGGCCGGCCACCGCTCAGGGGGTGCCCCGAGCAAACAGGGCAGGAATCTCAGCGATCTCGTCGAGCGCGTCGGCGTTGGCGAGGGCCTCGCGGTTGTCTACCCGGTCGCCGTTGAGCAGCCGGGTGACCGCAATCTCCACCTTCTTACCGCTGCGGGTATACGGAATCTGGTTCACGGCCACGATCACCGCGGGGACGTGGCGGGGACTCGCCCCCTCTTTGATCCGGCGCTTGACGGCCTTCACCAGCGCCTCATCGAGCGCGTAGCCCGGGTTGAGCACCACCATCAGCACGACGCGCACATCGCCGTCCCACTGCTGGCCGACCACGATGCTGTCCGCGATCTCGGCCATCGTTTCGACCTGCCGGTAGATCTCGGCCGTCCCGATGCGCACTCCGCCGGGGTTCAGGGTCGCGTCCGAACGCCCGTGGATGACCGCGCCTCCGTACTCGCTGAAGCTGATGAAGTCGCCGTGGGCCCAGATGCCTGGCCACACCGAAAAGTAGGCCTTCTTGTACCGCGCGAAGTCCGGGTCGTTCCAGAACATCACCGGCATGCTGGGCGCGGGTTGCGTGCACACCAGCTCTCCCCGGTCTCCGACCACTTCCCGACCGTCGCCGTCGAACGCCTTGACGTCCATGCCCAGCATCTTGCACTGAATCTCTCCCCGCCGAACCGGCAACAGGGGGCTCGCGCCGACGAAGCAAGACACGATGTCCGTACCGCCGGAGATCGACCCCAACAGAACGTCGGCTTTGATGTCCGAGTACACGTAGTCGTAGTCCTCCGGCAGCAGCGGCGAGCCGGTGGAGAAGATGACCCGCAGCGCCGTCAGCGTATGGCTGTCTTTGGGTTTCAGCCCCGCGTTGCGACACGTGCCGATGAACTTGGCGCTGGTTCCGAAGTGCGTCACGCCTTCCTGGTCGGCCATCGCCCACAACGCGTCGAGGCTGGGGTGGCCCGGCGAGCCGTCCCACAGCACGAGCTGGGCGCCGGTCAGCAGGCCCGAGACCTGCCAGTTCCACATCATCCAGCCGGTGGTGGTGAAATAGAAGAGTGTGTCGTCTCGGCGAAGGTCACCGTGAAGAATCAGCTCCTTGCTGTGTTGAAGGAGCGCACCGCCCGCGCCGTGCACGATGCACTTCGGGACGCCGGTCGTTCCGGACGAGTAGAGGATGTAGACAGGATGGTCGAACGGCATCTGCGCGAAAGTCGCGGTGTGGCCCGCCCCGGCGGCGAGCGCGTCGTCCCACCGCGTATAGCGGTCGCCGGTGGGCTCCGCACCGTCGGGCAGCTGACCGAGGGTGACCACCCGAGCCACGGACGGCATCGCCTCGACAAGGGTCTGGACCTCGTCGACGCGAGAGAACGTCCGTCCGCCGTACAGGTATCCGTTCACCGCGAACAGGACTTTCGGTTCGATCTGACCGAAGCGGTCGAGGATCCCGTTGATGCCGAAGTCCGGGGATGCGGACGACCAGATCGCGCCGATGCTGGTCGTGGCCAGCATCGCGACCACCGCCTCCGGTCCGTGGGTCACCACCCCCGCTACCCGGTCTCCGGGCGTCACGCCCTCATCGATCAGGAACTTCTGAATCGCGGCGACCTGGCTCAGCAGCTCACGGTAGGTCCATCTGACCGGCGCTCGCGATTCGGTAAAGGCGACGATCGCTGGCCGGTCCGGGTCGCCGTGCAACGCCTCCCGAAGAAGATTCTCGGCGAAGTTGAGCCGGGCGCCGACGAACCACTCTGCATGGGGCATATCTTTGCGCCCGAGCACCCGTTCGTAGGGCTGGCTGGCCACGACCCCGGTGTATGCCCAAACCGCGGCCCAGAAGGCCTCGATGTTCGATACGGACCAATCGTACAGCGCACCGTAGTCTTCGAACCGTCCGTGGCCCTCCGACTCGAGCCAGCGGATGAATCGCGCCATGTTGCTGTTTTCGAGCTCGGATCGGGAAGGCTGTCGCAAGACTTCGAAGCGGTCGGCCATAGGGCGTGCTTAACGCCCGGCGACCGGACCCGGCAAGCGCATCGGCGCCCGGCTCGGGGGCACCACCGTCTTCCTTCGCCCCTCGTCCGAATCCGAAGCGCCACCGATGACATTCGGCCGAACTTTCGGCGAGCATGGGTCATGGTCGACCCCGACGTATCCGAGCTCGAGGCCGCGCTGGCCCGCGCTTCGGCGCCGCCCGTCGACCCTCACCGCCGGGTCGACGCGCTGGTCGACCTCGCGTGGGCCCTTCGCAGCGCGGACACCGCCCGCGCCCACACACTGTCCTCCGAGGCGCGACAGCTCGCCCGCGAGATCGGCTACAAGCTGGGTCAAGCGCGCGCCACCCGGTCCCTCGCGATGTGCATCGTCGACTTCGACGGTCTGCGAGACCTGTTCACCCTGGCCGAGGAGGCGAAGTCGCTGTTCGACGAAGTCGGCGACCCGAGTGGTCGAGCCGGGGCGCGAGATTTTCTCGCCTCGTTGTACGAACACATCGGCGATCTGAACTCCGGACTCGAACTCGCGCTCGACGCGCTGGCCATCGCCCGAGAACACGGCGACCCCGGGCGGCAAGGTTACGCGTTGAGCAGCGTAGGCGGCATCCTCGCCGCATCGGGGGAGCTCGACGCGGCCATCGACCACCTCAAATGTGCCTTGCCGCTGTTCGAGGCCATCAACGATATTCAGGGGCGAGCGACGATCGCCAGCCGGCTGGCCGGCGTTCTTCAGCGAGCGGGCCGGATCGATGAAGCGATGGGTTATGCGCTGCTGTGCCGAGACCTCGGCACGAGCCTCAGCAACGGATTCGTGCAGAGTGAAGCGCTGGTGGTCATGGCCAAGATCGCCGATTCGCGGGGGGAGCTCGACGAAGCGGTCCGGCTATATCAATCGGCCTACGACAGCCTCCCGATGGGGGTGGGGCGGGAGCTCGTCGGCGCGTCGACCAAGATCGCCTTGGGCCTGATCCTCGTTCGCCAACGCCGGCTGGACGAGGCGGAAGCGGAGTTGAACGGCGCGTTGCGCGCAGTGGCCGGGGATCCGCTGTCGGTGGTGGCCGAGGCCGAGGCCCACGAGGCGCTAGCGACCCTGAACGAAGTCAAGGGAGACCTGACGGCGGTCATCCGCCACCTGCGGCGCTGCCACGCCCTGCGGGCGCAGCTCGCGGAGCGCGAGGCCAGCAACAAGATCGCCCAGGTGGAGTCGCGGTCGGCGATGGAGGCGGCGAAGAAGGACGCCGAGATTCACCGCCTCAAATACGTGGAGCTGCGAGATATGCAGGCCCAGCTGGTGGAAGCGGAGAAGATGTCCGCGCTGGGTCGACTGGCCGCGGGGATCGCCCACGAGCTGAACACGCCGGTCGGCGTACTGCGGAGCAATCTTCAGCTCAATGAGTCCGCGGCCAAGCGGCTTACGGGATGGGTGGCGGAAACTCGGCCCGCCGACGCCCAGCGTCTCGAAGCCGCGCTCACCGCCGCCCGCGAGGCCAGCGGGGCGGCGCTGAAGCGGTTGGAGACCGTCGCCGACAGCTTTCGTCGGTTCACTCAGCTCGACCAGGCGGACCGGCGAACGTTCGACGTTCGAGAGGGGCTTCAGAGCGCGATCGCGCTGCTGGAACCGACCCTCCCCTCACGGATCCGAATCGAGCGCCAGCTGCGAGACGTGCCTTCGATCGAAGGGTGGCCGCGGGAGCTCAATCACTCGTTCATGACCGTCCTTCAGAACGCGTCGCAGGCCATCGACGGCGAAGGCGTGATCACCGTGCAGACCGAGACCGACGGGCCGGCGGTCGTCGTCCACATACGAGACACAGGCCGAGGCATGAACGAGGCACAGCGGGCTCAGCTCTTCGAGCTTGGCTGGTCCTACACCGGATCCCGCACCAAACTGCGGGTCGGGCTATCGGCGGCGCAAGCGACGGTCCGTCGCCACGGCGGTGAAATCGAGATTGACAGTGCCCCCAACGCGGGGACCTCGGTCCGATTCCGTCTCCCCGTGGCGCTCTGACCCCTCGCCCGCGGTCAGGCCAGCCGAATGGCGTTGGCGTCGTCCTCGAGGATCTTCATGGGCGCGATGGACATGACCTTCATGAACACCCGCAGTAAGACGGGGTCGAACTTGTACTTCATCTCCCCGTGCATGAGGGCGAGGGCGATCTCGGGGCCATAGGCGTCTCGGAAGGGCCGCTTGGAGGTCAGCGCGTCGAAGCACTCGGCGATGGCGATGACCTTACCGTACACCCCGAGGCCCATTTTTGGCGTCACGAGCTCGATGTCGCCGTCGGCGAGTTTGCGGGGAATGGCAAAGTCGACCTTCGACTCGTACGCGGCGACGATGCGCATCATCGTGGTCTTATCGAGGCCACGGGTCTGCAAGATACGTTTCGCCGACCGCAGTGGAAACATGTCGATCTGCCTGCGCTCGTCTTCGCTCAGCGCACCCTTTCGATTGGCGATCCGCTCCGGAATCGAGACCATGCCCACCTGAGAAAAAAGGGCGGCCATCCCCAGCTCGTGCAGCTGACGCCGGTCGAGCCCCAACTCCGAACCGAACACGATCGACAGCAGACACGTATTGACCGAGTGGTACACCAGGTACTCGGTGTCCGTGCGCATGGTCGTGACCCCCAAGAAGTGGGTCCGTTGGTCGTGGCACAGGTCGACCGCGTCTTGAACCAGCCGACCCGCTTTGGCGAAAGGAATCGACAGGTCACCCTGCAGGACCTTTTCGAAGTAGTAGCGCATGAAGAAGATCGCGCGTGCGTACACCGTCAGAAGGTACTTCTTACGGTCGACCTGCTGTTCGAGATCGATCTCCGCGTGAAGCTTGTCGATGAGCTCCTTGACCTTTGCGAACCGCTGCATCCGCAGGTGGGCGAGCTCGCGGCCCTCGATCCCGTCTTCTTTGACCTCGCCCGTGAAGTCGGTGGTGAACATGTACAGGAAGTCGCGGATCTCCTGCGAAGTCACGGGGCGGTCCGTCGAAAAGCCGCCGATATCTCGTTGCTCGAACTCGGTGGTGATGAACTTGACGCTCTCCAGCGCGTTGAAGTCGATCCTCAGCTGGGTTCCGTTCAGGTAGACGTGGGTGTCGGCGGCCTGAAGATTGAGCTTCTTGTCGAGGCTCAATACGTTGTTCATCTCGGCGCGGAGGATGTCGATCGGCTTCAGGAAGATCTCGTTGTCCGGGGCATAGATCTTCACGTTCCTGACGAGCATGTAGAGCGTCGATACGATCTTGGCCCCGAACGCCTGAATCCGGCTCTCACGCCGCATGAAGATCGCGTCGTCATTGAAGCCTTGCTCGTTGAGGTTCTTGAGCTTGGCCGGTTTGGCGCCCCGGCCCATGGTGGCGGTCGCTGATGGCGACCGTGGCGGTCGGCGGCGCGAGTCAACCATCGGCGCGCTCCGCGCCCGCCGCGCCGCTGATCAGCTCGCCCTTGAGCCGCAGGGCCGCCTTGTGCGCGGCCTGCATGATCTCTTTGGTGTTGTTGCGGTTCTGAACCTCGCGCGCGAGAACCTTGAACGCGGCGACGCTCTTGATCTGAGCGAGACCGACGATGGCCATCATCTTGTACTCGTTGACCTTGCCGCGATTGAACAAGGTCAACTTCGGCGAGAAAAGGCTCGCAAAATAGTCGAGCGCGATCTGGGAACGCGTCTCGCCGAGGGCGGTGGCGAGAGTGGTCTTTTCGCGCTGATCCTTGGACAGATAATCGTCGGCCTTCATCGCTTTGACGAACACCGGCGCCGCGCGCTGCGGGCTGCGCATGGCCAGTGCTCGGTAGGCGCCCAGCCGCATCTGAATGTCCGAATCCCGCATCGATCGTTCGATGTACTTCAGGGCCACGTCGTTCTTGGTCTTGGCCAGCATCTTGAGCCCCTCGAGCCGGATCATGATGTTGGGATGGTCGAGGCACTTCGCGTACATCTGGAGCTTTCTCGGCGGGTCGATGAGCTCGATGATGCTGAGCATATCCTTCACCACGTTCGACGAGTTGTGGTTGAGACGGCGCTCGAAGATGTCGACGTGGTTGCGGCCCTTCCTGGCCAGAACCTGAACCAAGACCTGGCGAGCATCCATCCGCTCCATGGACGACAATATCGCCACGAGGGGGATCAGCTCGTCGCTCCCGCACGCATCGAGGTAAGCGGTGACCGCCGCTGCATCGAGGCTATTGTTCAGCGCGAGGTAACTCGAAACGGCATCGAGCCGATGGGACTCGACCATTCGTCGCTTGAACGTATCGGCGAGGCTCGTCACCATCTCCGCCCGCTCCGGGGGCAGCGGTCGCCGGACGATCTGTTCGAAGCGATGAAGCAAGGCCACCGCGCCCTTGATGTCCTCGGATACGAGCAGGGTGTCCAAGACCTGGGTCACCGCGTCGAGCAGAAACTCTCCGTCTTTGGGCTCCGCCTCGAGCTCCAAGATCTGGAAGAGGATCAAGACCATCTTGGCGAACAGCCGCGACTTGATCTCGTGGTAGAGGTCTTCTTGGACGACGGTCTTGTCGTCCTTGTTGGCCGTGCGGCCGGCGATGATCCCGCCCCGGACCTGCTCGAGCTCATTGAGCTCCAGCTCGAGATCGTCGACCGACAGCCGCGCGAACCGCGTGATATCCGGATTGTCGCCCTGCGCGGCCAGCTGGGCACGCAGGTAAACGATGATCTTGTCGACCTCGACCTGAACCTGCTCTTCCGACAGGTCACCGAACCCAAACCCTTCGACGACGACATGCTCGACGTGGACGAGGTCTTCCTTCCACAGGCGAGTGATCATGTCTTCGTGGAACAGCTCGGCCTCCTTGAAGTCGGAGATGGCGAGCAGCGTGAATCGCAGGAGCTCTTCCAGCGGAAGCCCGCGCCGAAAGATGAGGTAGCGCAGACCGTCTTTGTAGAACTTGTAGGTCAGGTTCTCTTTGTCGTCGTCTTGGTAAACGACGTGGTCCTTGTATTCGAGAGCGTACGGGCCGACCTTCAGCGGAAGCACCGGCTCGTCTTCGAGCAGGGCGGTAAACGCCACGTGCGCCGGTTCCAGGTACTCGGGAAACCGGCTCTCGGCGTGGCGATAGATCCCGATGTTCTTGATGCCTCTCAGCAACAGCTGAAACGCGTGAACCGCCGCCTGGGCGTGCTTGCGGTGCGGATCGTCGTGGTTACCGACGTTGGGCGCTATCGAGCTAGACATCCGTTCACTCGCTCGCAGGGCGAGGCCTGAAGACTAACCGCCCCGTCGGAGGATCGCCACGACCTCGGTGCCCTATGGGGGATATTTCACGCTACGAACGAAGGAGAAATGACGTTACCGGCAGCGCTAGACGAAGAAACGACGACCGCGGCGTCAGTCGTCAGCCTGGAGCTTGGCTTTCAGCGCCGCGAGGTTGTCATCGACGGGACTCGGCTTCGCGGGGGCGGACTCCACCACTTCCGCGTCGACCGCGTCGTCTTCGAGGCCGGACGGCAGTTGCGCTTGAACCTTGGCTTTCAGCAGGGCGAGGGCCTCGTCGGCATCGGTCCGCTCGGGGCCGACGTCGAGCGGCGGCTGATGTTCGGCGATGACCTCCGCCTCCACCTCCGCTCGGATGATCTTCTCCTCCATCCGATCGAAGGCCTCGATCGCCGATGAGACGGAGTTCTTGGCCTTGCTCGCGGAGTTCAGCCGCGCGCCCCGGGCCTGAGCTGCGGCTTGGCGGGCCACGAGGGCGGCCCGGCGGGCGGGCAGCTCGGCCAAGCGACGCTCGAGCTCCCGTTCGGCGGCGGACAGCTGTTCGATCTGGTTGTCTTGCTCGGTGACCGCGACGTCTTCGGCGTGGGCCCGTTGCTCGGCCGCGAGCTTCAGCTCGACCGCTTTGCGGGCCGTTTCTTCATCGCCCCCTTTGAGGGCGGTCATCGCCCGCCGCTCGTAGCCGGCCGCGTCGGCCAGCGCTTTGTCGCGGCGGCGCTCCAGCAACCGCTTTTGGGTCTTGGCCTCGATGATCGCGGTGCGCGCCTCGTTGCGCCCCTTCTTCATGTCTTCGATGGCCTGCTCGAGCATCTTGGCCGGGTCTTCTGCCCGCTCCACCAGGGTGTTCAGGTTGGATTCGAGGACTTTCGACAGCCGGCTGAAGATTCCCATGGGTTCTCCTGACAACAACCGCCGGCGCCGCGCGCTTCCATAGCGCGCGGTCACCTCGGCTCATAAGATTCTTATCTTGATCCTACCCTGGATCCAAACTAGGGCTTTAGGTTCCATGGCGCTCCGCAAGTCGAGCTACAAGGCGGGAGACGAAGTCGACGCAAAATGCCTCGCTTCCTGCGGGAAGAACCTGGTCCTGGGCCACGTCGTCGTCGCGATGGTGGGGGACAAGATCGTCAAGGTGAAGTGCAACACCTGTGAAAAGGAGCACTCATACCGCGCCCCTGACTCCCCCAGCGAAGCCACCGCTCGCCGCCGTCGGGCCGAACGAAAGGCCTCCGCCAAAGACGCCAACGCGCTTCCTTCGGCCAGTGATTACGAGGGCTTGGTGAAGGGTCACGACCTGAGCAAGGCCGAGAAGTACAGCCCCAAGATGGCCCTCGACACCCATTCCGTCATCGACCATCCGAAGTTCGGCCTCGGCCTGGTGACCGACCTCAAGGAAGGCAACAAAGCCCAGGTGGCTTTCCCGGACGGTGGCAAGATCCTGGTCTACGGACGCTGATCCGCTCGCCGAACCTTGGTTGACCCCCCGCCTCACCCGGGACCTGCCCGGCTGCGGGGGCGTGCTGTTGTCGGCACCTGACGACTTTCGCGTCGAAGAGACACTGCCTTACCCATTATCGGGGGCCGGTGATCATCTGTTCGTACAGATCCGCAAGACCGGCATCGACACGCTGGTCGTCGTCCGTCGAATCGTGGAGGCGACCGGAATCTCGAACGAGGACATCGGCGTCGCCGGCCTCAAAGACCGGTGGGCCGTGGCCACTCAGTGGCTGTCGGTGCCCGACCGCCCGGGGGTAGAGACGGCATTGAACGAGATCCAAGACGAGGCGCTGACCATCGTTGCCGCCACCCGCCACTCGAACAAGCTCCGACGGGGCCACGTGGCCAGCAACCGGTTCGATATCCGGCTGCGCGAGGTCCCCGATGGCGGGCTGGCGCGGGCTCAAGCCTGCCTCGCCGCCCTTCGGCAACGCGGCCTGCCCAACGGATTCGGTCGCCAGCGCTTCGGGCGGTTCGGCGACAACGCGGTGCAGGGCCTCGACCTTCTGCGCCGGCCGACGGGTCGTCGCAGTCGGATCGGCAGCCTGCTTCGCTCGGCGGTGCAAAGTGCAGTGTTCAACCGGGTGCTCGCCCTGCGGCTGGCCGACGAAACCCTCCGCACCGCCCTCGTGGGCGACGTGATGCAAA
>JANQQN010000496.1 GCA_028289325.1 Myxococcota bacterium | reverse complement strand
GAACCCGGCGCGGAGTACGCAAGCGGAGCCTGCGGAGCGTCAAAGGCTGTACACTGGAAGAGCGGGCGTGAATCGACGAGCCACGGAGTGGCTCGTTATCTGCGCCGAGCTCATCTAGTACGGCGAGCGGAGCCTGCGGAGCGATCTTGAGGCCGGGCGACCAGGGTTGACCGGTCGCCGACAGTGTCGCAACGACGAAGGGTGCGCGTGCTGTTACAGCGGGTCACCGAAGCCGAGGTTCGTGTGGACGGGGAAGTGGTCGGAGCCATCGGGCCAGGACTTCTGCTCTTGGTGGGGATCCATGGCCGCGACACTGACGCCGAGCTGGAATGGATGGCCAACAAGTGCGCGGCCCTTCGCATCTTTGCCGACGAGGCGGGAAAGATGAATCGGTCGGTGAAGGATGTAGGCGGTGAGTGCTTGGTCGTCAGCCAGTTCACGCTGTTCGGGGACGCGCGCAAGGGCAACCGGCCGAGCTTCATCGAAGCCGGTCCGCCCGAGATGGCGGCGGCGGCCTGCGATCGATTTGCCCGAATGCTCGCCGATCGATTGGGGCGCCCGGTGCCCACGGGGCGCTTCGGCGCCGAGATGCAGGTCGGCCTGGTCAACGACGGACCCGTGACCTTGTGGTTGGAGAAGACCGCGTAGTCAGTACAGATCTCGGCGCTGCCGCCAGAAGTCTCGATTCGGCCATCGCGCCTGCTCGCCTGCGTAGTAGCCGGCGAGGGCGCGCACATGGCGATGGTGTTCGCCGGCGGCGCGATGGCCATACTCGCCAAGCCCGCGGCGACCCGCGAGATGGTGGCGGATCGCCGCCGAGGCTTGATCCGCGCACAGCAATGCCCGGCGCAGACCATCGCCGAGCAGGGGATGGGGTCCGAACACCGCCTCGTCGACCGCGAGCCAATCGTCGCCGACGATCGGTTCCAGCCGATGATAGCTGGCCGCGTGAACGACGGGGGTAGACTGCGCCCATGCCCCTCGGACCCGGCGGCGCGTGAAGTCGGTCTGTTCGAGCAGGGCCCAGAATCCGTCCAGAGACTTCAGACCCAGGCGTCCGACCCGTCGGGGATCGGTCATGCAGCTGACGAGGAGACCGCCGGGTCGCTGATCCGAATGCCACCAGCCCTCCGAGCAGGTCTCCACCTTCGGCGGGGTGTACGGTTCGTCGATGGCGAAGCGGACGGTGACACCGGCCAGGCGGTCGACGACCTTGCGTCGAGCGCCGCGGCGCCGCGCGTAAATCGCGCGGGCCCCGGTGGCGTCCACAACGAAGCGGCTGTTGACCGACAACGGAGGGCCGTCGGACGGGATCAGCGTCAGCTCGTTGGCGGACGCGCCAACGATCAAGTCGCAGCGAGTCAATAGAGTTCCGCCGCGACGCGTCGCCTCCGAGGCGAGCAGCTCGTCGAACCATCGACGGTCGACGGCCCACCCCGAGTTGCCGGGATGGTAGATGAAAGTTTGGTTGCTTACGGTGCTCGATCCACGGCGCTGAAGGGTCCGAACGTGGTGCTCGGCGAGGAACAGGCGCCACAGGTTGAGCCGCTGGAGAACAGCGCGGCCGTCGTCTCCGAGTCGCTCCGCGGCGTGGATGCGGGTCGAGCCGCGGCGGGCAACGATGGCCACGCGAAGTGACGGGTCTTGGAGCAGAGCGACGGCGGTCGCGAGGCCCGCGGTGCTCGCGCCGATCACCACGACGTCGAAGTCACGCGAGGTCGGTCCCGCCGACACCGGCGCCAGGCGGATGTGGGGATTGGAGTGGGTGCGGGACCGTTCGAACGTCATCGTGTCTCCAACGACCAAAGAGTAATCGATCGGGCGAAAATGCGCGCCGAAAAGAGTCCCCGCTCGCCGTCGTTGGAGGCACTGTTTCAGTCCAAGATGCCCATCCGTTGCATCTGATCTTCGAGGGCATCGACCAACGGTTCGTGCAACCGACGGCGAATCTCGGCGTGCACTGAACGATAGAACCAGTAGGTCTCTTCAGGCCCTTTCTTGAAACGCGCCCAGGTGTCGTCACCCTTTCGGGTCAGCTCTTCCGAAAGAGTGGTCAGGTTGTGCAGCTTGTCCCCCGCCGAGACGCGCAGGGCCATGAGCGGGCTGGTGGCCAGCTGGGCCAGATACTGCTCTTTTCGGTATCGCCACGGCAGCTTGACCCCCGCGTTGTCGCGCTTCGGCTCGGTCACGGAAGCGATCGCATCCGCAACCGGATTGCCGAAGGCCTGACGAATCTCGGCCAGGAGGCGCTCGCCCTCCTCATTGCTCGACGTCGTGTCTTCGACGACGTCGTGCAGGAGGCCGGCGATCTGTGTGTCTTCATCGTAACCGGCGCGCTGCAATATGGCCGCCACGTGAACCAGGTGGACGAGGTAAGGCGCCCCCGTGCCTTTTCGTGTCTGCCCTGCGTGCCGGAGGCCGGCGAGGTTGAGGGCCGCTTCGAAGCGAACGGAATACACTGAATCGAGAGCCTAACCGATCTTTGTGGACCGACGGACAGGTTCAGGAGCCGGCGGCTCGGGCGCGGCGCATATCGGACCGCAAGTCACCGGTCGGTCGGGGCCACCCCCGCTCCGGATTCGCGGCGATCGACCGGGCGATTTCCTCCTGCCGCGGAGACAGCCATCGACGGGGGTCACGGCGTTGACCGAGGTCGGCGTTCACCCTCTGCGCCTGCAGAGCGGTCAGGGGCACTCGCGCGAACCGCGAGTGTTTCAGCTGGTACAGGTCGTCTTTCGGCGACGGCCGATGGGTGACCCCGGCCACCACGCGGTTCCCGAATACCCGTCGGGCCGGCGCCACCCGGTTGGCGGGAACGTAGACCTGGTCGGCGCACCGACGACCCGCGGTCAGCAGCGCCTCGAGCCCTAGACGGCGGGGATCGTACCGCACCTCGACGACCTCGCGGCCATCCCGCCAGCCGGTACGGGTCGCTACCACGCCGTCTAGTGCGCCCAGACAGGCTTCGCCGGTCCAAAAGCAGTGCATGGCGAACAGGGCGGTCTCGGTACGCTCGGCCGAGAGCTCCCGGCCCAGCAGCGACAGATACCCGGGGACCGGGCGCCCCGCTTTGCGCAGGGCGGCGTCCATCGCGGCCACCAGACTGGCGGGGTCGTAGCGGCCCGCGAGCCGGTCCGACAACGGCCGCTCTTTGGCGTCGACAATCCGGACCA
>JANQQN010000479.1 GCA_028289325.1 Myxococcota bacterium | reverse complement strand
CGCCATCGTCGACCAGGTCGAAGGCGCCAAGATGAAGCGGATCTTCAGTCAAGTGAAGACCCAAGTGAACGAGGGCTCCTCCCTGGCCGACGCCATGGGCCAACACCGCGACGTCTTCGACGATCTGTACGTGAGCATGGTCCGGGCCGGTGAGGCCTCCGGCGCCCTCGACCAGGTCTTGGGTCGCCTCGCCGACTTCACCGAAGCGCAGGCCGCATTGCGGTCGCAGATCCAGAACGCGATGTTCTATCCGGTGATCATGCTGGGCATCGGCTCGGTGATCATGATCATTTTGTTCGTGGTGGTCATCCCTCGCATCACCAAGATCTTCGACCAGGTGAAGGCCGAGCTGCCGCCGCAGACCCAACTCCTCATCTTCAGCGCCGACATGATCAAAGGATACTGGTGGCTGATCTTCCCGGCGATCGGACTGCTCATCTACATGTTCAATCGGTGGCGGAAGTCGTCGGCCGGACGGCCGTACTGGGACCGATTCATCCTCAAAGCGCCGATCTTCGGCCCGGTGGTCCGGCTGGTCTCGATCGCCCGCTTCGCGCGGACCTTGGCCACCCTGCTTCGGTCCGGGGTGCCGGTGTTGAACGCCCTCGACATCACGAAGGACGTCCTGAACAACCATCGCCTGGCCGAGGTCGTGTCCGAAGCGCGAGAGGCAATCCGCGAGGGCGAGTCGATCGCAGCGCCGCTCAAAAAGAGCCGAGAGTTTCCACCGATCGTCGTCCACATGATCGCCACCGGCGAAAAGTCGGGGCAGCTCGAAGAGATGCTGGAGCACGTCGCCGACAACTATGACTTTCAGGTGGATCAACGGGTGGAGCAGCTGACGACCCTGATCGAGCCGATCATGATCATCGGCATGGGCGTGGGCGTCGCCTTCATCGTCTTCTCGATCCTCCTGCCGATCCTTCAATTGTCTCAGCACGTACGGTGATGAGGAGAATTCGAACATGAACCAAACTCAGATGACTCACAGCAAACGCCAGCCCCGGCGCCGCCCTCGGCCAGGGCAAGAAGGTTTGACCCTGATCGAAATCCTGGTCGTGGTGGCCATCCTCGGCCTCATCGCCGGTATCGTCGGCATCCAAGTCGCGAACTCGCTGAGCGACGCCAAGCGCGACAGCGCCGACCTGCAGATGAACCGGTTCTCGGAAGCGCTCGATCTCTACAAGATCAAGTACAACCGCTATCCGAACACCGCCGAAGGACTGCCCGCGCTGAAGAACCCTCCCGGCGGCCGCAAGCCGATCATGGAGACGATCCCCAAGGATCCTTGGAACAACGACTACGTCTACGTCTCGCCCGGAACCCACAACCCCTCGAAGTACGATCTCCTGTCGAAGGGGGAGGACGGGGTCGCGGACACCGACGACGACATCAAGAACTGGTGATTCGGATGGCCACCCCCCACCGCCGGCATGCCGCACAGAGCGGACTGACGCTGATCGAAATCATGTTCGGTCTGGCGATCGCAGTGCTGATCATGGGGGTCGGGGTGACCAGCCTGAACGCGGTGACCGACGCGTATCTTCGGTCGGCGGCGATCGAGATCACGGGGGCGATCAAGTTCAGCTACGACCGGGCGATCATGGAGAAACGAATCCAGCGCATCGGGTTCGACCTCGACCGTCAGGTGTGGTGGCTGGAATTCTCCCAAGACCCGTACGGCCTGGCCCAAGAGCTGGCGCAAGGGGAGGAAGGGGCCAAGGTCGACGACGAAGCGACGGACAACTCTCCGTTCTCCTTCGACGATGACGACGATCCGGAGGTCGTCAAGGCTCTCGAGGGCGGCCGGGCCGCGGCTTTCGCCCCCGACGGCGAAAGCGGTAAGCCCCGCAAGCTCACCGGTGACGTCACCTTCGAGTCCGTATGGACCGGCCACCAGGAGCAGCCGTTTACCTCGGGAATCGCGTACCTTCACTTCTTCCGGGGCGGGTGGACGGAGCCGGCGCAGGTCGTGCTGACCGACGGCGATGACTTCATCACCTTAAAAGTATCTCCGCTCACGGGACGGGTGCGGATGTACCGCAAGAAGCTCGAAGACGGCCGCGGTGAGGCCTACGACGCGAGCGAGGAAGGAGGCCGCCTATGAGCGCTCGAGGATTCACGCTGCTGGAGGTGATGGTCTCTTTGTCGATCTTGGCGATCACCCTGGTCGCGATCGCTGGGATCAATGCGAACAGCTTCGAGTCTTCGAACTACGCGCGGGCGGTGACCGTGGCCACGATGTTGGCTCGGTCGAAGATGCTGGACATCGAGATGCAGGTCCAAAAAGACGGCTTCTCGGAGTCCGACAAAGAGTACGACGGCGACTTTTCGGATGAAGGTTATGCGTCGATGAAGTGGGAAGCCAGCGTCCGACCGGTCAAGATCGACGTCGGCCAACTGCTGGGCCCGCTGCTGGGCGGCGAATCCGACGTCGCCGCTGGACAGCTCCCGGGCCAGATGCAAGCGATGCTCGCTGGCCTCAACGGTACCTCGGTCGAAGACGTCGCCGAGCAGCCCCAGGAGATCGGAGAGGTGAAAGATCTCTTGCAGAATGGAGGCATCGAGCTCGTGTTCAAGCAGGTCGGCGAGACCCTGTCGAACGCGATCCGAGAGATCACCTTGGACATCACGTGGGGACGCGAAGGCATCGATCTGGAGTCCATCCGGTTCGTTCAGTACGTGACGACCGACGGGCGCCTCAGCCTTGCCGGCTCTCGGGCGGCGGGAGCGCTGACTCCGGGCGGGCGGGGTGCCCCCACCGGGGCGCCACCGCTGCTCCCGGGTGGCCAGCTCAACCCCGGACGGCTCCAGCCTCGTCCGCCATCCAACCCCAATACGAACCCGGTGAACTGATGGCCCCTCAAGACAACAGTCGAGAACACCGACGCGGCCTGACCCTCATCGAGGTCGCGATGGCGGTCAGCATTTTGGCCATTATGGGCGCCTTGACCTGGGGCTCGATCGCCCGGTCCTTCGATGCGTACGAAACGGTTACCGATATCGACCGCCGGTATCATAACATTCGGGTGGCCATGAATCGGATGGCGCGCGAGCTATCGATGGCTTTCTTGACCTCCGATCAGCGCCACCGCAACTCGCGGACGGGGCGAAAGTGGCTGACCCACTTCAAGGCGGACCCGAGAGGCGACTTTCACGAGATTCACTTCGTGTCGTTTTCTCACGACATCCTGCGGTCGAACGCCAAGGAGTCCGACCAAAACGAGATCAGCTATTTCGGGGCTCGAGATCCCGACGACCCCGAGGTCGAGAACCTGATGCGCCGGGAATCGTCGATCATCGACATCGAGTGGGAAGAAGGCGGACGCGCTTATCCCCTGGCCGAGAACGTTACGAGCTTCAAGCTCCGGTTCTGGAACGATCGCAGCCAAGACTGGGTCGATGAGTGGGACACCGAAAATACCGAGTTCCGCGGTCGACTCCCGTCCATCGTCGAAATCACCATGACCTGCGACGACGAAGACGGAAAAGAGCTGAAATTCGTCACCAAGACCCGGATCAACCTCACTGCCCAACTGGACCCCATCTGATGCGCGTTCTCCGCCAGCTTTATCAGCCGATGTCCGACCGCCGCCGAGGCCACCGCGCCCAGGTCCCGCCGGTCCGGGAGCCATATTGGCCCGACGAGCCCCCTCGTGCGCCCGGACGGGCCCGCCGCGGGGTCGCCCTGATCATGGTCATGGTCATCACCACCATCCTCGCCGCGATGGCCGCGGATCTCGAAAACGAGGCTCAGGTGAACGTCCGCGCCGCCGCCAACGCGCGCGACCAGCTGCAAGCGCACTTTCACGCCCGAAGTGCGGTGGAGCTCGAGTTGTTCGTGCTGCGGTTTCAGAACCTGATCAGCTCGAACCCGATCGTGAGCCGCCTCTTGCCGGTGCCGCTGTTCGAGATGTCCGGATTCTTGGTCTCCTCGGACACCATCAAAGGCATCGTCGACCGAGACCGGACCCCCAGTGATGCCGCGATCGTCTCCGACGAAAGCGACGATCGGCCGTTCGGCGACTTCACGGGTTCGTTCTGGATCGAGGGCGTGTCGAACGAGCAGACCAAGATCAATCTCAACGGCAACTATGGAGTCGGCGCACAGAACGTCATGCCTCGCCTGATCGCCTCCGTATTCGCCCACCCGAAGTACGACGTTCTGTTCGAGAACATGGGCGATTCGAGAGACCCGCAGCGCAACCGAGTCGAGGTCATCGCCAACATCATCGATTGGGCCGACGGCAACGAGACGATCGATCCCGTCACCGCGCTCACCGGCGACCAGGTGAGCGGAGCGGCCGAGGATGCCCGCTACGGCAATCTTCCCTACAACTCGGACTACAAGCCCAAGGATGGAATGTACAACTCCCTCGCTGAGCTACGGATGGTCCCCATGGTCAACGACGCGTTCATGCGGCTATTCGCCCGCCACTTCACGGTATGGGGCGACCGCAACACCATCTCGGTGAAGAACCCTTCGCCGGATCAACTTCGCGACCTGGTCTTTCCGACGTTCGTGAACCCCATCGTGACCCCTAACTACGCCAACTACTTCGAGCGGTTCATGGAGGCGTACACCGCGCTCACCGCCCTCTCGGGGGGAATGGTGAGCTTCTCCAAAGACGTGTTGAAGACCCTGTTGGACGAAGCCGAGGTCCCCTACGATCGCGAGAACTTCGAGCAGCTCGTGGCGCGTTTCGACTTCGACAATGAGCCCAATATCTATCGAATCACCGCCGTCGGCCGCGTCAACGACGCGTCTACCCGACTGACCGTGGTGTGGCGCCCGGTCGGCAACGGTCCCGGCGAAATCAAATATTGGCGGGAGGACTGATCCATGCCTCAGAGCATCCTCGGCCTCGACATCGGCACGTGGTCGATCAAAGCGGTGGTCATCGAGTCCGCGTTCCGGGGCTTCAAGATCACCGCCGTACGCGAAGCCCCGATTCCGGCCGGAAGCCCGGGTGATCTCACCGATCGCCAGATCGCCGCTCTTCGCGTGCTGGTGGAAGACCCCGCCCTCAAAGCGGACACCTACGTCGTCGGACTGCCCGCCGAGAGCGCGTCGATCCGGTTTATCTCCCTGCCCTTCGCCGACACCCGAAAGGTCGATCAAACGATGGCCGGCGAGCTGGCCGACGTGCTCCCGTTCGATGTCTTCGACGCCTGCTACGACCATCAGCTGCTGAAGAAGACGGCCAACGGCGGCTCCTTGAGCATCGCCGCTGCGGCCAAGGCCACCCACATCAAGGCGCTGCTCGACGTATGTCGGGAAGCCGACGTCGACCCGAAGTTCGTTCCCGTCGACGTCCTGTCGCTGTTCAACCTGTACTCCCACTACCTCGCCGACGACGCATCCAAACCCGAGTTCCCGAGCGCCGCCACCGAGGAGCTGTCGATCCCCAGCGCGTTCGACGACGGTGGACCGCCCGAAGCGCGTCTGCTCCTCGACATCGGGCACGAGCGGTCCTTGATCTGCGCGTGCGGACCGGAAGGTGTCGCCTACGTCCGGGTCATTCGTCACGGGGGGCGGGCGGTCACCGAAGCGGTCGCGAAAGCCTACGGGCTCGAGTGGGACGCGGCCGAAGCCGGCAAACACGAGGACGCCTTGGTGGCATCCTCCCGTTATCCGGCGCCATCGGACGCCGCCCAGCGGATGAGTGATGCCGTCTCCCAAGGCCTGTCGCCGCTCATGAGAGAGCTCCGGCGAACGATGCAGGCCATCCGGCGGGAGAAGCGAGTGCGCATCGGACGCATCGACCTGCTGGGAGGCGGGGCCCGCATCCGGAATCTGGCCGCGTTCGTGGCCGAACAGTTGAACGTACCCGTCGCGGTCGGCGCCGCGGTCGAGCAGGTCGTCGAGCGCGAGGTCGACGCCCCTCGTCGAGGCGCCATGGCCCAGGCGTTGAGTCTCGCCCTGCGCCCCGTCGGCGACCTACCGGTCTCGCAGATCGAGATGCGCAAGGGAGCGTTCGCCTTCGCCGGCTCGCTGCAGAACTTCCGGCGCCGAGTACCGTTCATGGCCGGCGCCCTCGCCGCGCTGATGGCGCTGGTCATGGTGAACGTGGCGGTCAGGTTTCAGGCGTTGGGGCAGCGGGAGGCGGAAGTCGACCAGCAGTTCTGCGACATCACCGAAAAGGTCGTGGGGCGGCCGATCTGTGAGCCGTCGGTGGCGATATCGGTGCTCACGCAGCCGAGCAGCGAGCTGGGGGCGTTCAAGCTTCCCGAACGTTCGGCGTTCCTGGTCGCGGCGGAGGTTTCGTCGCTGATCCCCGCCGACCTTTCAGAGACCACGGTGATCACCGAGATGGACATCAACGTCGAGCGCGCCCGGATTGAAGGGGAGACGGCCAGCTTCGAAGCCGTCGATAAGATCTACTCGGCCCTGGCCAAGAACGACTGCTTCGAGTCGATCAAGAAGGGCCGTCTCAATAAGAAGAGCTCCGGCAAAAGCGTCGAGTTCCAGCTGAACATTCGATTGGGGTGCCGCTGATGAAAGAGCGTCTGCAACAGCTCTACGCGCAATGGGGGGCGTCTTTCGAGCGGCTATCGGGGCGCGAACAGCTGATGGTGGTGTTCCTCGTTGCGGCGATCCTGGTGATGTTCTTCGGCTTCGGCGGGTACTTCGTCAACCGGGGCGTCGCGGCCCGCCAGCTGCGCATCGAAGCCAAAGAAAAGAAACTGGCCCAGGTGGGCGAGCTTCGGTCCGACTACCAGCGTCGTCTGACCGACCAGCGCCGGGTGGCCAACCGGGTTCGCAGCAACAACCGTCTGCGGATCTTGTCGTATCTCGAAGATAAGGGCAAGCTCGCAGGCATCGAGCTGGCGAACATCCGCGACCGTCCCGGCGAATCGACGGGGTCCGAACAGGTTAAGGAAGAAGCGGCGGAAGTCCTGCTGCGAAATGTTAGCCTCGATCGGTTGTATAACTTTCTAAAACAGGTCGAGCAGGGCAATCCTCTGGTCAAGGTTCGCCGACTGAAGATCAAGCAGCGCTTCGACAACAAAGAGATGCTGGATGCGACGGTCACCGTCGGGACTTTCAAGACCTCGAGCTGAGTCATGTCTGCACTGCGAATCGTAGGCTACGTCGCGTTCTTCCTGCTCGCCTTCGCGGTGAGCGTGTACTGGACATTCCCGTTCGACGCAGCGAAGGACCGGTTGCTGGGTCTCGCTTCCCAGCAGACGGACATGACCATTACCGCCAAATCACTGGAACCCAGCTGGTTCACGGGCGCGGTGGCGAAAGGGGTGGTCATCCGCCGAGCGAGCGCCAAGGAGCCCATCGAGCTGGCTCAGGTCACCGCCCGCGCCCACCTCCTCCCGCTGCTGACCGGGGGCCGCGGGTTCACCGTCGATGCGCCGATCGCGAAGGGCGACGTTCACGCCGACGTCGTCGAAGCTTCCGACGGCATGCAGGTCAACGCCACCGCCGACGGCCTCGAGCTGGCGCTGGTTCCAGGTCTCGCGGAAGCGACGGGTCTGCCGCTCGCGGGCGGTCTCGACCTCGCGGTCGACATGCTGGTGGGCAACGATCCGAAGCAGTCGGAAGGGATCATCAAGATCAAGGGAACCGGACTCGAAATCCTGAAGGGCGGAATGATCAAAGCGTTCCCGGTGCCGGAGCTCCCGGTGGGGAACCTCGACTGGACGATCCCCGTCTCCAAGGGCAAGGCGACTTTCGAACGCCTGGAGCTCACGGGAGATACAGTGTTGCTGCGACTCGACGGAGACGTCACCCTCGGCAGCCCGCTCGACAGGAGCATTTTGAACTTCAAAATCTCGTTCAAGCCGACCCCAGCTTTTCTGAAGAAGGAGCCGCTGCTCGGTGCGCTGCTGAACAACATCCGCCGAGCCAAAGGACGCGACGGGTTCTACACCTACCAGGTGTCCGGTAGCGTCAAGCGGCCACGATTCTTCGCTCGCCGGCAATGACCCCCTCGACGTTCATCGCCCTGGCCGCGGCGTTGGTGTCCGCGGCGCCGGGGGTCGCCACCAGCTCCACCGCGAGTGTGCCCACCGGTGAGCTGCTGATCATCTGTAGCGAAGACGGCGCGGAGGTCACCATCGACGGAGCGGTTGCTGGCTCCACCCCCCTGCCGGTGCTGACCCTTGCCTCGGGCCCCCACCGAGTCGAAATCACCCAACCTGGCACCGAGCCGTTCATGACCATCATCGAGGTCCGACCCGATCGGCTCAATCGCCTCGAGGTCCGGCTGATTCCTCAGGCGATCTGGGCCCCGATCGCGGTCGGCGAGCCGGGGATCGAGACCGGTCGCCAAGGCCATACGCCGATCATCACCCGCTGGTGGTTCTGGGGCGTTGTCGCCGCCATCGGGGCGGTCATCGTCGTGACCGGCGTTCAACTCTCGGGCGGGGATGATTTCGTGCCGGGAGGGGAGCTGGGTTCGACGGACACGTCCACCTGGGATCGATTCTGAATGAAGGCCACGTTCGATCGGCGGTTCATGCGCGGTCTGCGCGGGTGGGCGGCAGGGATGGTCTTGGTCGCCGCCGCGTGCGGTGAGTTGGATGAGTGTGAAAACCTGCCCACCAGCTTTCAGCTCGACTTCAGCCTTGCCGACCCGGCGCTCGGGCCTGAGGTCGCGTTCGTCGCCATCACGGTCTTCGCCCAAGGACTGCGGTGGCGGGAGCGATTTCCGACCGCAGACGCGCTGGAAGACGGCTCGAGCAGCATCGCGGTCACCGTGACCCCCGCCCCGGCATCGGCGTTCGAGCTCACGGTGCAGGTCGCCGCCCTGGACGTCGGGACCAGCACCCTCGCGCAAGCGTCCGCGTCGACGACCGCCCGCCCCAACGGCTGCAATGTCGTGGCGCTCGAACTTCGCTGAACACTTAGAAAATCGACGATTCCATCGTAGGGTACCGGGGTGAGCGAGTCTCCACAGGCGTTCGGCGACACCCCAGACCCGCTGGACCCACCCTTCATCGTCGGCGTCGGTGCGTCAGCGGGCGGACTGGAAGCGCTCGAGGAGCTCTTTCAGGCGATGCCCGCCGACACCGGGGCGGCGTTCGTGGTCATCCAGCATCTGTCCCCCGACTTCGAAAGCATGATGGATGAGCTGCTCGGCCGACGAACCGCGATGCCCATTCTCCGGGCCGAAACCGGCATGCAGCTGCACCGGGATACGATCTATCTCATTCCGCCCGGCAAAGAGCTCGCGATCCGCAACCAGGAGCTGCTGGTGACCGCACGTCCGACCGGGGTGCTGAACTTTCCGATCGACCTGTTCTTTAGAAGCCTCGCCAGCGAGCTCGGTCCGCGGGCGATCGCCATCGTCCTTTCCGGCACCGGCACCGACGGCTCGCGCGGCATCCGGGAGATCCGGGACGGGGGCGGGCTCGTCCTGGTTCAGGACGAGCTCAGCGCAAAGTTCTCAGGGATGCCGGTGAGCGCGGCCGCGACCGGACAGGCCCATGCGATCCTCACCCCCGGTCAAATGCCCAACCGCATCCTCGAACACGCCCGGCAGCCGCGCTGGTCCGCCGGCCAAGGGACCGACCAGGATGAGCCGGCCATGGCCGAGGTCGGTAGCCTGCTGCTGGACCATCACGGGATGGATCTGTCCCAATACAAGCCAATGACCGTCATGCGGCGCCTGGAGCGGCGCATGACTTCGTCCGGCGTGAAAGCGATCGAAGCGTACCTCGCGATTCTGCGGTCGGACGAACACGAGCTGGCCGCCCTCCATAGCGATCTATTGATCGGCGTCACCAAGTTCTTTCGAGACCCCAAGGCCTTCGAGAGGCTGCGGGTCGAGCTGGAGCCCTTGTTCGAAAACGCCGGCCGAGACGGCCCTCGAGTCTGGGTCCCGGGCTGCGCGACCGGACAAGAGGCCTACACCCTGGCCGCCCTGCTCCGCGAACACGCGTTGCAGACGGGCCACGACGCCAATCAGATCAAAGTGTTCGCCACCGACGTCAATCGCGACAGCCTTGCCGTCGCGTCGGCGGGCATTTACGCCGAAGATTTGATCTCGGAGAGCCCCGATGTGCTCCGCCAACACTTCGACGTCTTCGAGGGCATGTACCGAGTGCAGCCTGACCTGCGGCGTATGATCGTGTTCGCGCCCCACAACCTCCTGAAGGACCCCCCGTTTACCCGGCTGAATATGATCAGCTGCCGGAACCTCCTCATCTACCTGACGCCCGCCGCCCAGCGCAAAGTGATCACCATCTTTCACTTCGCGCTGCAGAAGAACGGGCTGCTCCTGTTGGGTCCGAGTGAGAGCCTCGGTGACGTCGAAGACGAGTTCGACGCCATCGACCATCGGGTCAAGCTGTTCAGAAAACGGCGAGACATCCGCATCGCCGAGAAGCTCCCCATCGAGCAGAACGAGGCCACGATCGTCCGGCAACCCCGGGTCACCGACGAGCCCATGGTTCACACCGCGTTCCATACCCTTCTTCAGCGGTATGTTCCGCCGACCTTGATGGTGAACGAGCGACATCAGCTCGTGCACGTGTTCGGCGACGCCTCCAAATACCTGGCCATGGGCCCCGGACGAACCAGCCTCGATATCGAGTCGGTTCTCCACCCTGACCTCCGGACCCCGGTCATCGCGGCCATCAACCGCATCCGGCGGACACGAAACCCGATTTCGTACCCCGGGGTCACGGTCAAGACCGAGGACGAAGACCAACGGGTGGTCCTGGCCGCAGAGCCGATTCGCGACCGGCGTCTGAAGTCGGACCTATACTTGATCTCGGTGGAGCAAGATACGCAGTACGCGCCGGCCGCCCCCCGGCGTGCCGCCGACGCCGTCGAACGGATGAACCAGCTGCAGGCCGCCGACCTTCACGCCGAGCTGAGGGCGACCGAGGAACGCCTCGAGACGACCATCGAAGAGCTCGAAACCAGCAACGAGGAGCTGCAGGCCACCAACGAAGAACTACTGTCGTCCAACGAAGAGATGCAGAGCACGAACGAGGAGCTGCAGTCGGTCAACGAAGAGCTGTATACGGTCAACGCCGAACACCAGCGAAAGATCGCGGAGCTGGTGGAGCTCAACCAAGACCTCGACAATCTGATCCGAGGCACGGCGATCGAAACCCTGTTTCTCGACCGCGAGCTGCGGATCCGGCGCTACTCGCCATCGATCGCCCGTTCTTTCAGCCTTCTGCCCGCCGACGTCGGCCGTCCGCTCTCCCATCTCGCCAGCAACCTCGAGTATGACGAAGTGCTGGACGATGCGCGGCAAGTCCTGGAGACGCACACACCGCTGGAGCGAGAGGTCGTCAACGCCAAAGGCATCTGGTTGGCGATGGGCATCCGCCCGTACCGAACGAGCCTCGACGTGGTGGAGGGCGTCATTCTGACCTTCGCCGACATCACCACCCGCAAACAGCTCGAGCGACAGCTTCAGCTGCGTTCCCGGGCCCTGCGGACCGCGCTCGACGGCATCGACGACCCGGTGCTGGTTCTCGATCATCAGGGACACCGCACGGACGAGAACGCGGCCGCGCGCCGGCTGTTCGAATCATTCGGCGACGGACTGCTCGACGACGAAGGCCTCCGCGCGAACGTCGAGCAGACGCTGAGCACCGGACATCGACGGGAGGACGCGGTTCAGATCGCGCACGACGAAGGCGCGGTCCAGTTCCGTTACGAGCTCGATCCGGTCCTCGGCGACAATGGCCAACCCGTATCCGTGGTGTGCACGATGCACCCCATCTCCCCGCCGCAGATCCGTGGCTGAATCGCTCGACCAGACCGCCCTGCGGCGAGACCTCCTCACCGCCCTGGAGTCGCGGTTGCGATTGGTGCCGCCGGAGGCGATTCGAATGCTCCGCACTCACCGATTCTTGGTGGCCCACGAAGTCGAGGCGGCCCTGATCGGCGACCGTGAGTATCGGCTCGGCACCACGAACCTCAGCGCGGTGCGAATGTCCGATTTTCACCGAGTTCACGTCGGGTTTCTGTGCGCCATCCTCGAGCTCAAAAGCGAGCTGTGTTTAGTGGAGAGCCTCGCGTGGTCATACCGCGCCCTC
This sequence comes from Myxococcota bacterium, assembly GCA_028289325.1. GTDB lineage: Bacteria > Myxococcota > Kuafuiibacteriia > Kuafuiibacteriales > Kuafuiibacteriaceae > JANQQN01. Next base: position 8,507 of record JANQQN010000479.1, on the reverse strand, counting down.
ATCGCCCGTGGGCTCTCGGAGGCGGCGCTGCTCAAGATCCTGCTCGCGTGGCCGGTGGCCATCCGTCGCGTGTTGGCCGACCGCGTCGACACCCGACACCTCGAAGGGCTGTACGAGGCGGTCGTCAACCGTCACCAGGCCCTCGTTTCGTGGGCCCTCGAGCCGGAGCCCGAGCTCGAGGTCCCCGACCGCTTCCGAGCTCCATTCGATGCGTTCGTCAATGCGCTGCTGGACGCTGACGCGGGTCGGGCTGAAGACGTCATCGTCGACAACGTCGCCGCCGCGGCCGAGATCCCCGTGTGGTGGCAGGAAGTGGTCGCCCCCGCCCTCCATCGGGTGGGCCGGCTGTGGGCCCTGACCGAGATCGACGAAGCCCAGGAACACATCGCGACCGCGACCGCCTATCGGGCGATGATACGAACTTTCCCTCGACTTCCGCGCCCGCGCCCCCGCCACCAGACCGTGGCGGTCGTCGTCTCCCCCGGTGAGATTCACGAGATCGGCGCGTCGATGGTCCGCGACGCCCTCGACCTCGCCGGCTTCGACACGCTGTTTACTGGCGGCAATACGCCGGCCGAGACCCTCCTCCCGCTCATCGAGAACAACGACATCGTCTGCGTCATGGTGTCGACGACGCTTGCCTTGAACCTGCCCGGAACATCGACCCTCATCCGCAGCGTCCGCGACCTACCGAAGGCGCCCCCCGTCGTCGTCGGTGGGCAGGCGTATCGCTGGGACCCGGACCTGTGGCGCCACGTCGGCGCCGACGCCCACGAAAACGATCTTCACACGCTGCTCTCGCTCGTCGATACCCTCGTCGCCTAGGGGCTGCGTGACGCCCTCGATGAGCCATAGCCGGGCGCGGCTGATGATCGTCGCCGCCGCGCTGCTGTGGTCGACCGGCGGTGCGGCGGTCAAACTGAGCCACCTGAGCGCGCTTCAGATCGCGGGCGGGCGCGCGTTATTCGCGGGGATCGTCCTGTGGGCCGTCTTGCCCGCCGCCCGACGAGGTTTCAAGCCCGCGGTGCTACTGGCGGGCGCCTACCACGCGGCCAACTGCGTCCTGTTCGTCTTCGCCAATCAGCAAACCACGGCCGGCAACGTGATCTTCATTCAGAATATCGCCCCGGTCTGGGTTCTGCTCCTCACCGTCGTATTCGGCCAGGAGCGACCCCGGCGTTCGGAGATCATATCGGTCCCGATCTCCCTGGTAGGGGTGATCATTTTGGCCTTCGACGACCCGAGCCCCGGTCGCCTCATCGGCAACCTGGCCGCCCTGCTCGCCAGCGTCCTGTTTGCCCTCTTGATCCTGAGCTATCGGCGGCTGACGTTCGACGAAGGCCTGGCCGCGGTCACCGCGGGCAACTTCATGATCGCCGTCGGGTGCCTGCCGTTCGCCCTTCACGGTCCGGCGCCGACCGCGGTCGACTGGGGCGCGATCCTCTTTCTCGGCGTCCTCCAACAGGCGACCGGACACCTGCTGTTCATCTCCGGAATGCAGGGTGCGACCGCGCTCGAAGGGGCGTTGATCATCCTGTTGGAGCCCATCATGAGCCCACTGTGGGCATTCTGGCTCGTCGACGAGCGCCCGGGCCCGCTGTTTCTTGCCGGAGCCACGATTCTGATTGCGGCGCAGGTATGGCGCGCGCTGGTTGACCCGATGGGCGCAGCGCCGTACCGAGCCCGCATGCGGTTCGTGCGGGCAGTGTTGGTTCTTGTCATCCTGGCGAGCGTCGCCGGGGCGGGGGCGTACGCGTTCTACCTGCAGGCGGTCAACACACCCCGTCAGCCGGCCGGGGCCAAGACCGTCCCCTTCCCGGTCCCCAAGGGCGCCACGCTGAGCTCGCTGGGGTCGAAGCTCGAACAGGCCAAGCTCCTCAACGACGCGACGATCTGGAAGATCTACCTCAAGCTGAACCCGGGCGTGCCCAGCCCCAAGGCCGGACGACACGAGCTCAGCGCGTCGATGACCATCCCCGAGCTCATCGAGGCGCTCGCCGCCAAGCCGATCTCCGAAGACTTCCCCCTCACCATGGTGGAAGGGTGGCGGCTTCGGGACGCGGACGCGGCCCTTGCCGAAAAGGGTCTCATCGCGCCCGGCGCGTACATCGAGGCGGCCAGCGACCCGACGGGCTATCGGATTCCTTTTTCTGCGCCATCGGAAAGTCTGGAGGGGTACCTCCTGCCGGATACGTATATGGTTCGGGCGGGTGCGTTTGACCCTCGCAAGCTCGTCCAGCGTCAGCTCGACGAGTTCCACGCACGGTTCGTGAAGCCCCATCAGGCCGAGATCCAGCGCAGCGGGCGAAGCCTGAGCGCTTTGGTGAAGATGGCGTCGCTTCTCGAGCGTGAGGAGCACGATCCCAAGAACCGCCCCAAAGTTGCCGGCGTGCTGTACAAGCGACTCGACGCCCGCACCCCCCTCGGTGTCGACGCTACGAGCCGTTATACCATCGAGAACTGGAACGACCGGCGAGCGTTCCTGCGCAAACTCCGAGACAGGACAGATCCCTACAACACGCGAACGAAGATCGGCCTCCCCCCGACCCCGATCGGCGCCCCCAGCCTCGACGCCCTGAAGGCCGCCCTGCGACCGAAGAAGAGTCCGTACTGGTACTACCTTCACGACAAGCAGGGGCGAATCCACTTCGCAAAGACCGCGAAAGGGCACGAACGCAACCGGAAGACGTACAACGTCTACTGAGCCGAGGCATCGCTCGGTAGGCGGACCGACGACGGCGGTGGTAAGCGTCCGCCATGCGAAGACCTATCCCGAGGTCGATCCGACTGCTGCCCTGCGTGCTCGCCGCGTGCACCACCGCGCCATCGGTCCCGCCGCCGGCGGAGCCGACCCACGGCCACGCGCACGAGGCGCAGTCGGCATCTATCGCCAACCACGCCGTCGGGGTGCAGAACGCGGCCCTCGCCGCGCTCCTGCAGCGTCACTGGGAGGACCGACTCGCCACTCGACCTCGGCTCGCGACCAGCCTGGGCGACCATCGATACGACGGAGAGCTCGCGGACAACAGCCGGGCGGGAATCGCCGCGCGCCGCGTTGCCGACCGGGCCTTCGTCGAGCAAGCGAAAGCGATCCGCGGCCTCGACGACGACGACGAAACGACTCGGCGCCTGTTCGTCCGGATGCTCGAAGACGACCTCGACCGCGCCGTGTGCCGATTCGAGGAGTGGTCGCTGTCCCCTCGGGGCAACCCCATCACCGAGTTCAACTTCCTCGCCGACCTCCATCGCGTGATCGACTTCGAAGACGCACAGCTGCTCGTGCATCGGTACGAGAAAGCACAGGGGTACATCGACAACGTCACCGACCACCTGCGGCGAGGGGTGAAAGCCGGCTTATTTGCGAACGGGGAGTCGACCCGCCGAGTTCTGGCCATGGTCGATAAGCAGCTGAAGCAACCGGTCACCGAGTGGCCGATGTACGCGCCGGCCAACGTCGAACGACCGGCGTGGACGCGATTGCAGCGAGCCGGATTTCGCTCGGGTCTCGAGGACGCACTGGCGAAAGGCGTGAAACCGGCCCTCGAGCGCTACCGCGACTTCATCAAGACCGAGATTCTCCCTCGCGCCCGCGGCGACGACGCGCCCGGGCTCAGCCCCCTGCCCTTTGCCGGGCCGTGTTACGAAGCGCGGATCCGCGCGTACACCACGCTCCCCAAGACCGCTCGCCAGATCCACGAGACCGGTCTTCGGGAGATCGCGCGGGTCAACCGGCAGATGCAGGCCCTCGGCAAGAAGCTGTTCGGCACCGACGATCTCGCCGCGATCGTGAAACGGCTGCGCACCGACCGCGAGCTGTACTTCGACTCTGCGGAAGCCATTGAAGCGAAAGCAGAGGCGAGCCTCGCCAAGGCCCGCGCGGCCATCGCTTCGTACTTCGGTATCCTGCCCCAGGCCCAGTGCGCGGTGGCTCGGATTCCGGAGTACTCGGCGCCCTACACCACCACCGCCTACTATCGTCCCGCGGAGCCCAACGGGGCCCGACCCGGCCGCTACTTCATCAACGTGTACGCGCCCGAGACCCGGCCGCGCTTCGAGATGGAGGTCCTATCCTTTCACGAGTCGATCCCTGGCCATCACCTCCAGATCGCCATCAGCCAGGAACGATCGGCGCTGCCCGCGTTTCGGCGCCACATGGGCATGACCGCATTCGTCGAAGGCTGGGCCCTGTACACCGAGCAGCTCGCCGACGAGATGGGCCTGTACACCGGGGACCTCGATCGGATGGGCATGCACAGCTTCGAAGCGTGGCGCGCCGCGCGATTGGTGGTCGACACCGGCCTTCACACGATGGGCTGGAGCCGCGACCGCGCCAAACGCTTCATGCTCGAGCATACGGCCCTCGCGCCCAACAACATCGACAACGAGGTGGACCGATACATCGTGTGGCCCGGACAAGCCGTCGCCTACAAGACCGGTCAGCTTGAAATCTGGCGGCTGCGACGCGACGCAGAGCGACGCCTAAACGATAGATTCGACCTCAAGGGCTTTCACGACGCGGTCCTCGGTCGCGGCGCCGTGAGCCTCCCGATCCTCGAAAAACAGGTCGAGACGTGGGTGCGCTCGATCGCCAGCCGCAGGCGGTGAACGTACCGGTGCATCACACATGCACGTCCGCTCATCCCGGGATGGGCGTCTGAAGCCGAGCGGCGCGTTCGGACCGATGGGCGAGCCTATTAATCGATTCTATCGCTCAGGACCCAGCAGGCGCTTTCGGCTGCAGGATCAGTCGAAGCCGACGGCTGCCCTGCGGGAAAACGCGATGAACCAGATCCACGAAACCTTTCTTGCGGATGGTGAACTCCACGGGGCCCGCCTGCTCGTCGAGGGTCAGCTTCAACGGGGTCTGGCCGACCGTACGACCGTCGCGAAACACCTCCGCGAATGATGGGAACGTATCGAGCTCGATGCGGACCTGGCCCGGCCCGGCCGACTGGACCGGCGCTTCGGCGTCGGACCGCTGGCTGGTCCACCACACCCCACCGAGCAGGCCCGCCGCGAGCGGCAGCAGCATCAGCAGCATCGCCGAGCGACTCGATCGCAGGACCGACCCGGCGACCGACGACGGGTCGATCTCCTCGTCGAGCGCTTCCGTGTAGTTCGTGAGGGGTTCCGCAGAAGGAAAAGACGGCGGCACGTCGATGGTATTGCCAATGAACGGCAAAGGCTCGGCGAGCACCGCGGAGCGCATCGCTTCGGACACTTCACGGTTGGGCACAGGGGGCAGCTCGAGCGGCTGCTCCTCGACGGGAAGGGTGCCGCTCGGCACGTCTCGCCCGGAACGGACGTAGCGAAGCATTCGGTCCTTCTGCTCGATACGGGCCGTGAACAGCTTGCGCATCACCTTGGCGATCGAAACCGGAGGCTCCTTACCGCGGTTCAGCCCCTCGCCCAGCGCCAACAGCTCACGCCGCATCTCGAGCGCGGTCGCATAGCGGTCGGCGGGATCCTTCTGCAGCGCCTTCAGGCAGATCCGTTCGAGCTCGGGCGGGTACTTCGCGACCAGCTGGGACGGTGGGATGACCGGCTCGTTGCAGACGGCCTCCAGGGTCTCCATATCGCTCGGTCGCTTAAACAACCGGCGGCAGGTGCTCAGCTCATAAAGAACGGTCCCCAATGAGAATACGTCGGAGCGGCGGTCCAGTGTCTTGCCTCGACACTGCTCGGGGGACATGTAGGCGTACTTGCCCTTCACCTGGCCGGCATCGGTCTTGGACAGCCGATTCGCCGCCACAGCAATACCAAAGTCCAGGATCTTCACCTCGCCCTGATAGGTGACAAAGATATTGGCGGGACTCACATCTCGGTGCACGATGTACAGCGGATCACCTTCGTCATCCATGAGACCGTGGGCTGCATGTAGTCCCGCGCAAACTTCCGCGATCAGGTAGGTACACAGGCCAAAGCTGAGCAGTTTCTTGCGCCGAGCCAGCTGGCGGGCGATGGCCGCCGCGCTCTCGCCAGCCAGGTACTCCATCACCAAGTACAGCTGCTTCTCGAACTCCCCGAGCTCGAAGACCTCGACCACGTTCGGGTGGTGAATACGGGCCGCGATCTGCGCTTCGTCGCGGAACATGTCCACGAACTGCTGCTGTCGCGCGAGGTGAGGCAGGATCCGCTTCACCACCACCGGGCGCTCGTCGCCCGGAGGCCCGGACGAGCGCCCCAAGAACACCTCGGCCATGCCCCCCGTCCCGAGAAGACCGAGGATTTCGTAGTGACCGATCTTTGCCGGGAGTTGGGTCACGCGCGCCTTCGCTCCTCTCGCCCGGTCGTCACCAACGCGAACCGGACAACGAGGCAGGGAGCATAGTCCAAGTAAACGGGCATAGCGAATAGTCGCCCTCTATACGAATCCCTCGACGTCGACGGGTCCACCAGGTGCGTCGGTCCATGCTCGGACGACCGCGGCCAGAACGTCAGGCCGGTCGTGGTGAATGTTGTGGCCCGCGCCCTCGATCGTGCCTGTCGTCACGTTGGCAAAAGTGCGATGTCGGTCTTCCAGCCCCTCGGGCCGAAAGCCGCTGTCGGCCCCGAACAGCGATAACACCGGCGCGCGGACCCCTCGCCAGATGCTGACCGCTTCCTCGCGCAGGAATGGCTTCGCAGCCGGCGTGCGGTGCAGGGGATCGTGGCGCCAGACCACCCCACCCTCGACGGGTTGGGTCGCGGTCGCCGCCAGCGACACCGCCCGCTCCAGCGGCATCCGGGGATTCAAGGCGACGAGACGGCGTGCCGCGTCTTCGACGTCCGACATCACCCGACGACCGGCGCGCCGCGCGCTCGGCCCGGCGTCCAGGCTCGGTTTGCGAAGCGCCGCCGACCATCGCCCGAGACGCGACACGGTCTCCGATACGTCGGTGTAAGGAGGTCCTACGCCCTCCAATAGGGTCAAAGAGACGACCTTCTCCGATTCCAGGGCCGCCAACCCCGTCGCCACGCTCCCGCCCATGGAATGGCCGAGGAGGTGAAAGCGCTCCCAGCCAAGGCCGGCCACGAGGGCTCGCATGTCATCGTAATAGTCGTAGAAGTGGTAGTAGCCTCCGGGCCCCACCCAGTCGGAGTGACCATGCCCGCGGACGTCGGGCGCCACGACCCGAAAACCCGGAAGGGCCTCGGCCATGAAGCGAAACGACGCGCCGTGGTCGAGGAAGCCGTGGATGCATAACAAGGGTCGACCACCCGGATCCCCGTAGGCGTGATACGCCAGATTCAGGCCGCGCACGGCGTAGGTATGCAACTCGGACTGCAGCACGCTCACGCTAAGGACGCTCCATCCACCGCGGGGCAGGCGGCATTTCGACCGCGCGCAGCCGGTCGAGCAAGACTTCGGGATCATCCGCGTCGACCAGCAGCCGGCGGTTGTCGGGGGTGATGAACCCCGACGCCACCGCGTGGTCGGCAAACGCCAGCAGGCCATCGTAATAGCCGTCCACGTTGATCAACCCCACCGGCTTTTCGTGGTAGCGCAGCTGGAGCCAGGTCAAGACTTCGAAGGTCTCCTCGAGGGTCCCCCACCCGCCGGGGAGCGAAACGAACGCGTCCGACAGCTCCGCCATCTTGGCTTTGCGAGTGTGCATACTGTCGACGATATAAAGCTCGGTAAGACCGTCGTGAGCGATCTCCTTCGCGGCGAGCTTCTCGGGGAGGACACCGATCACCTCGCCTCCAGCGGCCAGCGCAGCGTCGGCGACCTCGCCCATGAGGCCGACCATCGCGCCCCCGTACACCAGGCCGAGCCCGCGTCGGGCGAGCAGCGTTCCCAGCGTGGTCGCCGCCGCCGCGAAGGCTGGGTCGCGCCCCGACGAGGAGCCGCAAAAGACGCATATCCGCTCGAATCGCACTCGAGTCACCTACGACAACGGAGGCCGTTCCGCCAGCCTCCGACGGACGCTGTCCGGACCACAAGGCAGGCGCGCACCGACAAGGGCGAGGCCGCCCGAATCACCGTTGCCCGTCCGCGGTCAACATGGCCCGAAACGCATCGACCGGCGACGTCGGGGTGAAGCCGAGCTCCGTCCGCATCCGCTCCGTAGAGTATCGCCGCGATATGGGGACCGGAATCGGCAAGATCACTTTCGGCGTTCGGCCTCCGGCCTCCCGGTACGCCCGCATCAATCGCCAGTAGCTTAGCTCGTCGGGATCGCTGCACACGTGGTACGCCCGGCCGCCCGCGACGTTGCGTTCGAGCATCCGGCACATCGCTTCCGCGAGGTCTCCGGCGTAGATCGCGGGCAGATACAGGTGGGTCGGAAAGGCCGACACCGGCGGCCGCATGGCCCCCAGGAACCAGCGCGTGAACGTCCCGCGGTCGTGCCGCCCGAAGACGGTGTGGGGTCGGCAGATCGACAGGTCGATGCCGTGGACATCGCACACCTCGCGCGCGCGCCGCTCCCCCGCCGCTTTGGTCACGCCGTAGTGGTTGAGGGCGTGGCTGCGGGTCGCCGACGGATAGAGCGGATCGTCTTCGTGATAGCGATGGCCGGGCT
>JANQQN010000469.1 GCA_028289325.1 Myxococcota bacterium | reverse complement strand
CTTCGTCCACGCAACATTCCGTCCTTCCGATGTGGACAACGTTCGCTTCGAAGAAAACGTCACCGCATCCGTGTGGGCGCCGAGCGCGAAGCTCGGCCTCATCTTCTACGTCTACTAAGCGGCTGAGGCCGAAGGAGCATCATCGTGAAATCGACAATCAAACTAGCTCTGCTCGTCGCCCTGCTCGAAACCGGTTGCGTGATGTTGGATACCGAGATCCCGCACGTCTGCGTGCAGGAGCAAGACATCGAGATCGACGTGCCCCTGGACCTGTTGAGCCCCGAGAACCTGGAGTCGCTGGGCATCACGACTCAGTCGTCGGTGGTGGGCCAAGCCACGGCCGGTCTTGCCGGCGACGCGCTCAGTGATATGCCGGTCATCTCGCTGCAAGAGAGCTTTACGCCGGACGGGCTCGACTCGATCCCCGACACCCTCGAAGATATCGGGGCCGAGGCTTCGTTGAGGCTGGTCGACATCCGGATCGGGGGCCGCGCGGACATGTTCGCGGGCATGCAGCGCTTGGCGGTCATGCTCATCCCGGGACCGGACGGCGTGGATCTCACGCCCGTCGAGCTGGCGGTCTGTGACGTAGCCGACGGCTGCGACATCTCCACGGACGAAATCGCCATGGTGACTGACACCACGCGAGACCTTCTGCCTTTGCTGGAATCGGATTCTCCCGAGCTGCAGGTCGAGCTTGTGGCCCAGCCTAGCGTCTCGACGTACAACCTCGACGTCGACGTATGCATGGGTGCATCGGCAAGTCTCGCGTTGTCGCCGTGAACGTGGCAGTTGCGCGACAACACTTCGTCGACTGAAAAAAAACGTTCGAACACTTGAGAAGCGCGGTCGTTGCCCGTACAGCGAACCGAACCCCGTCGTGGCCGACCGGGGTTCAGGGTTACCATGACGAAAAGCGCGCTCGACTCCCGCCGATGGGTTCTCCCCATCGCGACGCTCATCCCTCTGTTCGCCGTTGGTTTCGCGTTCTCCTTGGGGCCGTCGCCCCGCAAGCAGCTGCAGGCGGTCTACCGGGCCGGGCAGATCGAAGCGTCTCAACTCGTCGCGCTGTCGGATGCGGGGCGTTTGGTGTTCGATGCGCTGACCGAGGACATCGAGCGGCCCGACACACCCCATCGCGAGCGATTGATCGAATTCCTGGGCGAGCAAGGGTTCATGCCCGCGGTTTCGACCTTGCGTCGTTTGGTCACGACACCGACCGAATCCGCGCCCGTTCGCGCCGCGGCCCTCAGGGCGCTGCAACGGCTCGATCCGGAGGGAACCCGCGCGCTCGCCCAGCGCCTGCTGGCCGACGATGGCCTGCTGGGCCGCGCGGCGCGCCGAATGCTGGCCGAGCTCAGGTCGGATCGAAGTTGATGCCCTGCGCCAAAGGCAGCTCCGTCGAGTAGTTGATGGTGCAGGTCTGACGGCGCATATACGCCTTCCACGAGTCCGAACCGGACTCCCGACCGCCCCCCGTCTCCTTTTCGCCGCCAAACGCGCCCCCGATCTCGGCGCCGGAGGTGCCGATGTTCACGTTCGCGATGCCGCAATCGGAGCCCGCGACGCTCAGGAAGCGCTCCGCGGAGCGGAGGTTGGTGGTGAAGATCGCTGACGACAGCCCCTGGGGCACGTCGTTGTGCAGGTGGAGGGCTTGTTCGAGGTCGTCGACCTCGAGCAGATAAAGGATGGGCGCGAACGTTTCGTGTTTGAGAATGTCCATCCTTGCGGTGGCCCGGACCAATGTCGGATTTACGAAGAACCCGGGACCATCGATGGCCGTCCCGCCGCACAGGATCTCGCCCCCTTGGGCTCGAACCTCGTCGAGCGCGCTCATCATCGTGTCGACGGCGCGCTGATTGATCAGCGGCCCCATCAGTGTGCCCTCGGCGAGTGGGTCGCCGATCTTGACCTGACCGTAGGCTTGGACGAGGCGCTCGGTGAGCCGGGGGGCAATGCCTTTCTGCATGAGGAGGCGGCGGGTCGATGTGCACCGCTGGCCCGCGGTCCCCACGGCGCCGAACAGCACGGCCCGGGTCACGAGCTCCAGATCGGCGTCGTCCATCACGATGATCGCGTTGTTTCCGCCCAGCTCGAGAAGGGGCCGTCCGAAGCGGGCCTGAACCTTCTGACCGACGGTTCGCCCCATGCGGGTCGAACCCGTCGCGCTGACGAGCGGAAGCCGATGGTCATCGGTCATTCGCTCGCCGACCGTGGCCCCCGTCCCGATGGCGAGGGTGAACAGGCCCGGACATCCGTTGGCGGCCATCACTTCGTTACAGATGTTCTGAACCGCGACGGCGGTGAGCGGTGTCTCCTCCGACGGCTTCCACACGACGGTGTCGCCGCAGACCGCGGCCAGCGCCGCGTTCCAGGACCACACCGCGACCGGGAAGTTGAAGGCGCTGATGATCCCGATCGCGCCGAGCGGATGCCACTGCTCGTACATCCGGTGGCCGGGGCGCTCGGAGTGCATCGACAGACCGTACAGCTGGCGGGATTGGCCGACGGCGAAGTCGCAGATGTCGATCATCTCCTGGACTTCGCCTTCCCCCTCGGCGCGAATCTTGCCCATCTCCAGGGACACGAGCGCCCCGAGCGCCTCCTTTTTGGCCCGCAGCGCCTCGCCCAGCTGCCGGATAACCTCGCCTCGTTTGGGGGCCGGCCACATCCGCCACTCACGAAACGCCTCCACCGAGTCGTCGACGATCCGATCGTAGTCCGCGACGCTGGCCGCCTTGACGGCGGCGATCGCGTCCCCGGTGCTGGGGTTGATGCTGACCAGCGTTTCGCCTCCCGGCGCGTCTATCCACGCCCGGCCGCAGGCGCCAGAGTTGATCTCCTTGAGGCCCAGTTGGTTGAGGAGCTCATTCATGGCGCCGGCGTAACACGCCGGTTCGGCTTTGTTAAGGCGACGAGAAGTTCAGGCCGCGCCTTCGGTGACCACGCGCAATTTAGGTTGCGCACGAGCCAATTTGATGGGCACATAACGCAGGAACGTCGACTTATTGGTGTCCCAGTTCTCCAGCAGCGCGGCCGCGGTCGAGGAGTCCGTCGCTTGCCAGTAGTCTTCCAACAGCTGATGGAGGTCATGCTCGTCGTCTGCGTCGAGCATCTCGCCCACCAGATAGTCGTGGTTGACCCAGGCGTCCCGGTCCGCCGGCAGGTACACCGCGCCCCCGGTCATCCCGGCGCCGATGTTGTAGGAGACGCGGCCGAGAATGACCACCCGCCCGTTGGTCATGTATTCGCACGCGTGTAGTCCGACGCCTTCCACCACCGCCGTTGCGCCGGAGTTGCGAACCGCGAAGCGGTCGCCAGCAAGTCCGTTGACGTACAGCGTGCCCCCCGTCGCGCCGTACATCGCGCAGTTGCCGATGATCGCGTTATCGGCGGCCCCAAATCGAGCTTCCGGTGCAGGCCGAACGACGAGCCGCCCTCCGGCCATCGACTTGGCCACCGAGTCGTTGGCTTCGCCGCGCAGCGTCACGTCGAGTCCGCTGACCAGGAACGCGCCGAAGCCTTGACCCGCGCTGCCGGTGAACTCGATGCGGCACCGGCCTTCCGGCATCACCCACGGATTCTCGACGGCCACCCGGTCTCGCCGAGCGGCGGCGGCGCGACGCTCGCGGCTGGTCTGCTGCGCGATGCGGCCGGCCAACGTCGCCAGCGTGGCGCGATCCGTGCTGTGGATGGTGTAGCTCCGTCGCACCGTCTCCTCGTCGGTGATCGCGGGCTCGAAGTCCTCGACCAGACGCTGGTTGAGGCGATTGACGCCCTCTCGAAGCAGCGGTCCCCGATGGCCGCGGGCATGGGGTCGAGACGTCGTCAGTCGGCTCAGGTCGAGGCCGCGCTCCTCGACGATGCCCTGAAACGCGGGCATGACGGCGAGAAGGTCCGCTCGTCCGACCGCTTCCTCGAGCCGAGCGAAGCCGGCGCGGGCGAGCTGACGCCGAAGGTCCTCGGCCAGGTACGCGAGGAGGGTGGTCACCTGGTCTACGGTTCCTCGGTACTTCTTCTTGAACTTCGGGTCGTGGGTCGCGATGCCTCGCGGGCACGTATTCTTCTCGCAGACCCGCGCCATGATGCAGCCTTCGGCCACCAGCAGCAGCTTGCCGAATCCGAACTCCTCCGCCCCGAGCAGCGCGGCGACCATCAGGTCGAAGCCCGTCTGCAGCCCGCCGTCGACCCGAAGAATGCAGTGCTCGCGAAGGTGTTGCTCCACGAGCGTGGCGTGGACCTCGGCCAGGCCGAGCTCCCACGGCAACCCGGCGTGTTTCATCGAGCTCAGGCTCGCGGCGCCGGTTCCGCCGTCGCCGCCGGAGATCTGGACCACGTCGGCCCCGGCCTTGACCACCCCCGCCGCGATGGTCCCGATGTTGGCCCCGGAGACGAGCTTGACGACCACCGGCACCCCGGGCTTCAGCTGCTTCAGCTCGTAGATCAACTGCCGGAGATCTTCGATCGAATAGATATCGTGTAGCGGGGGGGGAGAGATGAGGTCGACCCCCGGCAGCGAATGGCGGGCTTTGGCGATGTGTTCGTCGACCTTGACCGCCATCAGCTGGCCGCCTTCGCCGGGCTTGGCGCCTTGCGCGACTTTGATCTCGATCTCCCGACCGGCGACCAGATACTCGGCAGTGACGCCGAAGCGGCCGGAGGCGACCTGTTTCGTGCTCGCGCTGGTCCCGTCCTCGAAGTAATACGGGTTCTCGCCGCCTTCTCCGCTTCCGCTACGACCGCCGACCCGGTCGAGGGCTCGGATGAGGTCCCGCTGTGATTCGGCGCTGATGGCCCCGAAGGACATCGCCCCCGATCCGAACCGACGAAGGATCTCGGTTCGCGGCTGGACGTCTTCGAGGTCTATCGAGTTGGTAGAAGCGATGTTGAATAGATGGCGGATGTTCACCGGATGCTGCCGTTTCGCTTCTTCGAGGTAGCGCTCATAGGCCGGCCACCGGTCGAGGACGGCGGTGTGCGGATCGAACGTCTCGTCGGGCGCGTCGGCGATGGTGACCACGTCGTGCAGCAGCTTGGACAAGCGCGCGGTCATCGAGTGCTTTTCGCCGATGGCGCCTTTTCGGTGCTCCCGCAGTTGGAAGGTCTCGATCAGCCTCGAATCGGAGTTCGCGTTGACTTGCGCGGTCTCCGTTCGGTCGAGGACGGCCTGAGCGATATCCGTGAGCGAGCGGCCGCCGATCGGGCTGTCGATTCCCGGGAAGTACGTCTTCATGACCTCCGGATCGATGCCCAGCGCGGTGAACAGCTGTGCGTTGTGGTAGCCCTGCGCCGACGAGATGCCCATCTTGCTCATGATCTTGAGCAGGCCGGCGTCGAACGCCTTCCTCAGGTTGGCGACCTTGAGAGGGACCGGCAACCGCTCCAGCTTGGGGTGAGGGTGGTGTTCGGCGATCTCGAACGCGAGGTATGGACACACCGCCGCGGCTCCGAAGCCGACGAGGGCCGCGAGGTGGTGGGTGGTTCGAACGTCGGCGGTGTCGACGACGATAGAAGCGCTCAGGCGATGGCCGGCGTTACGCATCGCCAACCCCGCCGCGCGCAGGGCGAGAAGGCTGGGGACCGCCGGCCGCTCGTACTTCGCATGGCGGTCGCTGAGCACGATGATCGAGCAGCCGCCCTCGATGGCGGCCACCACCCGCTCGGACAGAGTATTGAGCGCCTCCCGGAGACCCTCGGGGCCACGGACTCGAGGGAAGGTCGCCTGGAGGGTCACGCTCTCGAAGTTGTTTCGGCCGTCCGGGGTCTCGGCGCCGGCGCGCTGCAGCCATGCCAGTTCACCAGGGGTGATCACCGGCGAGCTCAGCTCGACGGCAGGGGTGAGGGGGATGAGCGTCTTCGGCTCGAAGACGTTCGGACGGCGCCCGACGTAGATCGTGAGGTCGGTCATCATGCCCTCGCGCAGGGCGTCCATGGGCGGGTTCGTGACCTGGGCGAAGGTCTGATAGAAATGGTCGAAGAACGAGCGCGGCTGATCCGACAGCGCCGCGGGGCGGGCCGTGTCGCCCATCGAGCCGATGGGCTCTTTGCCGGTGGTGATCATCGGGACCAACACGGCGTCGATGTCTTCCTGGGTCACGCCGAAGTGCCGCATCTGGCGGAATTGATCCTGCGGCTCGGGGGCTGGAGCCTCCCCGATCGGCTCGAGGCGGGGGTCGAAGGTCGCGTGACGGTTCTCTCGGGACTGGCTGGGGTCCGTGAAGTGCACCTCGCCGGTGTCGAGCATCACGTGGGCGCCGGAGCCGCCGTGTAGCGAGCCCTTGGCCAGGATCTCCGCCTCATCGAGATCGAAGATCCCGGCCTCGGAGGCGAGGTAGAAGGCTTTTTGCGTTCGGGCCCAGCGACAGGGCCGAAAGCCGTTGCGGTCCAGGCGGGCCCCGACCACCTCGCCGTCGCTATAGGCCATGAACGCCGGGCCGTCCCACGGCTCCATGGCCCGGCTCCAGAACTTATAGAATTCGTTCGAAGAGAACGCCGCCGGCGGCATCATGATCGCCAACACCTCCGGCAGGTTGGGGATCGAGCCGCGGAACCGGAGCGCTTCCACCATCTCGTTCATGGAGCCGGAGTCGCTGATTCCCTCGTGGGTGAGCAAGGTCTCGGGAGGCAAGCCCAGGGCCTGCTCTCGCGATAAGCCCCAGGCTCGGTTGCAGGCGATGGTGTTGATCTCGCCGTTGTGGCCGATCATTCGGAACGGCTGGGTGCGGGACCAAGTGGGGGCGGTGTTGGTGCTGAAGCGCCGGTGGAACAAGGCAAAACGGGTGGTGAATCTCGGGTCGTTGAGGTCTGGATAGAACGCGGGCAAGGCCTCGGCGGTGGTGAGGGCCTTGTAGACTACGGTACGGGTCGACAACGAAACGAAGAAGTACTCGTGATAAAAGCCCGCTCGCTGCATCTGGGCCCGCAGCGCTTGCTTCGTATAATAGAGCAAGGTCGCGAACGAACTTTCCGTACGGCAGAAGTCCGGTCGCTTGATGACCACCTGCTGGATGAGAGGCAGCCCATCGCGGGCCATGCGGCCGAGAGCGGACGTGTCGATGGGGACGTCCCGCCACGCCAGCAGCTCGATTCCCGCGAACTCGAAGACGGTGGCCATGACCTCGAAGGCCTTTCGTCGCCGGGCCCCATTAAGGTGAAAAAATAGGGTGCCGACCGCGACGGAGCCTCGCTCGTAGCCGAGCAGAGCATACGGAATCTCGGCCATGATGCCTGCTCCGTCGCCCGTGCGGCCATCAGCGGCAAAACCACCGCGGTGCTCGACGCAGGCGAGCGCCTTCAGGCCTTGCTGAAGATACTCATGTCGGGGCTCGCCTTCGATGCTGGCGACGAAGCCAACACCGCAGGCCGAACGGGGCTCTGGACGACGTTGATGAGGAGACACGGCATACTGTTGCACTGCGCTGCAGTGCGTCGTGTCAAGGCCCCGCGGGGAATCGCCGGATCTTGATCGACACTGAACAAGTGTTTCTAGATCCGGCCGATGGCCGAGCCGCGCTACGTCGAGCTGAGATGCGCGACGAACTTTTCGTTCCTGCGGGGGGCGTCCCACCCGAGCGAGATCGTCGAGCGGGCGGCCGAGCTCGGTCATCGACGGTTGGCTATCACCGACCACGACGGCCTCTACGGCGTCATTCAGGCCTATCGGAGCGGCCGGGAGCGGGGCGTGGACATCCTCGTGGGCACCGAGCTGCACATCACCGGTCACGGCGGTCAAGACAGCGCCCTCATCCTGCTCGCGACCGACCGGCCGAGCTACGGGCGGCTGGCTCGGCTGTTGAGCCTCGGACGGCTCCGGGTCGGTAAGGGGAGTTTTCACGTGACCTTCGACGATGTTGCGGCCCATGCCGAGGGCCTGGAGGCGATACACGTCGGGGCGCCGGAAGCGCTCACCTTGGCCCGAGAAAAAGACGTGTTTGGGGACCGCCTGGCGATAGCCGTGGAGCGAACGCTCACCCCGTTCGATCGCGGTCGCATCGAAAACGCGCAGTCAGCGTCGGCCCGGCTCGGGATACCGCTGGTGGCCGTCGGCGGCGTGCTGATGCATGACGAGGGTCGAAAGCCGCTGCAGGACATACTTTCGTGCGTCCGGATGGGCGTCCGGCTCGATCAGGGTGGGCGTCGGCTGCTCGCCAACGCCCACGCCCACCTGCGCTCGCCCGACGAAATGACCGACCGGTTCGCTGACCTACCGGAAGCCGTCGCCCAGACGGTGGAGATCGCCGATCGCTGCGCTTTTCGCCTCCATGAGCTCGAGCAGAGCTTCACGCTCGAGGTCCTGCCCGAGGGCGAGACGGGGATGGGTTATTTGCGCAAGCTCGTGGCCAAAGGAGCCAAGGAGCGATACCCGGAGGGTGTCCCGGCCTCGGTGCAGACCCAGATCGAGTACGAGCTCGATCTCATCGAGCAGCTGGACTTCGCGGGGTACTTCCTCACCGTCTGGGACATCGTGCGGTTTGCGCGGAGTCGAAACATTCTTTGCCAGGGCCGGGGCTCGGCCGCGAACTCCATCGTTTGTTACTGCCTGGGGATCACGTCGATCGACCCCATCCGAATGAGTCTGTTGTTCGAACGGTTCATCTCGGCGGAGCGGGGCGAGCCACCGGACATCGACGTCGACTTCGAGCACGACCGTCGCGAGGAGGTCATCCAGTACGTCTTCAAAAAATACGGCCGGGATCGGGCGGCGATGGTCGCCAACGTCATCCGGTACCGCGGTCGCCTCGCGTATCGGGAGGTGGGCAAGGTGTTCGGCCTCGGCGACGATCAGATCGATCGCCTCACCCGAACTCGTGGCCACTGGTCCGCGGGCGAGATCCGAGACGAAGACCTGCGGGAGGCCGGGCTCGATCCCACCGACAATACGGTGAAGCAGGTCGTCGAGTGGGCCGAGGCCCTGCGCGGGTTCCCGAGACATCTCGGCCTTCACTCCGGCGGCTTCGTGATCACCAAGGATCGTCTGGTCGAGCTCGCGCCGGTGGAGAACGCGACGATGGAGAACCGGACCGTCATCTGCTGGGACAAGCGGGACGTCGAGACCCTGGGGCTGGTGAAGGTCGACCTGCTCGCGCTGGGGATGCTCACCGCGGTCCACAAGGCGTTCGACATCGTCGAACGGACGGAGAGAGTGAAGCTGTCGCTGGCCGACGTGCCGGCGGAAGACGCCGCGGTCTATGCGATGATCTCCGACGCCGACACCGTCGGTACGTTCCAAGTCGAGTCCCGAGCGCAGATGCAGACGTTGCCCCGGCTAAAACCGCGGACGTTTTACGACCTGGTGGTCGCGGTGGCGATCATCCGGCCGGGGCCCATCCAGGGGGACATGGTGCATCCGTACCTTCGCCGCCGAAACGGCGAGGAGGACGTCGACTATCCCCACCCCGCTCTCGAAGAGATCCTCGGCAAGACCTACGGCCTGCCTCTGTTCCAGGAGCAGGTGATGAAGATGGCGGTCGCAGTGGCGGGGTTCACGCCCGGCGAGTCGGACCAGCTTCGGCGAGCGATCGGGTGGCAGTCTCAGATCCACATCGATAAGCTGCGAGACCGCCTCGTTTCCGGGATGCTGGACAACGGGCTATCCGAAGAGTTCGCAGAGCGGATCTTTCGTATGATTCAAGGCTTCGGCGGGTACGGCTTTCCGGAGTCTCACGCCGCGTCGTTCGCGCTCATCGGCTACGCGTCGTGCTACCTGAAGCGCTATCATCCCGCGGCGCTGCTGGTAGGGCTTTTGAACAGCCAGCCGATGGGCTTTTACTCGCCGCAGGTCCTGGTCGCCGATGCGCTTCGACACGGCGTCGAAGTGCGCTCGCCGTGTGTCGTCGACAGCGACTGGGACTCGACGACCGAAGGCGGAAGCGAAGCGTTCACCGCCGGGTGGTGGCAGGCGTCGGATCACGACTGCCGGGTCCACTGCCCGTGGGCGGATCGCGTCCGCGGCGCCCATCGCTACGGCCAGCCGGTGCAGCCGGCGGTGCGGCTCGGACTGCGGATGGTCAATGGGCTGCGTCAGGATGAAGCCGAACGTATCGAGTCGTCGCGGATCGAACGCCCGTTTACGAGCATCGCCGACGTCGTGCAGCGGGCCGAGCTGTCGAGGGTATCGGCCGCGCGACTGGCCGCTGCCGGCGCGTTCGGGGTGCTCGAACCGGCCCGGCGGGCCGCGCTGTGGCGGGTGATGGCCCTCGACTTTCGCTCGCCGCTGTTCGCTCACATCGAGCTGCCGGACGATACCAGCGTCGAACAGACCCTCGTCCCGATGTCCGCCGTCGAGCGGATGCAGACGGATTACGCGCTGACCGGGCTGTCGGTGCAGATACATCCGGTATCGCTCGTGAGAGCGGATCTTCGACGGCAGGGCATCTGGGGCTCGATGGATCTTCGACGCGCCCGCCACGGTCAGCAGGTCCGGGTCGGCGGCATGATCACGACTCGACAACGTCCGGGGACCGCGTCGGGCGTCATCTTCATGACGCTCGAGGATGAAGACGGCCCGATGAACCTGGTGGTCTACAGTCAGGTCTACGACCGGCAGCGGACTCTGGCTCGGGACTCGACGATGCTCGTCGCTCACGGCGAAGTGCAGCGGACCCACGAGAAGGTGATAAACATCGTCGTTCGCCGTTTCTCGCCGCTGATGATCCCTGAGCCCCCCGTGCACGTGTCGCGGGACTTTTTCTGATTGTCATCTCTTGGCCTCGGGAACCGGCGCCCCGAGCCGTCTTCGTAACCAGGCCATGGCATGGGTCAGATCGCCCTCCGCGGTTCGCTTCGAGACGCCAGCGGCCGCCGCGACCTCATCCACGGTCATACCGGCAAAGAATCTCAGTTCCACGACCTTGGCCTGCCGAGCGTCGAGCTTGGCGAGCTCAGTCAGCGCCTCGTCCAGCGCGATCATGTCTTCCGGGCTCAACGGTCCTGGGCCGACCGCTTTCACCGCCTCGTGCAGCGTCACGCGCTGCAGGTCCCCGCCTCGCTTATCGCGGGCTCGGTGCCGCGCGTGGTCGACGAGGAGCCGCCGCATGGCTTGTGCGGAGACGGCGAAGAAGTGTGTCGAGCCGTTCCAACTGACGCGATCCTGATCGACCATCTTAAGAAAGGCCTCGTGAACCAGGGCGGTGGGCTGAAGGGTGTGGTCGGGCCGTTCTCGCTGAAGGTAGCTCGCCGCGAGGCGCCGCAGCTGGTCATATACCAACGGCAGCAGCTCGTGAGCATCCGGCGCTTGGGCGTCGCCGTCGCTGATACTCCGTAGAATCTCTGTGACTTGGGCTCGGTGGGGGTGGCTCATCTTCATCCTCTCGCTGGGGACTGACGTCTGATGGTAACGCGGCATCGGCACTCGAAGTCCGCACTGTTGCCGCGGTGACCGGCGCGTCGCATACTCCGAGGCCGGGTCGAGCCGCGCTCGACGCCTCTGCCGCCGTGAGCCAGACCCAGCATCAGCGCGCCAAGGCTCTCTTTCTTTCCGCGCTTGAGCGCCCAGCTGCCGAACGCCGGGCGTTTCTCCTGGCCCAGGCCCCCGACGACCCCGCCCTCATTGGCGAGGTCGAGCTCCTGCTCGAGTTTCACAACGACGATGCTGGTGATCCGCGGTTGTCGATGAGCGACAGCGAGAGCCTTCCACGGGATACACGCTACGCCGATCGGTACCGAATCCTGGAGCTCGTGGGACGAGGAGGCATGGGCGAGGTCTATCGAGCCCTCGATACGCTCTTGAACGTCGAAGTAGCGCTGAAGCGATTGACGCTTCGAGGCGAGATCCCGGAGGGGCTGTTGCGCAACGAGGTTCGGCTGGCGCGTAGGATAACGCATCCAGCGGTATGTCGAGTATACGACCTCGGGCGCACCGACGGGGAGCTCTACATAACCATGGAGCTCATCGACGGCGAGAGTCTGTCGACGTTCCTTCAGCGCGTCGGCCGCTTGCCCGAGGACCGAGTGATCGCCATGGCGCGCAGCCTTTGCGGGGGGCTCGCTGCCGCCCATGCCAACGGAGTCATTCACCGCGATCTCAAGCCCTCGAACATCCTGATCGACAAGACGGGGCAGGTTCACATCACCGATTTCGGCATCGCGACGACGCGGCAACGAGCTCGGCAAGCGATCCTGTCGCCGGGCACACCCTCCTACATGGCCCCCGAGCAAATGCAAGAAGGAGGACGTGTGACCGAGCGCTCCGACCTGTATTCCCTCGCTCTGGTGCTCGTCGAGCTGCTGACCGGTCAGCAGGCCCGCTCCACCGATGTTCTCGGCGCGCCGTGGGCCATCCCACCGGTATCGAGCCGAGTCGGTGACGTGTCGCCCGAGTTGGAACGCATCTTGACCCGGACGCTCAGCGTCGATCCCGGCCTGCGGCCCGCCTCCGCGCTCGATATGGCCGCCGCGCTGCCGGGCGGCGACGTCTTTCACGTGGCCGAA
>JANQQN010000450.1 GCA_028289325.1 Myxococcota bacterium | reverse complement strand
TGACGCGGTGATCGTCGGCGATGGAGGTGATTTCGTCGCGACGGCTTCGTACATTCTCCGACCGAGAGGGCCGCTCAAGTGGTTGGATCCCGGTGCATTCGGAACCCTCGGGGTGGGCGCGGCGTTCGCGATGGCCGCCAAGCTGGCCCAGCCGGCTTCCGAGGTCTGGTTGATGTACGGAGATGGTGCGGCGGGATTCAGTCTCGTCGAGCTGGATACCATGGTCCGCCACGGCCTCCCGATCATCGCGGTCGTCGGCAACGACGCCGGATGGACCCAGATCGCTCGAGATCAGGTGGTGATGCTCGATGACGACGTAGGGACGGTGCTCGCCCGCACCCGTTACGATCGAGTGGCGGAAGGCTTCGGGGCCGTGGGGCTCCACGTCGACCGCGAGGAAGACCTCGAAGCGACCTTTCGGGAGGCCAAACGCCACGCCGCGCAGGGGCGGCCGGTGCTCGTCAACGCGAGCATCGGCGTCACGGAGTTTCGTAAGGGCTCCATCTCGATGTAGCCAGGTGCGGCGTGAAGATCCGGATCATCCTCGTCGGGCGCGACCGTGGCGACCCGATCCTCGACGCGGCGGACGACTATCTGACCCGCCTGCGGCGATACTGCACGGTCGATATGGTCGAGGTGCGGGAGGAGCCGCTCAAGAAGGGACGCAAGGTCGCTGATGTGCAGCGAGTGGAGGCGGACCGCATCCGACGGGCCGTCGGGCCGGCGGGCGTGAAGATCGCGCTGGACGAACGTGGGCAAAGCCAAACGTCCACGGCCCTCGCGGGTCGATTTCAGCGATGGGTCGACGAAGGCGCCGCGATCGCGGTGATCATCGGGGGCCCGAGCGGGCTGCATCCCGAAATCGTAAACGAGGCCAACGAAGTCTGGGCCCTCTCGGCCTTCACGTTGCCACACCGCGTTGCTCGCCTCATCGTGTGTGAGCAAATGTACCGAGCCTTCACGATCATTCGCGGCGAGCCGTACCACAAATGACGAGCTCGCTCGGGCTGTGGCAGCGCGCGGCCCTCGATGTGTTGTTCCCTCCCGCTTGCGTCGCGTGCGGCGCGCTCGGTCGGGAGCCGTTCTGTCCACCGTGCGCGTCGAGCGTCGAGTCGCCGTCGCCGGGCTCGATTCCGTCTCTACCGGCCGTCGACTGGTCGGCCGCGCTTTGGGCCTACGGCGGAGCGGTCGCGGTGGCGATCGCTCGGCTGAAATATCGAGACGGGGTCGAGGTCGCGCGACCGCTGGGTCGGGCCTTACAGACAGAGGTACGGGGGTTCAAGCTCGATTGTTTGGTGCCGATGCCGCTCAATGAGGCGCGGTTGCGCGCGCGTGGATACAACCAGGCGCGCGAGCTCGCGCGCGATTGGGCGACGCCGGTAGCGAGGGCGGCGCTTCGTCGTCGCGACGATCGGCCGAACCAGGTCGGACAGACGATGATCGAGCGTCAAGCCAACCTGTGCGGCGCGTTTACGGCCGAACGTCGATACGTCGAGGGGCGGCGGATCCTTCTCATCGATGACGTGGTGACCACCGGGGCTACGGCGCAGGCGGCGGCATCGGCGCTGAAAAGCGCCAATGCGCGGTGGGTGGGGCTCCTGGTGGTCGCGACGACCTGCCTTCGAGACCCGCGGATCGACATCGTCGTCTGATCCGTTCGACGCGTAGCCAACGACTTCATCGTGCTCGATGGGGTGCTCAGCGACGTCCTACCTGTCGGTGCGAATCCAGATTCGCAGTTGCCGTGTTCGAGGCGCCAGCGTTTGCGCACATTGTCGCGTAACGATTCGGCGTTGATGCCGTCAATGGTTCGACGGTGCGGCGTCGAATGCGCCGGCCGAACAGCGCGAACGGCCGACGCGATGACGCGGGACCGTTCAACGCGCGTCGAGCCGTACATGTTGAATTCAGCTTTGAAAAGGCTGAGAGAGGCCGAATCTGCATACCGCAACCTGATGGACTCGCGGGCGTTGTTCAAAGCGCCGAGGTGGGAACGGACGGTACTCGGAACGGTCGGCAGCGAGCACCGAGCGCAAGTCGAGTTGATGGCGCGCGCGGCAAGCACGTTTGAACAGTCAATGCAACGCTGTCCTTGTTGACATCGCTACATGCCGTCCGTACATTTCAAAAAGCTTCGCCCTCCGAAGGAGGGCAAGAGAGGTTACGGATGGCTACTCGGAAAACGACCACGAAGAAAAAGACCACGAAGAAGAAGGCGACCAAGAAGAAGGCCGCCAAGCGCAAAGCGACCAAAAAGGTGAGCACGAAGAAGGCCGCCGCCAAGAAGGCCACGAAGAAGAAGGCCACCAAGAAGAAGGCCACGAAGAAGAAGGCCACCAAGAAGAAGGCGACCAAGAAGAAGGCCACCAAGCGGAAGGCCGCCACGAAGAAGAAGGCGACCAAGAAGAAGGCCACGAAGAAGAAGGCCACGAAGAAGAAGGCCACGAAGAAGAAGGCGACCAAGAAGAAGGCCACTCGTCGCAAGACGACGCGGCGCAAGACCGCCTCCGCGGCTTCGGCTTCGGCTCCGGACGCCCCTGAGGCCTGAAGAGACCGTCAGAGACAGACGCAACCATGACCCGGGCCCCGCGAACGCGGGGACCCGGGTCTTTTTTTTGGTACATAGGCATCATGGCGGTGCAGTCGCCCGCGGATCTCGCCGCGGTGGTCGCGGAGCTCAAACCGCTCATCGGCGGGCGGATCCAGCAGGTCCATGTCGTCGCAGAGCGGGAAGTGGTCCTCGCGATCCGCGTGCCGGGACGAACCCACCACCTCGTGATCAGCGCGCGCCGAGGCGCGGGACGGGTGCACCTCGTGGGCGAACGTCCTACCCGGGAAGTGCCCGGTGGGGCGCTGCAGTCTTTCCTGCGTCAACGGCTGGCGGGGGGACCGCTTCTGGGACTGGCGGCTGAAGGGCGTGAGGTCCGACTCGATACGCTGCAGGCTCGGCTGACCATGCACATCGACGGCGGTCGGAAGGCGCTGCTGGTCGAGGCACCCGTCGGGTTGCCCCTGCCGGATCTATCGGAAGGGCCGGCGATTCCCGAACGCTTCCCGATCAACCAGGCGGAAGCCGTGAAGTACGAGGTGTTGTTGCCTCGCCTTCGCACGGGATCGTTGACCGACCGCGTAGTGGGGGCGCTGTCGGCGAGGATGAAGAAGCTCAAGCGGCTGCAAGCCAACGTGCGTAAGGACCGCCAGCGCCTGGAGGCGATGGCCGAGGACGGTTGGCGGGGAGAGCTGATCAAGCCGATGGTCCGGCAGATCCGCCGGGGGCAGCCGTCGGTGGAAGCGATCGACTGGAAGACGGGTGAGCCCGTGAACATCCCGCTCGATGTCCGCCTCGGGCCTCAGCAAAACGTGGAGCGACTATTTCGACGGGCCAAAAAAGCGTCTCGGGGCCTGCCCGTGGTCGAGGCTCGGCTGGAAGCGATCGAACGAGAGCTGACCGGCTTGGCCGAGGAACGAGACCGCATTCGATCGGCCGACCCCGAAGCGCTGATCGCCATGGCCGAGGCCAAGGGGGTGGAGCTCAGTGGCCTGGATCTTCCCGTCTCGGGGAAGAAGCGAGCCGCGAGCCCGCATCCGCTTGATCGCTGGTCGCGACGCTTCGAAGCCAAAGACGGGACGGAGATCAGGGTCGGCAAGGGCGCGGCCGCCAATGACCGCTTAACGCTGACCGCCAAGGGTGACGACCTGTGGCTGCACGCTCGCGGCACCGCGGGCGCGCATGTCGTCGTGCGCCGCGCGAAGGGGCAGCCCGTGCACCCCGAGGCGCTCCTTGACGCGGCGGTTCTCGCCGCTCACTTCTCGAGCGCGCGAAACGACCACAAAGTTGAGGTGATCTACACGGAAGCCCGCCACGTAAAAAAGACCAAGGGTGCGGCCGCAGGATTGGTGGGCATCTCCAAGTCCAAGACCTTGTTGGTGCAGATGGATCCCGCGAGGTTGAGCCGGTTGCTGGGGCCTTCGGGGCCCGCGGTCACATGAGCTGGCGCCGGTTGGACCCGCGGTGTACGAGCGAGACGATGATCACTGTGAAGAGACGAGCCGGGGGGCTAGCAAGCGCGTTTTTGTTCCTGGCCGCCTGTACCAGCTCCGAGGCGCAAAAAGCGCCGGACCTCAAGCGACCGGTGGATGCGCCGAAGACGGCGTCGACCGACAAGCCATCTGCCGCGGCCGCGGGTCGCATTCGTGACGTCTGGTACGAATTCGAGTTCTCCGGCCAAAAGATAGGCTTCATTCGATCGATCGATGAGCGCACCCAGGTCGATGGTCGGCTCGCCTACCACCTCAATCGGTCCTCGATGCTCTCGGTCAAACGACAGGCGCAGACGGTGGAGATTTCGTCGACCATCGATTCCTGGTTCGCCCTCGACGGTACGCCCATCCGGTTCGTTCATCGTCGAACGGAAGGCGCCGAAAACCGGACTGTCGAAGGAGAGCGGGAGGGCAATGAGTTCGTGGTGCGCATGGCCGTCGGTAAGAACAGCACCGAGAAGCGGTTCCCCATGACCCAAGATCTGCGGCTGTCGTCCAGCATCGAGGTGCTGCTCGCCGACCGATTGAAGGTTGGTGCGATGATGGAGGGCAAGGTGATCGACGAGACGCACGGCGACGTCGTGCCGTTCACCAGCGAGGTGGCGTCGGTCGACAAAGACGGCTTGTTTCTGGTTCGACAGCAGGTCGGGCCAATCCGGGCCGACGTCAAGCTCGACGCCGACGGAACGGTGGTTCACGTCGCGCTCCCAGAAATGGGGGTCACCCAACGGCGGTCGACGCGGGCCGAGGCCGTCAAGGCGGCGGAGGCCTTCGATCTGTTCAGCGCCGCGTTGTTCCGGATGCCGCGTCCGCTGCCGGATCGCGGAGAAATCGAGGAGCTGACCCTCCAGCTGTCCTCGGCCCGGGGAGCGACGGTGAAGGTGATCTCCGACGACCGGCAGACCGCCAAGCCGAAAGGCAAAGCGGCGCGCCTGACCATCCGCCGACAAGCCCCCCCGAAGACCGCGCGGACGCGGCCGTTGAGCGACGAATCACGAGCGCCGTTTCTGAAGGGAACGGATTATGAGCCGCTCGACGACGAGGCGCTGAGAGCGACCGCCGACCGCCTGACGAAAGGAAAGACGACCGTCTGGGACGGTGCGCGGGCCATCAACGCCTTCGTATACGAACACATCGAGAACAAGAGCCTGGCCCGCGCCTATGCGTCGGCGCCGGAGGCGTTGGCCTCGCGGGAGGGCGACTGTACCGAACACGCGGTGCTGTTCTCGGCCCTCGCGAAGATCGCGGGCATTCCTACTCGGCTGGTCACCGGCCTCGTCTACGTCGGCGGCCCCAACAACGTGTTCGGCTACCACGAATGGGTGGAGATCTGGACAGGGGAGACGTGGCTGGCGATGGACCCGACGTTCGGCCAAGACATCGCCGACGCCACCCACATCAAGCTTTATGCAGGCATGTCTAACCCCGAAGGCCTGAGAGCGTCCGGTCAGGTGGCGGCGGGTGCGATTGGGGATCTGGAGATCGAACTGGTCGACTACGTCGACGGATCCGGCCGGCGCCGGTCGTTGTGATGGGCACGTCGTCGCCCGCCGTTTGCTTTGCGGTGACCGTAACAAGCCCTCGCGCGTGGTTTCCGGTGCTCACGACCGCGTTTACCCATCCGTGGGTCACGAGCTACCAGGTTGGGTTCGGGCCCCCGCTCGTTCGGGCCCACGATCGATTGATCGCGGCCGTGGCGAGGGCAAACAGCGCGCTGCAAAAGCTCGAGGCGTACCTGGAGCACTGCTATCTCGACGATGGTCAGCGGCGGCGCCTGGCGCAGCTGCACCGTCGCCTTCTCGTCCGGCGGCACGGTCCCCTGGAGGCGGAACTCATCCGCGCTGCCACGCCCGATGTTCTCGATCTGACCGTTCAGCTGCACGCCCCTCGGTCGGCGCCCGCCGCCGCGCGCGATGAAATGCGCGGCTTGGACACCCGCCCGGGCGTCGGCCCTGACGATCCCCCGGAACACCGAACCGGCCGCTTCTGGATCCACCTCGCCGACCCCTGCAACCTTCGCCTCATGGAGGTCGACGCGGTGAAGCGCAAGCTCACCGACCCCGACACCCAGGCCGTCCTCGCGCTGACCGTGCCCGCGACGGGCGCCGACCTCTTCGAGGGTTGGCTTCGCGTTTGGACCCCGGCCGCGGACTGCGATTTCGCCCGCCTCGAGGGGCCGGTGAGCGTGGCGCGCGCGTACCGGGATGGGGTGGGGGTTTAAGGGTCGCGGCCCCCACCGTCCCGGCCTGCGGCTCAGGTTTCGGTGCCGCCGGCTCGGAGGGTGTTCGTTTTCGCGCCTCTTGACTGTTTTGGGTCTGTGGTCGTGCGTGACCTGAACGCCGTCGGCTTCGGTGACGGCCGTTGCCGGCGGGGGCCGCGACTTCGGACTCGAACTCGTCGTCGCCCGACCGCGATCTCATCACCGAGGATTGATGATCCCGCCTTGCCGTTCCCATTCGAGCGCACCACTGAGCACAGACCGCCCCCGACGCTTGTCGACGGCTAGCTTTCGAATGTACCGATTGAGTCGAGACGACACCCGAGTCACTGCCGTCCAATCCCACGTGTCGGGCCTTTCGAGTTCGGGGTAGGTCGCCGCCCAAACCTGCGCCCGCTTCTGTGAGTTGTGGTTGGTATGCGAACGCGCCAGCCTCCCATCGCGCGGATCTGCGAGGTGCAGCTGAATCAACCCCCAGCCTTCCACGACGTGCCGAAAAGCGCCTCGACCGAATGGGCGCTCATCGAGGTCAAAGCGACGAATGCGAACCAGGCCGCCGGCCGAGGGGTGATACAAATCCAACATAAGACCCGTTCTTCGACCCTCCTCATCCCACGCGGCCAGTGCTGATTTGGCATCGCTAAATTCACGAAGCGCCGCGTTCGGGGCTGAGTACGATTCCCGAACCTGACAGCCAAGGACATCGAAGACGAACTCGAGGACTGAGCGATGATCGTCGCCGACCGCATAGAAATCGTGGTTGGGCATCTCGTGTGGTGGCCTACTGACGAATCACAGCCAAGGTGTCAATTCGTCGTACAGATGGAAGTGACCACCCGTCGAGTACATGGACGTCAGGCGCTGCCGAGCGTCCGGGCATCGATTCTACGATAAGCTCTACCCGCCCCCCGGTGCGGAACCCCATCAACCTAGGCCGGCCACTACACGGCGCGTTCTCTCCGCACCCCTCCTAAGCAAAGCAGGCGGCACGCTATCGAGGTGAGGCTGGCGTTGATGGGGTCCGTGGCCCGGGGGAGTTGCGACCGCCAGGACGGTGGAAGTGCTGCGCTGGCCGGAGGGCCAAGCGCAGTGGGGCCCGACGAGTCCCTTTCGAAGCCGAAGAAGACCGGGGCCCCCACCCGCAGCGAACAGAAGCCTATAGAACACCCAGGCCACGATCCGCCGGTCCCTCGGGGTACGGATCCGATCAGCGCTGGCCCCAGCACGGCGCTCTCTGCACTCCTCCTAAGCAAAGCAGGCGGCGGCACGTTATCGAGGTGAGGCTGGCGTTGATGGGGTCTGTGGCACGGGGGAGTTGTGGGGCCCGACGAGCCCCTTTCGAAGCCGAAGAAGACCGGGGCCCCCACCCGCAGCGTACGGAAGCCTATGGAACGCCAATCGCCACGACCCGCCGGTCCCTCGGGGCACAGACCCCATCAACGCCGGCCGGCGGCCCCAGCACAACTTTCACCACCACCACCAACTAAAGCCGAATAGTCACCGCCGCCTGCTTACGCAACTCATCCAACCAAACGTCCATCTGCGCTTCGACTTCGCGCTGATAGAGCTCCTGGTAAATCTTGTTGCGCGACTGCGCGAAGGTAGCGGAGGCCTTGTAGCGCTTGCCTTCGAGCAAGACGACGTGGACGCCGGTGTCGGTCTCGATCGGGTCGCTGAGCTGACCCTTCTCCAGGCCTTCGATGCCCTTGGCGAGCTCAGGAATCATCTGCTGGCGGTTCATTTCGCCGAGGTCGCCGCCCGAAGAAGCGGTGGGACCTTGGCTGATGGCTTTGGCGACTTCGGCGAAGGGCTCGCCGTTCTCGATGCGTTTTTTGGCCGCCGCGGCATCGGCGGTGACTTGGGCGCGGGTTTTGGCGTTGGCGCCGCTGCCCCAGCGCAAGAAGATGTGGCGAATGTTGATGAGCTCTTCTTTGCTCTCGTCGCGCGTTTTGCGCTCGTACTCGGCTCGGATCTCCGACTCGGGGATCACGACTCGAGACCTGACTTTCTGATCGATCAGTTTCAGTCGGATGAGCTGACTCTTCAGATCGACCTTGTATCGATCCATCGTCATGCCCCGGGCTTCGATGGCCGCCACCAGCTCCGCTTCGGTGATGTTGTTGGTCCGGAGGATGTCGGCGATGGCGCGACGGATCTCTTCGTCGGTGACGTCGATATTCGCTTCTTTGATCTGCTGCGCCATGAGCTGTTCGTTGATCAGCTGCTCGAGGACCTGTTTCTTGGTGAGGCTGCCGGCCGCGGCTTCGGCCCGGCGATCGAGCTCCGAGGCGACGATGACGTCGTCATTGACCACCGCCACGATGCGGTCGACGAGCACTCGCCCTCCGGGCGCGGCGGTCAAAAGCAGCAGGATAGACAGTGGCGTTAACATGGCGATCCGTCCGTATCGAGGTATCGAGGTGTCGAGGTCTGTGGGTTCCGGGGGCCGTGTCGTGGGCGCGCTAGTCGACGCGGGCGATCACCCGCTTGTTCTTGACGATCTTCACGGACGACCGAAGGCGCGTCATGACCTGTTCGCGCGTCTCGCGCACCTTGTCGATCTGAATCTCTCGCTTCAGCTTGTCTCGCATCTCGTCGATGGTCAGCGGGCGTTCCCGTTCACGGTCCAAAACTCGGCATAGATGGTAACCGTATTCGGACGCCGTCACGTGCGAGAAGTACCCCTTCTTCAGGGGAAAGCACATGTCGTCGAACACGCTCGGGAGCTCTCCGCGCGAGAACCATCCAAGGTCCCCGCCCATGGTCGCCTCCGGGCTGATGCTGTGTTTCTTCGCCAGCTTGGCGAAGTTCCCTCGCCGCCGCAACGTTCGCCATATCCGGGCCGCTTCGTCTTCCGTCGCCACCAGGATCTGCGCGGCGCGAATCCGCTCTGGCTGGATCTTCTGGCTCGGAGGAAGCGCTTCCCACGCCGCCTGGATCTCGGCGTCGCTGACCTCGACGTTCTGCAGGGTCAGCTTCTCCAGGGTGGCGAGGGCGGTGAGATGGGTCTCGAGGGTCGCCTCCAAGTCTTTTTCGGTCTGATAGGTGTTGACCAGCAGCCGCCGGAATCGACGAGGGGGAATGGCCGTCCGCAGCAGCGCCATCTCCCGGGAGACGGTCAGGGTCGATGCCCGGACGCCCATGCGGTCCGCCTCCCGCAGCAGCAGGGCGTCGTCGATCATGCGGTCGAGCACGTAGTCCTTGAGCTCGTCGGGCAGGGGCTCCGCGTACAGCGAGTCATCTCGCGTGAACCGCAGTCGAGCGACCTCCATTCGGTAGTCTTTGAGCTCGATGCGCATCGGTGACCCGCCGGACTCGTCGGTCGGGGTCAGCGTTGCGACCGGGGCCGGCGGTCCCTTCGCGCGGCATGCGAGGGCGACAAAGATCAGCGCGACGGCGCCGGCCCGCCAGGCGGCTCGGCGCAGACCGAAGACAGAATCGAGATCAAGCGTTCGAGGCGAGCTTCTCATCGCAGAAACACATCGGATTTATCACGATTCGGTCGAGACCGCGGGTGCGGTGCGCAGAATCGCGGGGTCGTCGGTTAACGCGTCTCATCTCACGGTGAGTCGAACGCCCGATGGCCTTGCGCCCAGACGTGATGGCTGCCACGTTTGGCGCCTTTCTATCTGCCGGTTCGCGGGCGTCGGGCGGAACCGAGGGGCAAACGATGTATCGTTGCTGCGGGTGGACGTCGCGACGGTTCAACGGCGCCTGCGTCGATCGGGGGCCACGATCGATCTCGTCGTGGGGGACGTGGCGCTCGATGAGCTGCTCCTCGCCGTACAGGCGGCGCGATTCACGGGGTCGACGAGGTTCGGAGACCCACCGGACGCCGACCGGCTGTGTTTTCGCCGAGGCGTGTTCGTGGGGATGCGGCCCCGCCGCACCCAGGATGGTTCGGGCCTTCGCCGCGCGGTGCGCGGGATGCGGTGGATCAGCGACGAAGCATGGGCCGCAGTCAGCGACGATGGCCGTCGAGACCCCCGCCAGATCGTCGCCGCCCTGCTCGAGGATCGCCTGGTGGATGCGACTCGGCTCCAGCGAGCGATCGAGCTGCACGTACGACGGCGATTGTTCGCACTGTATGACCTTCCGGCGGCCACCAGGCTTCGGATCCGGGAGGGGATCGATCGGCTCGCCGACTTCTGGCCGGCGCCGATCGACATGCGCCCGGTGATCGCGTTCGGCACCGTGGCCCGCGCGGACCCGCGCCGTCGCGCGGCCTTGATGAAACGGGTCCTCGGCCGCACGGTCCGGCTCGTCGCGCCCTACGATGCGCGCCGAAACCAACACGGCCTGCCGCCAGCGGTGGTCTCCGCGGTACAGGCGCTGGAAGACGGGCGGCGCATGACCCCCGACGATGCGCTGCCTGGCCTATCTCCAGAGCAGACGGTGGGGGTCCTGCTGCTTCTGGACCGGATGGCGTTGCTCAAGCTCGACTGAGGATCAGGTCGCGCGGGCGAACCGAGCCACGATCTCCGCGTGCAGGGCCGCGGGGGCGGCGATCGCCGTGCCGTGGGCGAGGTCGCGGTCGCCTCGAAAGTTCGAGAAGACGCCGCCTGCCTCTTCGATCAGCACCGGCGCGGGCGCGATGTCCCACCGCTGGACCCCGGCCTCCAGCCACACGTCGGCGACGTTCTGTAGGACGAGCGCGAGGCCCATGAGGTCCCCATAACATCGGGTGCTCTCCGCGTCGGCGACCAGCGACGTCACGATGGGCTCCCAAGGCGCGGCCAGCAGCGCCTGGAGCTCGCCCAGACTGACCGTGGCCGCGCTGACGTTCGGCCCCGGGGATCCGATCGTAATGCGGTCACCGTTGAGCCAGCAGCCCAGCCCCCGAGCCGCCGAGTAGACATGATCGAGGGCGGGGAGGGCCATGGTGCCCACCGCCACCTGTCCGTCGACTTCGAGCGCGATGAGCGAGCCCCAGAACTGTCCGCCCCGGGTGAAGCCTCGGGTCCCGTCGATAGGATCTACGATCCAGCGGTGTCTCGGGTCGCCGGGGGTCTCGCCGGACTCTTCAGCCAAGATCGTGTGGTCGGGGAAGGCGGCGGTGATCACCGACAAGATGGCCTCCTCTGAGGCGCGATCCGCCGCGGTCACGGGGGAACGGTCGGCTTTACGCTCGACCGTCACCCCCCGCGCGAAGTGGACAAGGGCGGCCTCGCTGGCCGCAGCCGCCGCTTTTCGAGCGATTTCGAGGGCGACGGAAAGATCGACGTCAGACATGCGTCGACTTTGGCAGCGAAGTCGAATCTTGACTACGGGGCCGTCGCGAGACACGCCGGACCGGTGAAGCGCACGCCGGTGGCCCACGTCATCTTTCCTCGGGCGAGCCGGGTCCGCCCCGTCCCCGAGTTCGCCTGGCAGGCGGCGGCCGCGCTCACCCAGACGTCGGACCTCGACGTGACGGTGCTGATGCCCGTCCCCGCGGCCGCGTTTCGGCGGCTCCAGGGTTGGGCGTCGGCGGTCCGAGGCACCCAAGCGTGGCCCGAAGACCTCGACGCCGTGCTCGCGCGTCTTGAGCCGGCCCCGGTCCTCGTCCCGTACGTTCCGATGCCTCGTCGTTCGACCGAAGCAGCGGCCATCGCCCTCGCCGCCTACCTCGTTCGACGGCCCCGAGCCGGGCGTCCGCAGGTCGTGCAGGGGAGCTTTCTCGACGAAGGGGGCTACGCGGCGACGGCCATCGGTCGCGTGCTCGATGTCCCCACGATCGCGGTCGCGCACGGCACCGACGTTCGGGTGGCCCGGGCTCAGGCCCCGAACGGGGTGAATCGTCGCCGTCGGGCGCGGGTGGCCCTCGCTCACGCAAGTCGGGTGGTCGCGGTCAGCCATCAGCTCGCGCAGGAGCTCGCGATGCTCGGGATCCGCGCGGATATCATGCCTTTCACCTCGGACGCCGAGCGATTCGTCCTCGCCGAGCGACCGCAGGGCGCCCCCGAAGTCCTGTTCGTGGGGCGGGTCGGACTCGGAAAGGGCGTCGATCGGCTGCTCGATGCGTTCGCGAGCGTCCGCCACCGCGACGCGCGGCTGCGGATCATTGGGCCGAGCGCCGGGGACCTCGACGTATCCGCGCAGATCGCGAAGCTCGGCCTCGACGGACGGGTCGTCGTCGAAGGGGAGGTCGATCAGGCTCAGCTCCCGCTTCGTTATCACCAGGCCGCGTGCCTGGTTCTGCCGTCCCGGGGCGAAGGCCTGCCTTGCGTGGTTGTGGAGTCGCTGCTGAGCGGTCGGCCGGTGGTGGCGACCGCGGTGGGGGGGGTGGCGGAGCTGGTCGACGATCAGGTCGGCGCGCTGGTCGATGACCCGACCCCCGCTGCGCTGGCCCATGCGATCGACGAGGTGCTGGACCGGACGTTCGACGGTGCGGCTCTGCGGCGCCGCGCCATGCCGTTCACCTGGCAAGCGACGGGCCCTCGGCTCATCGAGCTGACCCGCGCTCTTCTCGGCTCGCGATGAGCGCCCCGCCGGCTCCTCGCGCCCCGCGATGGACGTGGTCGCTGGTGGCCATCGGCGCCCTCGTGGCGCTCGCGAGCGAGGTGTACGTGCTGTTCGCGGGGACCTACGTCCCGTACATCGATTGGTCGAATCACCTGGGTCTGATCGCCATCCTCGGCCACGGAGAGTCCATGGGCGCCCTGGACTTCGCCGAGCGGTCTTGGCTGTCGCCGCGGCCCTACCTGCTGTTCTATGCGGTGGCGGCGGGGCTGAGCTTTGTGGTGCCCGTCCCCGCGGCGGCCAAGCTGGCCATCGCCGGCTCGGCGGGGCTCGGGGTGCTGTCGATGGCCGGCTTGGCCCGCCAGCTCGATCGCCCGGTCATCGTGGCCCTATTGGCCCCGCTCGCGCTGTACGGATACCCGCGAGGCTACGGCTTCTCGAGTTTCGTGTTCACGCTGGCGTTCGTCTGGTGGGCCCTCGCGCGGTTCGAAGTGCTCTTGCGTCGGGCGGCGACCGATGCCCCCGCCAACGCCCCGGCTGACGACCGGACCGATGACCGAATGGCGGGGGCGGCGGCGTGGTTCTCGGTCGCGCTTCTCACCGTGTACCTCGGCCACGCGCTGTGGGCGCTGCCGGTGGGGCTCGCGGTCGGCGTTCGTCTGGTGGTCTTCTCGATCCGGCGCCGGCGCCGCGCGGTCCTCCGCGCCGCGGTCGCGACCGGGCTCGCGGGGCTGCCGGCCGTGGCGTGCGCGGCGTACGCGTGGTCGGACTTCGGGCCTTCGCGCGCGGGCATCACCCTTCACCGGGAAGGCGCGCAGATCTTCGTCTGGGGCGCCAGTCTCGCCCAGCGGTGGTCGGGGCTCGGTGGCCACATGCTCGAGCGGGGTTCGCCCGCCCACTGGACGACGATGTACGGCGTCGCGGCGCTGTGGATAACGCTGGCGGCGATCGCGGTCGCGATGGGTTTCCGGCGAAGCCGGGACGGTGGTTCAGGCATCACGGAGGGCGATCGGGGGGCGGCGGTGTACGCAGCGGTGTTCGGCCTTCTGTACGCCGTGGGCCCCGAGAGCATCGGGTGGCCGATGGGGGTGTGGATGGTCTACCCGAGATACGCGACCGCGGGCGCGCTGGCGTTGTTTCTCATCCCGAGAGTGGGCCTGGGGCGATGGGCGTCAGGGCTGCTCGCGGCCGTCGCCCTAGCGCTGGTGGCCCACAACGCCGTCGTTAATCATCGACACGTCGCGGGCTTTTCGCGGTGGGCCGAGCGGTACGACCCGGTTCGGTCGGCGGTGCCGTCGCAGGCGACGGTCATGGCGCTCACGGGCTACGACCCCGGGGACTGGATCTCGGCCCATCCGGCCCTCGGCTCGCTGTACTTCTATCACCTGTGCGACGGCGCCGCGTACACCGCGTTTCTGTTCGACAACCCGATGCATCCGGTGCGGGTGAAGCCTGACGGGCCAGAGGCCCCGCCGTGGAACGACACCGGTCGCTACTCACCGGCGGTGCACGGGCGGGCGTTCGACTACCTCGTGCTCCGCGGTCGACGGTTCGTGACCCCGACCCGAACCGCAGGCTTTCACGAGGTCGTGCTCGAGCACGAAGGTTGGGTGGTGTTCAAGACGAAGGACCCGCCGCCCCGCGGGCCGCGGTCGAAGGACTGAAACGGCAGTCAGGGCTGCCGTTGGGCTTCCAGCCACCGCAGCTGATGGTCGGCGTGCCACTCGACGAGCCGATCATGCAGGGCGTCGGTGTTCCTGCGGTGCTGCTGGACCGAGGTCCCTTCGCGCGACACCAACAAGAAGGCTTTGAGGCCGTCGTCTTCTTCGAACTCGACCCGGATGTAGTGAAGGTAAGGCAAGCCCAGCATTCTTTCGGTCTCGAAGCCCCGGATCCGGTCTCGAGGCACGCTGACCTCGCCGCCCTCGGTCGCCACCTCCAGCGCGTCCTCGGTGATCCGCATGAAACCGACGTTGTCGTCGGTCTCAACCCGACGGGCCTCTTGAATCATCGTCCCTTGGGCGGCGCGCAGACCGACGAAGGTCCACCCCGGCTTGGCGCCCAGGGTCTTGCTGAGGTTGGTGCGGAGGGTGTGGTTGCCGATGAGCGGGACCCAGTTCAGGAACGACAGCGCGCCGATGAAGCCGATCGCGCCCGCGGGGATGAAGCCGCCGACGCCGAACAACACGAGCCCCACCAGGCCGCAACCGAGCGGTATGGCCACGGTATGAATGGCCGCGGCGGCGACCGCCATGGGGGCCGTTCGTTCAAGGTGGTATCGAAAACTCGGAGAGTCCTCGCTGCTCGGGAGCTGCGCCGGGCGCGCTGCGATCAGCTTCAGACTCCGCTCCGCCATTCGAACATCATACGCGGCGGAACGGGAACGACAAGCGGGCCGGGGGGCACCCCGGCCGCCGGTCAGAGCTGGGCGTCGATGTCTTCCGGGGTGACCGTAGGCTCGAACCTCGCGACGACCCGACCGTCTCCGTCGACCAGGAACTTGGTGAAGTTCCAGGAGATATCAGCGGTCCCGTCCGGCTTCGGTTTTTGGGCCTTCAGCCACTGGTACAGCGGCGCGGCATGGGGCCCGTTCACGTCGATCTTGGAGAACATCGGGAAGGTCACGCCGTAGGTCGAAGTCGCGAACTCCAGGACCTCGGCGTCCGTGCCCGGCTCCTGGGCGCCAAACTGGTTGCAGGGGAAGGCGAGGACGGTGAAGCCCGATGCCTGGTGCTTCTCGTGTAGGGTACGCAGACCTGCGTACTGGGGCGTCAGCCCTCACTTACTGGCGACGTTCACCACCAGGCATCGAATGCCCTTGAAGTCGGCGAAGTCGCGGGTCTCGCCGGTGATCGTCTTCATCTTTAGCGCGTGAAAGTCGCTCATCGTTGCCGACGTCTACCATCTTCCGAAACGCACGGTGAGCTGACGATTGCGGCGACCGACCGCGAGACCACCGGGCGCTGGTCGAGGCGGCGGCACCCAAAAACCAATGAGGTGGGGCAGACCCGGCATCCTGGCCCCTGCCGCCCTTTCAACTCGGCGCCGCGAGCACCGGCAGCAAGGCCATGATGACCGCGTAGATCAATACCGCGGCGGCGGCGCAGAACAAGACGACCCGCAGCCAGCTCGAGAGGCCGGCCAGAGCGCGGTTGGGGCCCGAGCCGTCGACGTCGCGGCCAGACCGGTGGCGGGCCGAGTGCATCAGCGCCGAGCGTTTGAAGGTCAAGTAGAGGAAGTCGAACACCAAGCTCAGGACGGAGAAGATGGCCGCGACGAGGATCAGCCGCATATCGAACGCGGAGTGATCGTCGGCGCCGGTCTCCTGCACCAGCAGACCCCAGCTGACGGCGAGGACCCCGGCCGCGAAGAAGCGAACGCGATTCGAAATCGCTTCGTCCGTCTCCCACAGCCGGTCGTAGACCTCGTACTGGGCCCGCTCGATCTTGTCTCGCATCCGTCGATTTTCTTCGATTGCCCGTCGCAGCGGATCCACCATCGCTCAGCCTCCTTCGCCCGTAGGGCGAAACTTCGCGGCAAGCGGATGACACAGGATACCGCGCCGAGCAAGCGCGCGGGGACCGAGAGCCAGGCTCGCGGGGCAGGTCTTGATGCCCACAGACGTGACCAATAACCCACGTGAGGGCCTCGACGAGGGCTTGTCGGCCCTGGTCGTGCGACGACGAGGGCGTTGGGCGGCCCCCAGCAACTGAGGAGAGCGCGAAGCGCGGTCGTGCGGCCAGGGCCGGCAAGAACCGGCGAGGGGCCGCGGGGGCTGTTGGTCACGTCTCTAAGGCGTTGACGGTGCATTCGAGCCCACGAATACTTCCCCGCCTGAACGCGCGCCGGCGGCGCGTGGACGGAATGAACCGACCGGAGAACAAGATGTCCCTGCACGACGCCATCGAACTGTTTAAGTCAGAAATCCCATCCTTCGTCTCCACCGACATCGTCAGCATCGCTTCCGGCATGTCGATCGGCGGCGGAAGCATCGATCCTAAGTTCGACGCGACCGTGGCGTCGGCTTCGTACGCCGAAGTCATCAAGTCGAATGCGCGCGCGCTCAAGCTGTTGGGCATGGATCCGGATGCGACCGAGGACATCCTCATCACCCACGGCAACGCATTCATCCTTCTTCGACTATTGGGGCGCGACTACTATCATAACCTGGCGATCGGAAAGGAAGGTAACCTCGGCCTGGCCCGGGTGATCATGAAGAAGTACGAATCGGTCTTTCTTGATGGCATCAAGGCCTTGAGCCAGTACAAATGAACGGCCCGAGGCCCGAATGGCCGGTCGACGGCGCGGCCGTCGACGCTCCTGATCGCCGGTGGCGGTGAGCGCGCCGACGTTCGCCGGGTAGACGCATGGTGCATTTCGACGCGAAGCTCACGGGGTCCGTCGAGGACGTTTCGCTGGCGGACCTACTGCAGCTGTTCCACTACGCGCGAAAGAGCGTCGAGCTACACGTCAGCGGCTGCCGTGGGGGCGTAGTGGTGATGATCGACGGCGAGATTCGCCACGCCCAGTGCGGCGACCGGCACGGCGAAGACGCGCTCGCCGCGCTCCTCGCTCAGAAGCTTGTTCGGGTGCGGACCGGCGGCGTGCAGCAGCCACCGCCGCGCACGGTGGTCCGAAGCTTCGGCGCGGTGGTGCTCGATTTGCTGCGCAAGAACGACGAGCACGAGCGAGATACCGGCGATCTTCCGCTCCCCGATCGGGCCAATGATCGGGCCAACGACGACGATGGCGGGCTCGAGCAGAACCTTCGGGCATGGCTCCAGGGTCGACCGGACATCGCACACGGCGCGTTGATCGACCCGCGGGAGCATTGCGTGCTGGCCTGCGACTCGCGGTCTTTGTGGGGCCGGCTGGTCCAGAGCCTGCTTATTCAGACCCTCGTCGCCCCCTACTTCGATGATTCATTCGAGGAGATCGACGCGCTGCTGCCGGCTCGGAGCCGTCCGGACGCCGAAGACGACCGCCAGACCGTGGTCGCATTCGGGGGGCGTCGATACGTTCTGGGCCTGATCCCCGAGCAAGATTGGGTGGCGGCGTTGGTGTTCGACGCAGCCAGGGTGAGCCACGGCTTGTCGCTCACCCACATGGTGGCGCTGCGAAAAACGGTTCACAGCTGGGTTGCACCGTCGGTCCGGCCATCGGCATCGCGTTGATTCGGGCCCCAAGGTCATTTCCGGGCCCATGAGGGTCGTTCGACCGCATTGGACGGTATGCGGGAGGCTTCCGCCCGCGGCCGAGGTACGAGCGGCGACGGAGATCCCTTAGTCCCCCCATCGGACCGAACGGCGGGTGGGTGACCATGAGACCGGTGGCGCCCGCATCGCGTTGCGGATGGTGCGCGGACTAGGGTAATCAAAACCGGTTGTCGGAACGCTCGGTGTAGAGATTTGCAGGGGGCTGAACTAACATCTGGCGAGAATGGCGGAGCTCTCCGAGCGTCGACGGGCGCAACCCATGCCCGTAGAACTGCACGTCGAGTTCCGACATTTGGGGCGCCCACAGGAGTCCTTTGCTGACCTGTCCCGGAATCTGAGCGCTGGCGGCGTGTTCATCGACACCACCGTTGGCCTCGAAACCGGGACCAAGGTGGAGCTCGAGGTCTCTCCCGGGCCAGGAACGAGAGCGGTCAAGGTGAAAGCAGAAGTCATTCGGGTCGAGGAAGAGCGGGTGGGCACCGGCTCGAAGATCACGTCGCGTACCCGAGGCATGGCCCTGACTTTCGTCGACCCGGATCCGGGAGAGATGTCTAGACTGATGACGCTGGTACGGCACCTATCCAGCGAGGAGATGCATGGAACCGACGCAGGCCAAAACGGGGCGGCTTGAAGACGAAGCGCCGCCGGTCGCCGGGACCCTCGGCCAAATCGTCCGTGCCGGGCGTGGGGCCGAAAATCCGATCCCGGTGGCTGCGGT
Source organism: Myxococcota bacterium (assembly GCA_028289325.1). Classification (GTDB taxonomy): domain Bacteria; phylum Myxococcota; class Kuafuiibacteriia; order Kuafuiibacteriales; family Kuafuiibacteriaceae; genus JANQQN01. The sequence continues at coordinate 3,237 of JANQQN010000450.1, read as the reverse complement.
GGTTTCCATTTTCGACGATCTGTTGGCTGCGGATGCCGATCCCCCCGCTGACCGCTCGCCGGATCTCGACGACGTCCTGATCGATAAGGCCGGGGTGGCCCGCCTCGACATCGCGGCCGACCTGGCCGCGGTGGCCGACCTTTTGGTGCAGACACTCGGCGAAGACGTGCCGGCCGGCGCTCGATCGTTCGTGGAGCGGCTCAGGAGCGACGCCCCCGAAGATCGGCCCGCCGACGCGCCTCAGCTGCGAGGTTGGATGCGCGACGCGCTCGGTCAGCCCGCGGATCGCGCGGAAATCATCGCGCTCGTGGGCTCGGTCGCCGCCCCCTTGCCGGTTCCGGAGCCGGTCGCCTCCGAGACCCCGTCCGGGGTGGCCGACGTCGTACCCGCCACGGTCGATGTGGTGGAGCAGACAGTTTTGGATGTCGCCGGCGCGCCGGGAGGGCCGGAGCTCGACGCCTTCGCGACGACCATCGATGTGAATCCGGATGCCTCGCCGCCCGAGGCCGAGGACCAGACCGTGTTTCAGCCGTCGTCGGGCGCTGATGTCGCGGCGTCATCGGCGTCTGCCGACCCCGATGACGCCTCGGTGGCCGCCCCTTTCGGTCTCACTGCCGCCGACGTCGCCGCGCCCCCGACCGACCCCGACGCTGGCGTCGAGGCAGAGGTGGCGGCCGATCCTGCCGTCCCGGCGTCCTCGGCCCGGGACGAGGTCTCCGCTTCGTCCGCCGATGAGGCGCTGCCCGCCGGGGCGGCGGGTCAGGACCCGGCGGGGGTCGACGAGCCGATTTCGCCGGCCGACCCGGACCCGACGTCGAGCCCCGACGACGAGGAAGCGCTCCACGACCTGGAGACCATCCCCCCGAACGGGGCGCTGATGGCGCCGCTGCTGGGGCTCGGACCGCTGCCGGAAAACGAGATCCCCACCGACTCGATCCGGAAGCGCTCGGCGCCGGTGACCCTCAAGGTTCGCGACCCCGAGCCCGATGCGCCCGTGTCGCGCGATCCCGGTCATGACCCCGAATTCTTGGCGGGCGATGCCGACGCCCCGACGTTGACCATGCCGTCGCCAATGAAGGTCTCGTCGCTGCCAGAGTTCGTGGTGCCCAAGCGCAGCGCGCCCCCGCCGATCGGAAAACCGGTGTCGGGGGAGAGTCGCCCCGCGCCAAGCTCGCTGTCGACGCCCGCTGACGACGCGCCGACCCGGGCCGAGTCCGCGAATAAACCACCGCCGTCCCAGACCGATGCGGACAAGACGCTTCCCGTCAGCTCCGTCCCGCCGCGGTCGAGCGTGTCCAACCGCCCGTTGGGGGCCGGCCGATCGGCGTCGAGTCGACCCGTTTCGAGCTCCGGTCAACCGACCTTGCCGTCGGGCAAGCGAGGTCCAGAGAGCGGGCGGAATCGCCCGGTCGTTCGCCACACCCTGCGCCGGGAGAAGCGAATCTCCGTTCCTGTCGCGCCGGCGACGGGTCGCACTACCCGCCAGGCGCGTCGAAAGAACGATTCGATCATGGGACCTTCGGACCGCGGCTTCCCGTGGGGCTGGCTGGTGGTGGCAGGGATGACCGCCGCCGCCGCGTACTATCTTCTGTTCACGTAGCAGGAGGGCTTAAATACCCGCCGCGGAGCGAGCGCCAGGCGGATTGCAGACGGCGAACGCCGAGCGTACGGTTGCCGCCTGTTCCGCCGGATCGCCACGCCATTGATCGTGCTGGCTTTGCTGTCCTCGGCCGTTCTGGCCGCGGGATGGATGCTTGGGGCCGGCCATCACGCTCGTTTTCGGGGCGAGCTTCGCACCATTGCGGACCAAGCGGCGCTGCGGGTCCGCGCGTTCGTTGAAGCCCGTCTCGACGTTACGTACGGGCTTCGCGCCGACTGGCGCGCGATCGGGGGGCTGGACCACGCCGCGTTCAAGCGGCGGATGCGCGCGCTGCAGATCCGGTATCCCGGCTACCAGGCCCTGAACTGGATAAACCGCGATCACGTCATTCAGTGGATCACGCCGTGGGTCGGCAACGAAGGCGCCTTGGGTTTCGACCTCGACGAACACCCGTTCGCTGCCCCGCTGCTGCGAGCCGCCGAAGACACCGAAGATCTGGTGCTCAGCTCTCCGATGATCCTGCTCCAGGGCGGCTGGGGCTTCGTTGGTTATCTTCGCCTCGGCGACGGGCCCAACGACGAAGCCGGCCTGCTCAACGTCGTGTTTCGAGCGCAGCCGGTGCTGCGCGCCGCGCTGGCCGAGGGCCTGCCTTTAGACATGAGCTACGCATTTTCGGATGGCGACGTGCCGCTGACCCGGGTTGGGGTTCCGGTCGAGGATGCGGTCGAAGCCTACGCGGAGGTGCGTCGGATCCTCGTCGCCGACCGGATGTGGACACTCCGGATGACGCCCAGCGCGGTCCGGGTGGCCGAGGTGACCGGTCCCGAAGAGTGGCTGCCGGTCGCGGTCGGCTTGGTGTTGTCGGTGGGTATCGCGGCGCTGATCGCGGTGGGGCAGTGGCGTCAGGCGATGTTGCGAGATAGCGAGCAGAAGTATCGAAACATCGTCGACGCGATGAACGAAGGGATCTGGATCCTGGATGCCGAAGGCGGAACTCGATTCGTCAACCTGCCGATGGCTCGCATGCTGGGCTATAGCTCGCGACAGATGCTCGGGCGCACCTTCGACGAATTCGTCGATACGTCCGACCCGACCGGCGTCACTCGTCAGCTACGCACCACCACGCCCGAGCGGCGGCCGATGTTCGAGCTCGATCTGGTGCGCAAGGACGGCACGCCGGTGCAGACCGTGGTCAGCGTCAAGCCCTTCATCGACGACGGCGGCCGGTTCGTAGGCGCGCAGGCCTTGGTGACCGACGTGACCGAGCGAAAGCGACTCGAGGCTCAGCTCCGCCACTCTCAGAAGATGGAGGCGGTGGGTCGCCTTGCGGGCGGCATCGCCCACGACTTCAACAATCTCACCACGGGCATCCTGTGCGCGTGTCATCTGCTCGAACACGAGCTCGTATCCCAGCCGGATCTTCTGCCGTTGGTCGACGATATCAATAAGTGCGGGGAGCGCGCGGCGGGGCTCACCCAGCAGCTGCTCGCATTTTCTCGACAGCAGGTTCTCCGGCCCAAGGTCCTGAACCCGGGAGAGGCGCTGGAAGAAGCGAGCCGAATGCTGCGCGGGCGTATCCGCGTCGACGTCGACTTTCAGCTCCACGTCTTCCCCGATCAGCCGGCGCAGCATTCGGC
>JANQQN010000444.1 GCA_028289325.1 Myxococcota bacterium | reverse complement strand
GCCGAATTCGAAGCTCGGCGTTTGACCCGAAACGAGGTCGTCAACACCGCGATATCCGCCTTCCGTCTTCAAGCCGACGACCTGGCGGGGGTCGCGCTGCCTGCGGACGCCACGGTGCTCGGGTTCGTCGACAATCACGCCTCGCCGGTCACCGCGCTCGCGTTCGACCAGTACGCCGCGTTCGCGCGAACGGTGGCGGCGAAGGTCGACCTGGACGAGCTGGCGGACTGTGCGCCGGCGAACGCGGACCGACGGTGTGCCGTGCGATTCGTCGACGCGCGCGCCCGCATCGCCTTTCGTCGCCCCATCGACGCCGACGAACGCGCGGCGCTGCTGGTGATCTTCGACGCCGTGTCCGCGGCGTCGGGGCCCGAGGCCGGGCTACGAGCCGTCGTGGAAGCGATGGTCCAGTCGCCGATGTTTCTTTATCATCTCCCGATCGGGGATCCCGATGAACCCGATCGTCTCGAATCGTACGCGCTGGCCGCTCGGCTATCGTATACGCTGTTCGGCGCCCCCCCGGATGAGAGCCTCCTGCAAGCGGCGCAAAGCGGCGAGCTCCGTACGCAGGACGGATTGACCGCGCGTGTCCGGTCGATGGTCGCCGATCCGCGGTCGAAGGCGGGGGTGACTCGGTTCTTTCGGCAGTGGCTGGAGCTGGCCGGACCCGTGGACCTCGCCAAGGACTCGGCGAGGTATCCGAGCTACACCGACGCGCTCGCGGCGGCCATGCTCGACGAAACGGATCGGTTCGTGGATTTCGTGATTCGCGAAGGCGATGGTCGGCTCGAGACGCTTCTGACCGCTTCCTTCACCGTCGTTCCCCCGCTGCTGCGTCCGATCTACGGTCTTCACGACGGAGGGGAGGGCGAAGCCGAGCTCGTGGCCCTCGACCCCTTGCGAAGGGCAGGGCTGTTCACCCAGCCGAGCGTATTGGCCAGCCACGCCCGCTTCAGCGACAGCTCGCCGGTCCTTCGTGGCGTGTTCCTGTACCGGCGGGTGTTGTGTGGTCGACTCGGCGACCCGCCGCCGGGCATCGATATCTCGTTGGGTCCCGACGATCCGCGAGACCCCCAAAGCACGGCCGAACGCCTCGCCCGGCACCGTGAGGACCCCGCGTGCTCCGTGTGTCACGATGCGATCGACCCGCTCGGTCTGGCCTTCGAGAACTACGGAGCCCTCGGCGAGTGGAGAGACGATGACGACGGGCTGGTGATCCCGCCGCCGTTGCCGCTGACGGGGACCGACGTCGACGGACCGATCGAATCGGCGGTGGACCTCGCCGCTCGACTTGCGTCGAGTCGGATGGTCCAGGACTGCGTCGTTCGCCAGTGGCTCGACTTCACCGGCGTACCGCTGTCCCCCGAAGACCGAGAGCGCCTGCGGGTGCGGTTTCAAGAGAACGGACAAGACGTGCGCGATCTGATCATCGCCACCCTGTCGGCCCCCGGCTTCGTCCGCCGACAGGGGCGCTAGCGCCGAGGAGACCTCGTGAACATTCATTACCGACGCCGAGAATTCCTTCGCTTCGCGGCGGGGGCCGGATTCGCGTCCGTGCTCCCCGTGCGGCTGGCTGTCGCCGCGCCGGGCGAGCCTCGCCGTTTGTTGCTCATCTACCATCCCAACGGTCTCGAACGCGGCTGGGAACCGGAGGCGGCCGGCGACCTTCAGCTGAGTCCGACCCTCGCCGCCTTCGCGGGTCTCGAAGCCAAGATGGTGGTGCTCGGGGGCATCAAGGGCGGCATCCGCAGCGAGCCGCTCGCCCACAGTGAGGGCATGGTCATGCTGTGGACGGGCACGCCGGGCGAAGGCGAAGAGACGGTGGCCGAGGGCCCTTCGCTCGACCAGCGGGTCGCCTCGCGGCTGAGCGCCACCGCGCCTTTTCCCTCCATCGAGCTGGGCGCACAGAGCCTGACGGGGCCGGTGACGAACAGCAACGTGATGAGCTACGACGCCGCCGGGCGGGCCCTGGCCCCCCAGGACAACCCGTCGGCGGCCTTCGACCGTATGTTCGCGCCGGCCGACGCGGGACCGTCGGTGGCCCGACGAACGAGCGTGCTCGACTACGTGCGCGGGGCCCTCGAGCGGGTGCGAGATCTCTACGGGAACGAAGAAGCCCAATATCTGGACCTTCACTTCGAATCGATACGGGCGACCGAACAGCGGCTCCAACGCCTCGGTGACCTGTCGGGGTGTGGGGGGGCGGCACCGACCGTCGGCGCTGGTCTGTACGACAGCGCGCTGTTCCCGGAGCTCATCGACGTTCAGTCCGAGCTCATCGTCAAAGCGCTGTCCTGTGGGGTCACCAGCGTAGCGAGCCTTCAGATCGCCCACAGCATCACGAACGTCCGGATTCCTGGGGTCAATGACGACGTGGGGATGCATCAGTTGATGCACGAACGAACGCCGGCCGAAAAACGGGCCGTCAATCGATTCTACATCGAACGCGTGGCCGCCCTCATCAAGCGACTCGAAGCCACCCCCGGCGTCGGCGAGGGCACCCTTCTCGACGAGACGTTGGTGATCTGGGGGACGGACATGTCGATCGGCAACCACGGCAACCATCCCATTCCGTTCTTTCTGTTCGGCGCGTCCCAGCGGCTGCGCGGCGGTCAGTATCTCGCCTACGGGGAGGGGGCCCGACCTCGCCATACGCGCATTCTGGAGACCGCGGCGCCGATCTTGGGGCTCGATGGGCTCGGCCGATACGGAAGCTGGTCGGACGACGACAGCCGCGGCGTCATCGAGGAGTTGTTGCGATGAGCGCTGCTTTTCGCTCGCTGGTGGTGATCCTTGGCCTGTTGGTCGTCGGGGCCTGTTCGGGGGACGCGTCGGGTCCCGAAGGCGGCGACGGCCGAACGCCGGAAGCGGGGGTCGCGGACCCGGCGCCCATCGATCCCCTCGGGCCCCCCGTCGATGGAGGTATCGGCGATGCCGGATCGAACGGCGCCGCGAACTGCGAGGTCGGGGACCGCCGCCCCTGCGAGTGCGCCTCCGGGGTGCCCGGCGACCAGGTGTGCGTGGCTGACGGCCTGTGGTCGGGCTGTGGATGCCAGTCGCTGGACGGCTCGGTGTATGTTCCGCCCCCGCCCCCCGAGATCTTTACCTGCGGGGCGGACGCGGCGGAGACGGTCTGCGCGCCGTATCCGGAGCCGCCCACGGACTACTCGGCGGAGCCGTGCTGCACGACGGACGACACCTGCGGAAGCACCAACTTCCTTCTCGTTGCTTTTCAGTGTCTGCCGAGGGTGGAGGCACCACCGGTCCCCACCGACCGCTGCCCCGACGAGTCGATCACGTTCGTCGATCTTCTAGGGTGCTGTCTGCCGAGTGGGGCGTGCGGCCTGACCATCGACGACACCCTTCCCAACTGGGACATCGGCTGCATCGAACGCACCGAGATGCGGGAGGTCCTGGACCAAGGCTTCGGCCGAAAGATTGTGGCCGCTCTGTTTGGGCTGAGCGGCGAAGTACCGATGTGGGAGCCACTATCATGCAACTGAACAACCGATGGACCACGGCAACGCTGTTTCGATCCGTCTGCGCGGCCGGCGCGCTGACGTTTCTCATGGGGGCCGACGATACCGGGTGTCGCTCCGAGTCTTCGGACAGCGTCAACCAAGACCGCGTCTTTACCAGCTACTGGCTGCTGTACGACGGCCAAGCCGACATCACCTACGCGCGCGCGCAGTTTCGGCTCGGCGCCCCAGGGGGGACGACGCTCATCTTGCAGGCGCCCGCCGCGGTGGCGTTCGACGGGCGTGCGATGGGCTTCAACGAGCTCCTCGACTGGCACGAAGTCGAGATCGCGGGCGAGGTGCAGCAAGGAACGTTCAGCTACGTCGATGGCGATGGCCAACGCTTCACCAACGTCGTATCGCTCGCGCCGTCGATCGGGGCCCCCTCCGATCTGCCGGCGACGTTGGTGGGAACCGAATCGTTCGAGCTGCGGTGGGCCGGCGAGCCCACCGGGGAGGACGAGCTCATCGAGGTCATCGTCGCGCGGCAGAGCAACCGATTCGACTTTGCCCGGTTCGAAACCCGCGCCCTCGGCAGCTCGTCACTGGTGTTGGGCGCCGATCGCCTAGCGAACGTGGGACGGGGGCCGGTGGTTCTCAGCCTGAGGCGCCACCGTGACCTTCCGGTCACCGAGGCGCCGTCCGCGGGCGGCGCCGTCCTGACCACGTATCAGAGCCTCGAAACTACTTTTACGCTGCAGTGATCGCGCGATTCACCGCGATCCGGGGCGTCGCCCTCGGGGCGCGGCCCGCGATCCGTCGGATCGCACCTTTGGGCGTCGGTCGGGCGTCGATGACCTGGCGGGCAGGATTGTTGGCCGGCCTCGTTCTTGCCACCTTGACGGCCGTGCGCGCTGTCCGTTCGACGGTCCCGTCCTGGGCTTCGGCCTTGTGTATGCTGAGCGGCGCCGCCTGTGGGGGGGCCGACGAAGGGTCGAGCTCATCGTTCGTCGCGTCCCGCGAGAATCCCGTGCGAGGGGTCGTCCGGGCCCTGTGTGAGCGCGGGGCGCAATGCGTGCCAGACAGTGGTCTGGAGGATCTCCTGTTCCGAGCGCCGTACGGCGGTGATGTCGATCTCTGCGTCGAGGTGACGTTGTACGCCAGCGGCCCGGTCGAAGCGGCGTACATCGATGCCGTGGCTCGCGGTGAGTTCCAGCTGGCTGACGAGGATCTGCGGGCGTGTCTAGCGCTGCTGACGCGCTGCGAGCCGCTCCAGCCGGAAGATCTGGGCACGGGGGCGGCCCGCGCGCTGACGGCTCAGGACGGCGTGAGCGCGTGCCTGCGGTTAGTGGGGACGCTGACCGGCGGGATGCCGTGCAGTCTCCAAGGCGCGTGCGCGTCCGGTTTGTACTGCGACTTCGAAGAGGCGTCGTGTCCCGGCGTCTGCCGCCCCCAGGCCGTCGAAGGGGCCGCTTGCCGCAGGGACGCCGAGTGCCTCGACACGGACCCGCTGCGGATCTCGGACTGCGAGGCGGGGCGATGCGTGGTCCGCGACGTGGAGATCGCGCCGGTCGCTGCCCGCGGTGAGCCCTGCGGCGTGATCAAGACCGACGAGGTTCGCCGCTATACGTCCTGCGAGGCGGATTCGTACTGCCAGTGCTCAGACGCGATCACCGAAGGCGGCTTTTTGGCCGCGCTGCTGTGCGGCAACCGGGGGACGTGCGCGGCCCCCATCCCCGTCGGGCAGTCCTGCCGGTCGTTGATCGACGTGTGCGAGCGCGGCGCGACCTGTCCCGAAGACACCTGCGTGCCCGCGGATGATCTGTTCCCCTGGGCAGGGGGAGACCAGCCTCGACCGTCGCCCCGCGAGCTCATTTCACTTCAAGCGGGTGAGTCATGCGTACCGCCGGCGCTGTTCGAAGAGGACGGTCCTCGGCGAGACTTCATCGACCTTCGTTTGTGTCGCCGCGGCCTGTTCTGCGACGCCTCGTCCGCCACGTGCCAACCGCAGCGAGACGGGGGCGAGGCGTGTCGCGAGGGCTTCGACTGCGCTAGCGGCCAGTGCACAGACGGCGTCTGCGCGGATCAGTTCTGCTCGGTGACCGGGCTGTAGGACCCTTAAGTCAAAACGGGGAGCCGGCGCAGCGGTCGGCGAGGTACCGTCGGGGCATGAGCTCGCTGCCGCTCCTGGAGGCGTTGCCCAAGGCCAAGCGGATGACCCCCACCCAGCTCGCCGAGTTCATGATGACGGACCTCGTCGACGGATATGGGGTCACCGGGGCGCTGCCCATCGACGACTGGCTCGACTTCGACATCGTGAGCATCTGGGACTACGGGCCGATCGGCATGCCCGGGCGCGCGCGCCGGCACCCGACGTTCGATCTGGCGGTGGTCGAGGTCGAAGGCGAGGACCCGGTCTTCATCCTGCCCGGGCGAAGCAAGGCGCAATACGATCGGGTTCAGGGCGTCTTGAGCGCTCACCGCGACCGTCGTCGTGGCGGCGTATTTGCGCCCCGGTCGGGCACCTGGCGCATGTTGACCGCCGAGGGCGGCCTGGTGGTGCTGTCCATCTACGTCACGCCGGCCCAGGCCGACCCGCAAGCGCTACATTTGCGGGCAACCCGGATGGTCGTCGATTCCGAGACGGCGTGACGCGCCCGGGGTCGATACGAAAAGGGTGTCGACACCGACGGGGCCGTCTATCGCGGCCGGGCCGCGATCAACGCTTGTGGCTGAGCGACTTGACCCGGTCGATGACCGCCGATGACCGATCGGCAAACTCGTGCATGAACCCGAAGACCGGGACCACGGCGGGGATCGCTCGCTGAACCTGGAAGAAGTAGTCGACGACCTCTTGGCCCGGGTCCTTGACGGCCATGAATACGCCGAGGTCCACGAGCCCGATCGACGGAAGCTCGCCGCGTCGCTCTTCGGGCGGCAACCACATCACGTCGACACCGAACAGCGGATTACCGAGGGTGACGTTGAGCTGGACCTCTTCGTCGACCGGGCCGTGTTCCTTGAGCGCGCCCTTGACCAGCTGAAGCAGCAGCCGCCCCGACCCCTCGCTGGCTTTCTTCTTTTTGCTGCGGGTCTGGGCCTGATACGTGCGCCACAGATAGTCGGTGATCGTCGTCGAGTGATGCTTCAGCTTCGCGAAGTCTCGGTGCAAGAAGTGGTACGCACGCTTTTTGGGCCGGCTCATCAACACGTTGAGCTCGCCCTTTCGCTTCGTTTCGTCGTCGCCCTGGCGAAAGTTGGCGATGTTGTAGCGGGTGATGTCCCACAGATAGAAGATGTAGTTGCGCTCCTTGCCCTGGAGGGCGGCTCCGGCGCCGTCGAGCACATCGCTGCCCCGGTAGAGCTTCTTGAGCAACTGGCCTTTCGCTTCCTGGACGTATGGCTCGTTCTTGAGCAGGAAATAGACCAGGGCGACGTCGGTATCCGAATTGATCTCCTCCCCCGTTTCGCGCTCGATGCGGCGAAGGACCCTCGCCGTGTAGCTCATGAACCGGTCGATCATGTCGGTCTCGATGCCCTTGAATCTGCCGGTCTGCTGTCGTTCGCTGGAGTCGCGGTTGGACTCGCTGTGGTCGACGATCACCGCCGGTGGGGACCCGGTCATGGTCCACTGCATCGTGCGCAGCTGGCTGCCGTATACGTAACGATTGGAGAATTCGATGATGTCCGGCGGACATCGGTAGTGCTCGTCGAGCATCACCGACGCCTGCTTGATTCGTTTCACGAGTCCGAAAAGATGGGAGCCGCCGCCTTTCATGCCTCGGGCCTGCGCGAAGCGGAGGTGTTCATCGAGCTCGAAGTCGTCGAACAGATAGTCGTCGATGGCCGAGTTCTTGGCCAGCACCGTCTGCCGCTCGTCGCCGACGGCCATGAGCTTTCGGCCTCGGAACAGTAGAGGGATGGCGTCATCGACCCGACACTGCGTGGCCTCGTCGACGATCACCAGGTCGAAGGTCTGCTCCCGGCAGGGCAGGAGAAAGGGGACCACCTGCTTGCGGCTGATCCACACTGGGAACACCTCGAACAGCAGGTCTTGCAGCTCCCGTACCGCGTCGTGCGCTCGGGCCCACGTCGCCGCCGACTCGAGCCGGTCCAAGGTGGCCAGGATGCTGGTGAGGCGATTGGTCCCCCCCCGCTTGCTCGCTTCGAACGCCCGCCGGCCGATCGCTCCCAGCCCGTGGAGGAACTGCCGACGCACGAAACGGTCGCGCTCGGACTGGAGCGTGGCCACCGCCTCCAGCTGCTCTTGAATCGACTCCGCGTCGGCATCTCGGCGACCGGCGGCGAGCAGGAGCTCGAGCCGGACGTCGAGCGGTTTGTGACCGGAAGGGGCCAGCGCGAGGTGAAGCCGGGCGAGGGCGTCCCACAGCTCGGGATCGATCGTCTCCTTGTCCTGCCACAAGGCCTGCTGGGCCGAGACGATGCTGGTCAGCTCCACTACCAGGCGGTGCAGCTCGTGTTGACCCCACAGCGACCGGACGAAGGTCGCGGCCCGGCCGGTCCAGCTCTGGTCCGGCGGGAAGGCTTCATGCCAGCGCTTGCGCAAGACGGCCCGCACCGCATGGGCGGCTTCGCCCGCCTCGACCTTATCGAAATCCTCGACGGTCACCGGGGCCAGCTCGTCGAGCTGCTTCAGCCAGGTGACCACGCTGGAGAGCCGGGGCATGGCCACGTCGGGGCGGCCCTCGAGGCTGAACAGCTCGTAGCTGTCGTGCAGCCCGAACTCGATCACCCGCTCGCGATATCCGACATGGGTTCGTAGCGTCTCGAGGTGGGCCGAACTGCCGGTGAGGTGGGCGACCGATGCGAGGGCCATCTCGATCGCGTCCGGCTTGCTCGGGTGTTCGGTGCGCGCCGAGACCGACGGCATCCGCCAGTGATGGTCGTTGCCGAAGCGGCGGTTCATCACCTCGCCGATCGCCTCCACGCTCTGCTGAATCTTGTCGTCGATGCGGGCGATGGTCTCTTCGTAGCCGGGCACCCCCGACGGCCACTCCAGCTCTTTCGACGCGTCGACGCCGAGCATTCGGCGAACCTGGCGGGCCCAGGACGACAGGGTCTCCGTCCCCGTCGGAAGCTCGTCGACGACCTTGATCCCCAGTCGCCACAGCTGGTCGAGCTCGCGACCTTCGGCGGTCTCCAGCCCATCGGGGCCGACGACGTACCGCTGGATCTGCTCGGTGAGCGCGTGGACCGCGGCCGCCTGGTCGCTGACCACCAGGAGCCGTTTTCCCGTGGCCACGCAGTGAATGAGCAGGTTGGCGATGTTGTAGGTCTTGCCGGTCCCCGGCGGCCCCTCGAGCATCACGAGGTCGTGGGCGTTGAGCCGCTCGGTGAGGGTGCGGATGCTCTTGGCCTGCGCGCCGTGCATGGACAAGGTTTCCGAGAAGCGGTCGGTGGCTTCGGTGGCCTTCGTCTGGGGGCTCAGGGAGCGGGCGAGCAGCGACGACTCGAAGGCGTCGGGCAGAGCGTCGGTCTTGGTGAGGATCTGGGACAGATCGTCGTGCAGCGCCCGGGTGATCGGGGACGACGACTGCGGCGCCTTGTAGAGGTAGACGCTCTCCAGGTCGCACTCGATGGCCCGCACCTTGACGTCGGCGAGCAGGCCGCCTTTGCCGTTTTCGCCGGGAAGCCCGAGCAGGATCTCTCGGGTCCGGTCGAACACGTCGGTGGTGCAAGGCAACATGCGCAAGAGACGGATCCGGTCCGGTACCCCTCGAATCGTGAACTGATGCGACAGCAGGGCGGACAGGAAGTCGTCGAGTCGCTTCGGCGCCTGTCCCGACGGGGAATAGGTTTCCACCAGGTTCGCGAGCGCGAAGTGGTTGAGGTAGACCCGTTCTTCCTCCAGCGGGTGCAGGATGGCCTCCCGCCCCGACTCCACGATTCGGATCGGCAGATAGTACAGCGGGAATCGATACGTCTGCAGCTTGCCGCGTTTGTCGAAGATCCCGTCGAAGATCTCGAACCCGAGGTAGAACGACGCATCCCGATCGTCGAGGAAGTTGGTACGCAGCTGCTTGACCTCGTCGCGGGACAGCATGCAGCGGAAAGGGACCTTGTCGAACTTCTTGACCTCCGCCGCGAGCAGAGGAACCGAGAAGTAGTTGACCGGCTCGTCGGTGACGGTGGTGTCGATCTTCTCTTGGCCCCGCTTGCGACGCCCCGCCGGCACGTTGGGCCCGGATCCGGGGTCCGCGAACAGTGATTCGTAGTCGACTTGGTATTGCTTGGCCTCGTCTCGTTCCCCCAGCCGGGAGCGGAAGGTCCGTTGGGTGACGGCAGGGGCCTTCTCGGGGGCGAACTGCTTGAGCATCGCGGGTTCGACGAGATCCGTGTCTCCGTCCTGAACCCGGGTCTTCTTCGCGAGCGCGGGAACGTATCGCTCGACGTGGGACAGCAGCCCGCGGCGGAGCTGAAGGTTGCTGGTGATGCTCTCTGTCCCCTCGGTGAACGTGGCGGCGAACAGGCGGTGGTAGGTGACGATGCGGACGAGCAGATCGTTGGGGTGTCGAACCTTCGGGTGGTGAAGCACCGCGAGCAGGGGGCTCAGGGCGTTGGGCGCGACGACCATGTCGTTTTGCGGCAGCTCGTCGGGGCCGAAACTTCTCAGGACCACCGACTCCGGATTGGCTCGGGCCCACTGCATCGCGTAACGGGTCCGGCCCCCGAAGCGAAGCTCCAGGGCGACCTTCTTTTCCTCGGTGGTCGCGATCTCGCTCTGGATCTGGGCGACGAGGGCCCGGAAGCGGTCGTACAGGTCGAGAGGGACGGTGAGGCGCTCTTTGCGCGCGGTGTTTTGGATCTCGTATAGGTACAGACCGCGGGCATCCAGCGACCGGCGCAGGACGAAGCGATGCCACCGGTCGTGTTTGGCGATCACCAGCTGGGGGCGGTCAGGGGCACTGTCCCGGGCCATCGGCGGTATCCTATCGTATCAGTATCGAGACCCGCCGATTTTCCGCCCGGGCGCCGTCGAGTGAATCGCCGGTGAGACCCTCGACCCGCACTTTGGGACGCGTATCGGCGTAACCCACGATCCGCAGGCGTTCGGGCTCGAAGCCCACCTCCAGCAGCCGGTGCAGCACGCTGCTCGCTCGCCGGCCGCTCAACGACCAGTTCGTCTCCAGCTCGTCGCCGCGTTTTTGGTAGAACGGTTGGTCGTCGCTGTGCCCTTCGATATCGAGGCGATATTTGGTCTTCAGGACCAGGGCCAGCAGCGGCAATAGGGGGTCGACCGCCCCCGGCTTGAGGACCGCGCTCGCCGAGTCGAACAGGGCCGCGGTTTCGAGGTCGATTCGGACCCCGTCCGGCGCGAGCCGGACGCTGACCCCGGAGATGATCGGGTCACGGTTCACGAGCGCGTTCAGCTGCTCCGAAAGCTCGACCAGGGTGTCTTCAGTGGTGCCGCGAATCGCGCTGCGCACCTTCTCGAACGAGCCTTGGTCCACCTCGCTGACGCTGACGAGCATGATAAAAAATACGCACAGCAGGATCATCACGTCGCTCAAGCTGATGAAGAACGCGTTGGTCTCCTCCGCGGAGCTGGCCTGGAGATCACTCAGCTTCATCTAAGCCGTCCGTGCGCGGCACGTGGGCCACGTCGAACTCGCGCTCCTCCCGGCTGAGCAGGATACCGATGCGGCTGAGGAGTTGCTTATGGGTCTCGAGGAAGATCATGTTGTGGTGTTCCAGTCGCCCCGCGAGGGGGGTGAACACCAACGAGCCGAGGCCCGCCCCGTAGGCGGTGGTCATCAGCGCCAAGGACATCAGGGGACCGATTTCCGTGGGGTCGTCCATCGACCGCAGGACGCCCATGAGGCCGATGACCGTCCCGAACAAGCCCAGGGCCGGCGCGGTGAGGGCGGCCCGGCGAAGCACCTCCGCCGCTACCCGGCGGTTGTTGAACTCGTCCTCAACGCGGGCGGTCACGAACTGATTGATCTCTTCGAAGAGCAGCCCGCGGTTGTACATGAACACGACGTCGTTCAGCAGCTCGCCGTCGATCTGCTCGCCGTCGCGGAGGGTGGCGAGGTGTTCGTTCTTGACGATGGCGTCGTCGACCTCGCGCATGATGCGCAGCACCGACCCGTCCGAGGGCCCGAAAAACGACCGGAATGTCGCCACGATGGTCGCCCACAGGGAGCGAAAGTCGAACTGAAGCAGGGTGGTGGCCAGCGTACCCAATCCGACGATGACGATGCTCCGCGGGTCGGCGAGCTGACGCCAGGTGGTGGCCTGGGTGATCGCCCACGCCACCGCGCCCAGGCCGATGACGCTGAGAAGAGCGGAAGCGAGGTCGCGGCCAGCTTTAGGGCGGGTGAGGTACGTCTTACTGTGTAGACCCTGTTCCATCGGGCTTGAGCTCCTCGTCTTCGGCGTCCGACGCCTGCTCGCTCACGGCGGACGGCACCTCGATGTTCTCGTCGGTGGCGTCCAGGTCGTCGTCGGTCAGCTCAACGTAGGGATCCGAGTCTGCTGAGGGATACCCGTCTTCATCGGCGTACTCGATCTGGTCGTCGTAGGTGCCGTGCGCGGTGTCCTCATCGTCGGGGGCGATCTGGGCGTCTTCGTCCACCTCTACGTAAGCTTCTTCGTCCGCCGCGTACAGGGCCTCGTCGTCGTCCATGGTGTACACGACGGGGGTGTCGGGGGCGGTTTCGGGGGCCGATGGTTCCGCGTCCGGGGCGTTGGCGGCGATGGCGATGACCGGACCCGCAGCCGGCCACGCGTCGGCGGCATCCTCATCGGCGGCCGCGACCGCGGAGTGGTCGGAGAGCTTCGGATTCGACAGCTCCCACCGCGCGATCGACTCTTGAACCGCCCGCGCGAACAACTCGGGATCCGTCGTCGTGCACGGCGTGAACCGGATGAGCTCGTTGTCGTGCAGGAACAGCAGCACCCGGTGCCCGCGGCGGAGCTGGTTGATCAGGGCTTCTTCGGCCGGGTTCTGGGCGTCGATGACCCGGGTGCGTCGATTGTCCTCGCGGATCTTCACCTTGCCCGACGCGACGTGCAGCACTTCGGCGAGGACGGTTCCCGGCGGGGACTGTGCGCCCTCGTGAAAGAACACTCCGATCACCTCGCCGTCCTGAATGCTCACCAAGCAGGGGTCCTCCGCTTTCGGATAGACCCACAGCGCGACGAGGGGGACCGAGAACACCTTGCGACCGGACTTGAGGGCGACGTACCGCGAGGTGAGGTCGACTTCGTGCACGGTCGCGGTCCGGACCTGAGCCGGCAGCAGGTGCTGCGCGGCCAGCGCTTTGGCCGCGTCGGCGTGTGCCTTCTTCACGAGGTTCAGCTCGCGGGTCATGTCGTCGAGCTTCTGCTGAAGGAGCTTGTTCTGTTCGGCGAGCTCGTCGCGCTCCCGACGGAGCTTGTCGACCTCCTTGCGCTGGCCGCCCTGCGCTCGGCCGCGCTCTTCGCGCAGCCGGGCCAGCTCCGCCTGGTACGCGTCGACCTCGGCGTAGAACTTGGCCAACAGAGGACCGACCCGATTCTTGGTCGGCAGCCGCAGGGTGAGCGCGGGAACGTATGATTCGGCAACCGGGGTTTCATCGGCCGATGGTTGGCGTTTCGCCATTCGGACCCGATAGCCGATCTTCAGGTCGTCCAGCGCCGCGAGCACGTTCTCCAGGTTGAGGGCGAAGCCGTTCGCATCGAGCACGGTATCGACGATCTCCGGCGCTGCTCGAAATGCGACGCGGTCGACCGTGGTGTAGACCAGCTGACGGCCGTCATCGCGGCCCGCCGATGACAGCCGCACGTCGTACTCCGCTTCTTGAAGGTCACACTCCGAGGGATCGATCGTGACCTGAACCGAATCGTCTTCCGGCACTCCCAACGAGGCCCCCTTATCTCGTGCATCGGGGACGTTAGCAATGAATCGACGCCCGGCGTGCGGCGTGGAGATAACAGACAATCCAACCCATAGCTAGGGTTTATTCCGAGGCCAGCGCCGAGTGGGTGGCGCGTCGGGGCGTCGCCCGCGCTCCAGGGCCTCCAGCCATCGAGACAAGTCGGGCGGGAGAGGGGCCTCGAACTGCATCCGGCGCCCGGTATAAGGGTGAACGAAACCTAGCTTGCCCGCGTGAAGGAAGATGCGGTGGCGCTTTTGGGCCCGGGACGCGCGCGCGTGGTCGCTGTACTTCTTCTCCCCCAGCAGCGGGTGGCCGGCCTCGGCGAGCTGGACCCGGATCTGGTTGCGCAGCCCGGTCTCGAGCCACAGGGTGAGGCGGGTGGCGTCGGCCGCCTCGAACCGGCGGGTCACCCGAAAGCGGGTCCGCGCCAGCTTGGCCTTCGGATGGTCGGGCGGGACCACGAACACCTTCAGCGACGGATGGTCCGTCCGCAGATGATCGACCAGCTGGCCCTCATCGGCGTCGAATAGGCCCTGCGCGACGGCCTGATACTCTCGTTCGGCTTCGTGGGCGCGAAACTGGGCCACCAGCCCTTCGTAGCTGTCCCGGTTCTGGGCGTAGACGAGCAGCCCCGAGACCACCCGGTCCAGGCGGTGAACGGCGAACAGGGGGGCGCGTGGGTCTCGTTTGCGCAGGAAGTCCCGGACCAGCCCGAACAGGTTGGGTTCGCCCTTGGCCGTGCTCTGCGAAAGCAAGCCTGCTTTCTTCTCGACCACGACGATGGAGGGATCGATGTGTCGGACCAGGAACGGGCGTCCGGGCCGCCATCGGGGGCCGTCCATCGGGGCCCTCAAGTGATGTGGCCGGGGACGAAGGGATGGCTGGCCGACAGCCCTCCGTCGACGACGATCGCTTGCCCGTTGATGTAAGAGCTGGCGTCGGAGGCGAGGAACACTACCGTCTTGGCCACTTCCTCGGGTTGGCCCGCGCGCTGGGTGGGGTTCAGCTGACCGATCTTCTGGGACTTGCCTCGGGCCCGAGCGAGGTCGAACAGCGGCTTGGTCATGCCCGTTTCGATGAGGCCGGGGCAGATCGCGTTGACGCGAATCCCGGTGCCGGTCAGGTGAGTGGCGGCGGTCTGGCAGAAGTTGATCACCGCGGCCTTCGACGCTGAATAGTGGGCCGGTCCGGCGCCGGCGCGAAGCCCGGCCACGGACGCGGTGCAGACGATGCTGCCGCCGCCGTGGGCTTTCATGTGGTGGGCGGCGTGTTGGGCGCACTGAACCACGCCCAGGAGGTTGACGTCGAGAACCCGGCGCCACTGTGCCACCGGCACGTCGAGAAAGGGGGCGAGGGGACCGACCACGCCCGCGTTGGCGAACATGATCTCGAGCCCGCCGTGGCGTTCGAGGGATGCCTTGATGAGCGCCACCACGGAGCTTTCGTCGGCGACGTCGGTCACGGTGGACCACGCCGTGCCGCCTTTATCTCGAATGCGCTGCGCGGTGTCGTGGACCGCCTCGTCGAGGTCCGCCACGATGACCGTGGCCCCGTTTTCGGCCAGGGCCAGCGCGCTCGCGCGGCCGATACCGCTCGCGGCGCCGGTGACGATCGCGCGTTTGTTGTGGACTTGGTGATCGATGGTCATGGCGTCATCTCGCGAGGTCTTCGATCACGGTAGGGGAGACGCCTTCGATGGCCCATCGCGGGCTGGCGCGCTTCGTGGCTCGGTCGATGTCGAGGGCCACGATGGTCCCTGGGCGCAAGGAGCGCCGGTACTCGCGGCCGATCAGGGTACTGATCAGCATGCCCAGCGTCGGTTGGTGGCCGACCATGAGGAGGCCCTGGATGTTGCCGGGGGCCGAGAGCAACAGGTCGACGAGCGCGACGACCGACGGCGGCTCCGCGATCATCGCCTTCACCGCGACCGAATCCTCGAGGCCCAGTGCGCCGGCGAGGATCTCTGCCGTCTGAACCGCGCGCACCAATGGGCTCGTCCACACCGTGTCGATGATCTCTGGACGCTCGACCAGCAAGCGACCGGTCTGTCGGCCGCGGCGGCGTCCAAAGCCGGTCAGCACCCGATGGCCGTCGCGCACCGCGTGTCCTGGTTCCGCCTCCTCGTGCCGGGATAAGTAGAGTCGGACGCCCATGCGCAAACCGTACGATCGCCGATGATGCAGTCCAAGCGGTTGACGCAAAAGCGGCGACCAGGTCATCCGGGCCACCATGGAGGCCCGGGGCGTGTGGATCATTGTGGTGCTCGCGGCCGCGGCGGGCTGCTACGCGCATCATCCCCGACCATCGGACGCGGGACGGTCGCGGCCAGCGGCCGCGCTGAGGCCGGCTTTGCCTCCGCCGCAGTCCGGTGAGTACGAGGTGACCGGTCCCCGCGGCGCGACGGGGGTGGAACGCTTCACGGTGACCGCCACCAGCGGTCTTTGGCGGCTCGAGGGACGCCGAACGGTCTCCGGCGGGGAGCAGGGCTACAGCCTGGTCGTCGACCTCGCGAGCGCCGAACCTGTGGCCTTCAGCGTGTGGCGTCGGATCGATGAGCTGGAGCGTCGACTCGAGGGGTACCGACGTAACGGTTGGTTCGAGCTGCGAGGGACGGGCGTGGGTGGGGCGTCGACTAAGCGTATCCCGTACGCGGCCGGGACGATGATCGATGTACCGAGCCCCACGTTCAAGGCCGCCATATTGGCTCTGCTGGGGCCGGCCCTAGCCGACGGGGGCGCCATCAACGTCCGCACGATCCGGGTCGACGGCGCGTATCTGGCCCCGCGGGTGACCCTGTCGACGTTCGAGGGGCGTGGCCGGCGAGACGATCGGCGGTTGGTTCGGCTTCTTCGCCGCGAAGGGCCTCCGACCGGCCTGTGGGTGCGCGACGATGGGTGGCCGACGAGGATGCGCGTCTTGGGGGTCGACCGTCGCCCCGCGTGGCGCTGGCGCCTCAGGACTTCGACGGCAACGGCTGGTGCAGTCGGATCAGCTCGGTGGTGATCGCGTCGAGCAGGGCGCTCTCTTTGTCGGTGTCGTGGGTTCGGGCCGTCCAGGTGGGCGCCCCGTCCTCCAAGTCTTGTTCCTGCGCCTCGTGGCGAACGTAGATGACCAGGGTACCGTCGGTGCTGCTGCGCTCCCAGGTCACCACGTATCGCTCCCGGGTCCGATCCACGCCGTCGCTCATCAGCAGGTAGTCGCTGGTGATCTTGCGAGCCGCGGGGTCCCATTTGGCGATACCGATCTGTTGGGCGGCGAGGGCCCGGGTGATCGACGGCGCCGCGTCGTCAGGGTCCGCCCGAAACGACCGCCAGGTCGCCGGCACCAGGTAGCTGCACGCCATCAGCGCGGTGACGGCGAGGGCGAACGCCCAACGGGCGACCGAGCGGACCGCAGTTCGGCGGATCTGTAGGCAGCCGGGCATGGATTCAGTGCGCTCGCGGGGGGCGTCGCCTCGGCGGCGCCACCGACGAGGGAACGATCACTTCTCGTAGCGGGTGAGGAACGACTTCCGGAAGGCGATGACCGCGTCGTAGAGCTTCTTCTCCAGCTCCTCGTCGATCTTCGCCTTGTCACGCAGGGTCTGAAGCAGGTCGGGGTGGCTGCCGTCGAAGTAGCTGAGGAGCTCCTGCTCGAACACGCCCATGTCCTCGGTCGGCACGTCGAGGATGAACAGGCCTTCCGGATACTTCTTGGGATCCTTGAACTCTTTGTTGACCGGCTTCGACGGAAAAGTCGCGGTCCAGATGGTGATGATCTGGCGCTCGACGGGGATCGGCTCGTACTGCGGCTGCTTGAGGAGCTGCATGAGGCGCTCGCCGATGTCGAGCTCCCGCTTGGTGGCCGCGTCGAGGTCGGAGCCGAACTGCGCGAACGCGGCCAGCTCCCGGAACGCGGCCAGCTTCAGACGAAGCTGCCCCGCGACCGCCTTCATTGCCTTCACCTGGGCCGACCCGCCGACGCGGGAGACGGAGATGCCCGCGTTCACCGCTGGCCGTTGGCCGGAGTTGAACAAGTCGGTCTCGAGGAAGATCTGACCATCAGTGATGGAAATGACGTTGGTCGGGATGTAGGCGGAAACGTCGCCGGCCTGGGTCTCGATGATCGGCAGCGCGGTCAGGGACCCGCCGCCCTCGTGGTCCGACAGCTTCGCCGCTCGCTCCAGCAGGCGGCTGTGGAGGAAGAAAACGTCGCCGGGGTACGCCTCACGGCCGGGCGGCCGGCGAAGCAGGAGGGCGAGCTGACGGTACGCCGATGCCTGCTTGCTCAGGTCGTCGTAGATGATCAGCGCGTGCATCTTGTTGTCGCGGAAGTACTCGGCCATCGTCACGCCCGAATACGGGGCCAGGAACTGCAGCGGCGCGGGATCGGAGGCATTGGCGGCGATGATCGTGGTGTAGTCCATCGCACCGGCTCGCTGAAGGCGGGCGTACACCTGGGCCACCGTCGACTGCTTCTGGCCGATGGCCACGTAGAAGCAGTGAAGGTCGCCGCCCTTTTGGTTGATGATGGTGTCGATGGCGATCGCGGTCTTGCCGGTCTGGCGGTCGCCGATGATCAGCTCTCGCTGCCCGCGACCGATGGGGATCATCGTGTCGATGGCTTTGATGCCGGTCTGCATCGGCTCGTGGACCGACTTACGCTTGATGATGCCCGGCGCCTTGATTTCGATTCGGCTGCGCTTTTCGGCTTCGATGGGGCCTTTGCCGTCGATCGGATTGCCGAGCGCATCAACCACGCGGCCGAGCAGGGCCTTACCGACGGGGACGTCGGCGATGCGATTGGTGCGGCGGACGGTGTCCCCTTCGCGGATGTGGTCCGCGCGGCCCATCAGCGCAATACCGACGTTGTTTTCCTCGAGGTTGAGCACGATGCCCATCGTGGCGCCCGGGAACTCGATGAGTTCACCCGCTTTGGCGTTCTCGAGGCCGTAGACGCGCGCGATGCCGTCGCCGACGGTCAGGACGGATCCGGTCTCCGCAACTTCGACCTTCTTCTCGTAGCCCTCGATCTGCTTCCGGATAATTTCGGAAATTTCGTCCGCGCGAATCTGCATTCCGAGACGCGGCCTATCAGGGTGCAGTTGACAAAATCAACCTAAACCGAAGGCGGCTGGAGATCGGGGTGAGGGTGGCTCGGCGTGGGCCTCGGAGCGCCCGAGTCCCTCGACGTGGCGCTCCGATTTTCCCTACGGCGCCCAAAACGCAGGGCAGGATACGGCGATAAAAGGATTCTACCCTCGGCAGGGCGTATCAAAGGGCGCGCAAGGACTCGCGAAGCTTATCGAGCTCGGCTTTGATGGTGCCGTCGAAGACGAGCATGCCGACCTCGGCCCGGATCCCGCCGATCAGCGACGGGTCGACGGTCACGTTCATCTCGAGCTTCTTGCCCGTCCGCTTCTCCAGCGCCCACTTCAGCTGTTCTTGGGTGCTGGCATCGAGCTCGGCCGCGGTCCGCACGATCGCCGTCGCTTTGCTGGTTTTGTCGGCCACCAGGGCCGCGAAGGCCTCGGCGATACTCTCCAGGTCACCCTGACGCTCCCGCTCGACGAGCAGGACCACGAACTTCTGCGTGCGCTCGCTGAGGCCGATGTGAGCCATGAGCGCCTCGAGGGTCGTTCTGCGCTCTTCGTCGCCGAACGTAGGGTTGAGGAGCACGTTCTTGAGGTCGAAGCTCTTTTCGGCCGCTTTCGCGAACGCGGTCAGCTCCTGGGCCACGGTCTCGACCTCGTCATCGCGACAGGCGGCGAGGAGGGCCTCCGCATAGCGCCGGGATACTTGAGAAACGGATGCTGCCATGGAGTCGATACCTCAGGCGCTCGGGGCGCTGTTCTCCAGGTTGCCGACGTACAGGTCGGCCAGTCGCCGCTGGTCGGCGTCGGTGACCTTCTCTTTGACCAGGCGCTCGGCCGCCTCGAGGGTCGCGGTGACCGCCGCTTCCCGAATCACCTGTTCGGCCTTGAGAACCTCTTGCTTGATGGTGTTGTCGGTGTCCCGGGCCATCCGCTCGATCGCTTTTTCCGTGTCTTCCTGGAGACGTTCGGCGTCGGCTTCCGCCTGCGCTTCGTAGCTCTGCACGACCCGCTGGACTTCGGCCTCGAGGTTTTCGAGCTTCTCGGCGAACTCCGCGGCCTTCGCTTCCGCTTCGGCCTGCTTCTTCTTCGCCTCCTCCAGCTGCTCCGCCATGTTCTGGCGCCGTTTGACGAGCCCATCCTTGACCGACGGGGCGAGCTTCCAGATCAGAAAGCCGAAGAAGATCACCGCGTTTGCGAACAGACTGATGATCTCCAGCCAGTTGATGGTCAGCGGGCCTTCGTGGTGCTCGCCGCCGGCAGCGGTCAGCAGGGCGCCGATGATGAAGGACGGCGTATTCATCACAAAGATCTCCCCAGGAGCTTGGCCGCGGTGACTTCCGCGATCTGCTGCGCTCGCTTGTCGATGTCCGCCATCGCCTCCGCGCGTTTGCCTTCGAGGTCCTTCATCGCCACGCCCAGTTTTTCATGGAGCTTGGCTTTTTCTGCCTCGAGGCGGGCGTTCATCTTGGACTGGGCCTGGGCTCGGATCTCGTTGCGGGCCTCGAGGCCCTTGGCGGTCGCGACCTTGATCCGGTCCGCGAACGTTCGAGCCTGCTCTTCAGCGCGCTCCAGCATTGCCTCGGCTCGCTCAACCGCACCCTCGAGGCGCTCATGGCGCTCTTCGAAGAGCTTCATGAAGGGCCCGAACACCAGCGCGTTGAGAAAGACCAGCGGGACCAAGAACAGTGCGAGAACGAGCACATAGGTGACGTTCAGGTCGAGAGACATGACGCGGGTCGGATAGCCAGGTGGCTGTGGCGAGTCAAGGAGTGGTATGTCGGAGAAGTATGACCGGTCCGAAGGCCAACGAGGATGCGTCTAATTCGGTCACGGAAGACGACATCGCGAAGCACGTGCCAAGTATTCGGCGCTATCTCGCGGGCATTCTGCGGCCCGATGAGATCGAGGACGCGACGCAAACCGTCCTGCAGCGGACCCTGGAAAACCTGGCCCGGTACCGAGGCGATAGCTCTCCGCGGGTGTGGATCCTGGGCATTGCCCGAAATGTGGGGCTCGAGCTGGCTCGGGCCCGTCAGCGCGAGCTGACCCGGACGTGGGGCCCCAAGAACCAGCAGTCCGGCGATGAGCTGGAAACGAGCGACCTGCTCGCCCTCGATGAGCCCAGCCAGGAGGACCGTCTCGGCTCCAAAGAAGAGCAAGCCCTCTTGCTGATGGCCCTCGATCGGCTCCAGCTGGAGAGCATCGACGACTACCTGTGCCTCTCGATGACCTACTTCGACGGACTGAAAGGTCCGGAGGTCGCGGAACATCTCGACATGAGCTTCGCCGCGTTCCGCCAGCGGCTTTCGCGGGCCCGTAAGGCTCTGAAGAAAGAGATGGCCAAGCTGCGGGCGGCGGGGGAGGTGGGAAGCCCCGATGTGCTCAAGAAGTGGCTACCGGCCACCGACCCTCACGGCCGCGCGCGCGCACTGGCCGCCCAGCGAGAAGCTCGAGCCCGAGCGGAAGCCCAGGAATCTCCGTCAGAGAGTGAAGGATCGAACTCCTCGGGCGGAGTACCGGAAGATACCTGACTCAAGCCTGACCTCGATTGCGGCAGTGCAACATTTTCCCCGGTGTCAAGCTTGACCCTGATGCCTTCTCGGCTGATACGCCCATGAGAGCATGTCGAAGGAAAGTCTGACGATTACGGATAACCGCACGGGCAAGAGCTACGAGGTTCCGATCGAGCGCGAATCGATCCGAGCGATGGATCTTCGTCAGATCAAGGTCAATGACACCGACTTCGGCTTGATGACCTACGACCCAGCGTTCACCAACACCGCGGCATGCAAGAGCGGAATCACCTACATCGATGGTGCCAATGGGGTCTTGAACTACCGCGGTTATCCGATCGAGCAGCTGGCGGAGAAGTCATCATTCCTCGAGGTGGCGTACCTGCTCGTATCCGGGGAGCTGCCCAACCAGGCCCAACGCGACGATTGGGTGCACTCGATCATGACCCACACGTTCGTTCACGAGAACGTGAATAAGTTCATGGATGGCTTTCGCTACGACGCCCATCCGATGAGCCAGCTCATCTCGACCATCGCCGCCCTTTCTTCGTTCTACCCGACGGCCAAGAACATCCAAGACCCGGTCGAGCGTCGCCTCCACATCGTTCGCATGATCGCGAAGATGCCGACCCTCGCCGCGTGGTCATACCGCCACTCGATGGGCTTTCCGCTCGTTTATCCGGATAACGACCTCAGCTACGCCGGCAACTTCCTGTCGATGATCAAGAAGATGTCGGAGGCCAAGTACAAACCGCATCCGGTGCTCGAGCGAACCCTCGACGTGCTGTTCATTCTCCACGCCGACCATGAGCAGAACTGCTCGACCAGCACCATGCGGGCGGTGGGTTCGTCGCAGGTCGACCCGTATTCTGCGGTCGCCGCCGCGGCCGGCGCACTGTACGGGCCGCTGCACGGCGGCGCCAACGAGGCGGTGCTGCGGATGCTCCGGGAGATCCGGTCGGTCGACCGCGTCCCCGAGGTCATCAAGCAGGTGAAGGCCGGCGAGCGCCGTCTGATGGGCTTCGGCCACCGGGTCTACAAGAGCTACGACCCTCGGGCGACGGCCATCAAGAAGCTCGCCGACCAGGTCTTTGAGATCACCGGCCGCAGCCCGCTGCTGGACATCGCGCTGGAGCTGGAGCGGATCGCCCTCGAAGACGATTACTTCGTGGGTCGAAAGCTATACCCGAACGTCGACTTCTATTCGGGTCTCATCTACGACGCGATGGGCTTCCCGACCGCCATGTTCACGGTGCTGTTCGCCATTCCCCGCGTGGCAGGGTGGCTGGCGCAGTGGAACGAGTTGGTCGACGACAAAGATCAGCGGATCGCGCGGCCCCGGCAGATCTTCACCGGCCCCGCGAGGCGCGATTACACCCCGATGCTGAACCGTTGAGCCGGTCGTGCGGGTCGAGGTCATTCGGATCGAATCGGAAGCCCTGCGGGACAATCCGCTTGGCGACCCCCACGTTCGGTCGCTGCACGTCATCGTTCCCGATGAAGTCGACCCCGACGTGCCGCTGCCGTGCGTTTGGTGGTTGGCCGGCTACGCGGGCGTGAGCCGGGCGATGCTCCAACACGATCCTTGGCAAGAAGGCTTGACGGAGCGGCTCCAGCGCCTTCTCGCCGAAGGCCGGATCGGGCCGATGATCGTCGTCCTGCCGGATGTCTTCAATGGGCTTGGCGGGTGTCAGTACATCGGTTCGTCGGCGGTCGGAGACTATGAGACGTATCTGCTTTCGGAGCTGCGGGCGGCGGTGGAAGCGCGCTGGCCGGTGAGTCGCCACGCGCTGGCGGGAAAGTCCTCCGGCGGATACGGAGCGCTGGTCAACACCATGCGGCACCCCGACCTTTTTGCCGCCGTGGCTTGTCACTCCGGCGACATGCATTTTCGGCTGTCTCTCTTTGCTCACATCCGTGAGTTGATGGACGCCGTTCGCGACCACGGGGGCGTCCCGCGGATGCTGGAACGGTTTCGCCGGTCGACAAAGAAGCGGGACCGACGTTGGTTCGGCGCGATCAGCACCTTGGCCATGGCCGCGGTGTACAGCCCGGATCCCGCCGCGCCGATGGGTATCGGCCTGCCGTTCGACGTCCATACCGGAGAGCTTGACGACGCGGTGCTCGAGCGGTGGCTCGCGCACGATCCGCTGGTTATGATCGAAGAGCCCTCGTATGTGTCCGCTCTGCGGCAGATGCGGCTGGTCTACTTCGATTGCGGTCGGCGCGACGAACACGGGCTGTACTGGGGCGCGCTGGCCCTGAGCAAGAGACTCGAAGCCCACGGCGTTCCCCACGTCTTCGAGTCTTTCGACGACGGCCACCGCGGCACCGGATACCGTCTGGATGCTTCTCTGCCTCGCCTTTACGCGGCGCTAACCGAGTCCTTGACGTGACCAATGCGCTGTATCGCCTCTTTGAGGCCGTGGACCGTCAGGGGCCGGGTTCGGTCGAGGACACCGCCCGGGCATGGTCATCCCTGTCGCCACCGCCGACGCCGGCGATCGTCGACATGGGCAGCGGCACGGGGGCGGCGACGAGGGTTTTGGCGTCCGCGACCAGCGGCGTGATCACCGCCGTCGACCAGCACCAGCCGTTTCTCGAACGGCTCGACCAGTGGGCTCGAGGTCGAGGGCTCACAGACCGGATCCGAACGGTCGTCGGGGACATCGCCGAGCCGCCGTTCGAGGACGCGACCTTCGATGTCGTGTGGGCGGAGGGCTCGGCGTACGCGATCGACTTCGAGAACGCCCTTCGCACCTGGCGTCGGCTGCTCAAGGACCGAGGCCAGGCCGCGATCAGCGAGCTCGTTTGGCGGTCGTCGACGCCTCCCGCCCCCGCCCTCGAATTTTACCGCCGCGAGTATCCGGACATGGCCACCGCGGCCGACCGGCGCGCCGTCGCCGCTCGATGCGGGTACCGGCTCCTTGACGACTTCATGGTATCGAGTGCCGGATGGTGGGAAGCATACTATTCGCCGCTATTGGCGGAGGTCTCTCGAATGGAGTCCGAGGCCCCCAACGACGAGTCGGTGGCGGAGGTCGCGGCCGCGGTCCGCGCCGAGGTCACCATCTATCGGAGCTACGGGGACAGTTTCGGGTATCTGTTTTTGATCCTTCGTAAGGATTGAGTGGGTTGGCGACCAGGTTCGTAATTGATCGGCGACGCCCATACAGACGCCCCCCCTTGCAGCAGCTCGCCGACCGAGGCTACCGGGCGGCATGAGCAAACTGACAGATCGAGTTCGCCGTACGCGTGATGAATGGGCGGGGCTGGTCGGCGCCTGGGAGGCCAGTGGC
>JANQQN010000426.1 GCA_028289325.1 Myxococcota bacterium | reverse complement strand
CGGAGCCCAAGGCTACGGCGGCCCCCGCCGCCGCACCGACCGCGACCACGCCGACCAGCGTCCAGAACCACCAGGTGTTGAAGACGCCGCCGTCTTCGTCCGACTCGGCGACCACGGCCGCCCCCGGCGGACCCGGGCCCTCGGTGGTCGCCGTCGACGGTGGGACCAGGACCTTCGTCGATGACGCCTGCGACCCCCTCGACACGCGCATCCGCAGCGGCGCGTTGGGGGCCCCTCGCCGGGAAGGCCCGTTGCCGTGTTCGTCGAACGCCTCGACGAAGTACTCGATATCTCCAGCCAGCAGTTCGGCGGGGATCGTCGCCTCGAAGCGGTCGCCGGTCGGCTTCATCGGGATCGACACGTATCGCCGTTCCCCCCGGGCCCTCACGAATACCGCGGGCGCGAAGATCCCGGACTGGTCCTCGATCTTGGCGCGGATGGTAACGGGCTTACCGAAGGTCGCCTCGACGACCGGTTGGTGGCGGATCGCCGGACCATCGACGTCGGCCGCCCACGCCGGCGTTCCGGCCAAAGACAAGAACGTCGACGCGAGCACGATGATCGTCGCTGGCCTCAAGGTGACGCCTTCCATCGCAACGACAGCATGAGCGGGGCCTCCTGGCCAGGTTTGAGCAGCTGCAGACGGTGGCGAGCCGCGGCCGGCAACGGCTGGGGCGTGCGGCCCAGCGACAACCCTTGGTGCCGCACGATCGCCCATGGGTCGCATTTGATTTCAAAGCTGAGACCACGTCGGGTGACCCGATAGGCGAGGGTGATGCGATAATCGAGGTCCGCCCCCGAGATGACCAGCGTTCCTCGCCGGCGGTTGACCGGGATCTTCGCGGGGCCCGAACGCCGAAACCCGCCGTGCCTTACGCGAATGGCCTGGTTGGACTCCACGGTGATCCGACCCCGGGGGAGGGGCTTGCTGACCTTCTTCGCCCGCGCCGGGGCCCTGATCCCGTCGATGGCTCGCGAAGCCGGCGTCGGGGCCGGCGACCTCGGCGATCGCGGCGCGACCTTGGCCGCCGAGATCGCCGCGCGTTTGGTTCTGGCCGGCGGTGGGCTGGGGATCGTCAGGGTCGGCGTCGATGGCGGAGCCTTCGAGGTCGTGGCCGGCGAGAGCGCCGATGAGGCCGGCAGGGCCCGTATGGGTCCTCTTGGCCCCGTCGCCACCGTCGAGGGGGTGGAGACCTCGGCGGCGGCCACAGGGCTTCGCGCGGGCTCGCTCGCCGGCTTGGTGATCTCCGTCAGGGGCAGGGGCGCGATCTCGTCGATGGTCGCCGCCGGCGGTAGGGGCCGGTCGACCTCGGGGGCCGGCGTCTCGAGCATGGCGCGGGTCGCGACGTAACCGATGGTCACCGTGACCACCAAGACCGCGGTGTGGATCGCCGCCCAGCCCATCCGTTCCCACGGCACCGGCAAGCCGGACTGCGACTCGTCGGTATCCGAGGCCGACACCGGCTTGAGGGTCGAAGGGAGCGGTTCCGACAGGACCGCCGAGTTCTGGGCTCCACCGCCGTCGTGGCGCATCGCCCCGTTCGGGGCCCACGCCTGACCGCCGCCGCTCGCGCCGTGGCTGGACTGCTCGAGCTCGAATGGGATCGGGGGAGACTCGTCGTGGCGAAGCGGCCGGACCGTGGGCAGCATCGACTCACTGGCGTCCGAATCGAACGCGATCGGCACGTCGAAGACCCGCTCGTCGCTGCTCCGAACGGCCGGCAACAAAGGGAACGCACGTCCGGTGGGCACGACCTTCGGAGGCGGGGTACTCGGTAGCGGCTCGTCGTCGACCGGGCCAGAAATCGGCGGCGGCAAGGAGACGATCTGACGTACCGAGCGTCGACCCGGCCGGTTCGCGATCCGCCGACTGCGCGCCGCAAGCTCGTAGTCGTTGCTCGATTCGGTCGGTTCGTCATCGCGATACGACGAGCGCATCACGCCTCCCGCCTCGATGAGCTCGGATTCGACTTCGAGCGTTTCCGGGGGCGAAGCCGCTTGTTCGACCAGCGACGCCTCGGCTTCGGAGAGAAGCCGCTCGTCGCGCTTCATTTCGGCCGCGAACATCGACTGCACCAACTCCGGAAGGTCCTGTTGAGCCGGCCCGATCGCGCCGTCGCGAAGCAGTTCGCGCAGAGCGTCGCGAAGCTCGTATGCGGACTGGAATCGGTCTTCCGGCCGCTTGGCGAGGGCCCGCTGAACGATCGCGTCGAGGGGCGCCGCGTCGGGTCGACGGGCGGACGGCGGCGGGACGTCGTGGCGCTGGATCGCCTCCAGGGAAAGGACCACGTTTTGGCGGACAAAGGGGTTCTCGAGGCACGCCAGCTCGTAGATGACGATGCCCAGGCTGAAGATGTCCGACCGCATGTCGAGGGGATCCGCCGCCGACTGTTCGGGAGACATGTAAACGAACTTGCCTTTGATCGTTCCCGTCGCGGTCTGGACCGCGGTCATCTCCGACTTGGCGATACCGAAGTCGATGATCTTGAGGTCTCCGTTGTAGGAGATGAGAACGTTGTGGGGATTGACGTCGCGGTGGACGATGTTCAGCGGGCGCCGATGGGGGTCGCACGCGTGGTGCGCGTAGCCGAGGCCATCACACAGCATCGACGCCAGCCCCACCACGTGGACCAAAGGCAGCGTTCGACCCGCACTCTTCAGCTCGTCGACGATGTCTCGGAGCGATTTACCGTAGACGTACTCCATGGCGATGTAGTGCTCGCCGTGGATTTTCCCCATCTCGTAAATCTGGATGATGTTGTGGTGACTCAGGCGGGCGACCAGCTTCGCCTCGCCGAAGAACATCGAGACGTAGTCGGGCTTGTCCAGGTGGTGGGAAAGAATTCGCTTGATGACCAGGAGCTTCTCGAACCCGGCGGGGCCCCGCTTTTTGGCCAGGAACACCTCCCCCATGCCGCCGGAAGCCAACTTCCGCAGCAGCACATACTTGCCGAATATGGAGGTCGTCGCCATGACCCTCGGGTCCTCGGCTCAACCCTACCCATCCGGAGCCTCTGTGAAAACCGGTGGGCTCGCTTAACTGTAAGTACCGGGGACGGACCGGCGTGCAGGCCCCAACGGGCTGAGGGCGGCTACCCGATCTGGCCCCGGAGAACCCGCAATCTCTCCTGCAGCTGGTCCACGTCGATATCCGCGTACCGCTTCGGCAGCAGGGAACGGCTGGAAGACTCGAACGCGGCCAGCAGCTCCATGTATTCGAGCATCTTGGCGTCTCGGGCGGGCAGATAGTCGTCCAGGGCGGCGGTGAAATGGGCCGCCGTCGCCGACTCGTCGGCCTCTTCGGCGAGATCGTTGGCCGCGAGCACCACGGCTTCGACATCCGCATTCGAATAACCGACGAGCCGGGCCGAGACCGCGGATCGATCCCTCGGAAACTCGATGTCGTGCGTGACTTTGTGGCGGCGCAGCTGCGCCATCACCACCGGCTCCACGTCCTCCGGATCCTGGCTATAGAAGAAGGGAATCTTGCGGTCCAGACGGCCGGCCCGTTTGATGTCGATATCGAGCTTATCGGGCCGATTGGTCATCAACACGAAGAGGACACGGCCGCGGTTCGACGTGTCGCTCATGAACTCCTTGATCCGCGCGATCACCCGGCTCGAGGTTCCGCCGTCGGTCTCGCCTCCGCCCCCGGCCCCGAACGCGCGGTCGCCTTCGTCGATGATCACCAGGACGCTGCCGATGGCCTTGACCACGTCGAGGATCTTCTCGAGGTTGCCCTCGGTGGCCCCCACCCAGCGGGAGCGAAAGTTCTTCAGCTTGATGGCGGTGAGTCCCGACGACTTCGCAAACGCCTCGGCAACGAAGGTCTTGCCCGTACCCATCGGTCCCGTGAACAGCAGCCCCATCGGAACCCGACGGCGGTTGCCTTCGCGGATGTTGTGGGCGATCTGCATCAGCTCCCGCTTGACCTCATCGAGGCCGCCGACGGCCGAAAAGTCATGGTCGGGGTCGACGAACTCCACGAGACCGAAGGTCTCCTTCTCGAGGATCTCCCGCTTGCGCGTGTTGAGCAGCGCGACGACCTCCTCGTACCGTCCGTCGCTTTCGACGTGGGTATCCACATCGAGGCCTTCGCCCTTGAGGTAGGTCAGCACCTGCTCGCGGGTCATGCCGGACGTCATCCGGGTGAGCTTCTTGGCCCGCTTGAGGGCATCGGGGGCCTGCCCCAGAACCTCGCGGATGAGCTCGTAACGTTCGGCAAAGTCTTCTTCGGCGTCTTCGCCGGGGGCCAGGATCCCCCGGATCTGAACCGTCTTGAGACCCGCAGACTTCGAGACCAATCGCTCGATGTCTCTGGCCGTAGCGTCCGGCTCCAGCAGGCGAATGATCGCCGACCGCTCGTGGTCATCAGGCAAGGGAACCTGCACCGCGGCCATCCGGGGGTTGGACACGATCTTCGACGACAGCTGGGTGATCTGCTCGGTGACCAGGAGCACGACGTTGTCCGAGTTCTCGAAGCTGCGGTCGAGACTCCAGCGGTGGAGGGTGACCACCGCCCGCCGATCGGCTTCGGTCAGGAAGCTGTTGTCGCCCGACGGGGCCATCATCTCCGCGTAGTCCCCGATGACCCCGATACCGTCGGTGGTTCGAAGAAGGCGCTCGAGCTGGGTGAGCATCTCTTCGGTATCTTTGGCGGCGACCAGCTGATCCGCGTGGGGCGTGGTCTTGTCTTTCTTGCGGAACTTGACGCCCGAAGACGGATTGAACTGCACGATGATGTCTTTTTTCGCGAGCAGGACTCCGGCCAGGAAGTCTGGCAGAGGCAGGAGCTTGCCTTCATGCAGGATCAGGTCGAAGACGTTGCCGTACAACAGAAAGACGGACGCTTCGCCCCGAAGATACGTGCTGCGGATCTGCTCGGCCCACGGTGGCAGTTGTCGATTCGCCATCTGCCGTCAGGTAACCCACGCGGCGCCAAAGCGCTACGCCGCCGCATTCTCTCTGAGGCCCACCATGGCCTCGATGACGATTTCGGCACGACCCTTGAAGCCCAGATTTCGCCTCTGAACCGCGTGAAGGCTCATGGCGCGGGTTGCATAGGGCACCGCCCGGAGCTCCGGATAACGGGCGGCCACCGGAGCGGGGAGGACGGCCAGGTACCGGCCGCCCCGGCAGAGCATGAGCCCCACGGACAGGTCCGCACACATCGCGACGGTCCTCGGTTGGTGAGCGGGCCAGCCATCGGGGATTCGACCGTCTTCGCCCTCGGGGGCCACGAACGAGTACCCCGCCGGGTCGCCGGCCGTCTCGTACAGCGGATGGCCGGGCCCGCAAAAGACGCCGGTTTCGAAGTCCGCGACGTGAACGGTGGTGAGGTCGGGGTGGGGGCGAGGCTCGGCGACGAGCGCGACGTCCAGCTGCCCGCGCAGCAGCATCCCGTTCACCTCGGACTCCGGATGACTCTGCAGGTAAGGCACGAGCTCCGGATGCCGAGCCCGCAGCCGCTCGAGCGCCGGCAGCACATAGGTCTCGGTGAACGGCGAATGGCAGGAGATTCTGACCGAGCCGACGTACTGCCCATCGGTCATCACCCCCAACGCCTCGTCGACCAAACGCATCGAGTCGCGGACGGCAGACAGCAGTCGACGGCCGGTTTCGTTCAGCTCGAGGTTGCGTCCGACCCGATTAAAGAGCTGCTGACCGACGTCGTCTTCGAGCAGCCTGATGGTTCGGGAAAGAGCGGAAGGACTTACGCGAAGATGCTTCGAAGCCGCGGGAAGGTGCTCGGTTTCCGCGACGGCGCGAAAGCCCGGCAGCCAGTTCCAAAGGCTGGTCAAGCGTCGCATTCGCTCCATGGCGGGGGTGGCGCTGTGTTGTGGCATCGGGTTCTCCATCGAACGGTCATCGCCGTTCGATGGGGGTACGCGAGCACCGTCAACGATTGTTACGTCGATGCTCCTCATCGTGCGAAAGACCAGCACGATGAACGAGGGTTCGGGCGAGGTTACCGTTGCGCCCCCCGCCGGATTGAGGTACTAACGGCGTCCCGGAAGTGGGGGTCTACCGTGCGGGCTTCTCCCACCGAGGAGCAGTGGCCGAGCGGTTGAAGGCAGCGGTTTTGAAAACCGCCGTGCGTGAGAGCGTACCGGGGGTTCGAATCCCTCCTGCTCCGAAGTTCTTT
The DNA here is from genome assembly GCA_028289325.1 of Myxococcota bacterium. Classification (GTDB taxonomy): domain Bacteria; phylum Myxococcota; class Kuafuiibacteriia; order Kuafuiibacteriales; family Kuafuiibacteriaceae; genus JANQQN01. The sequence continues at coordinate 29,162 of JANQQN010000426.1, read as the reverse complement.
GCAGTTTCAGTTTCGTGGTTGGAGAGGTGGCCGAGTGGCTGAAGGCGCTGGTTTGCTAAACCAGTGTACGGGTAAACCGTACCGCGGGTTCGAATCCCGCTCTCTCCGCCACCCCTTATCTATCTCCAACGTTGTTGCCTCCGGTTTCGAACAGGACGCGGCTTGAAGCGTTCTGAAGTCGACGGGTCCGACAGCCGTCACGCCCGAAGCGCATCCACCACCACCCGCAGCGCCGAGGCGACGCTGGGGTTGTCGCGCTCTTTGGTCCGGATCAGCGTCAGCATCAGTCGCGCGTGATTGTAATCACCCGACGCATAAGCGGCCTGCGCAAGCTCGGCGTACTGCTGGCCGTCGTCGGTGTGGGCGAAGATGGCCAGGGGTCCGATGTCGGTGGGGTCGGCGGGGCGCCGGATTTCCCGAACTCGATGGTCTTGGTCGGCCAAGGCCTCGAAGGCCTCAGCCACCCGGCGATAGATCGCATAGATCTTCTCTTTGAGGTCGCCGGAACGCAGCAAGAAGAAGCGGTCGGGGTGGAACTCTAACGACAGCTCATCGTACGCCTTGCGGATCTCGCCGTAGTCCGCCTGGCGATCCACCCCCAGCAACTGGTGGCTGTCGGCGTTATCGAGCATTTGGTACATCGTTCGGACCCGCTTCGCGAGCCGCTTGCCCAACTGGCTTTCATCGAGGCCTCGGCGAGGGGCCTCCTCTGACGGCCCGCTGCCGTTGGTGTCTCCGGTCGGCGTTCGTTCCCTTGGTACTTCCTCGATGAGATGGCTTTTCTTTGCCGCTGAGGGCGCACCCAGGCCCGCCCCAGCGCTGATGTGGGGCTCTTCGAGAGGGTCTGCCTCCGGACGTGGGGTCGACGGCACCGACGGGGCAGGACCCGATGGCGTCGACCAATGTGGGGTGGGTGCAACGAGCAGGTGCCGCTCGATCGCCACCTGGGTGACGTGTTCTTCCCCTGGCAGGGTGTTCGCCGGCGCCTGGGCCCGGCGGTTATCGCCCTCGAAGAACGGGTTCTCGTACCAGATCACCGTGTCGACGTCGGCCGCCTCCGGTCGCGTCGAGCGCTCGAGCCGAGCCGGATCGGTCTTCATCAGTTCGGGCGCCATCTGCGCCAGCGGCTCGGCAAAAGAGGGGACCGCTTCCGTGTCGGGCTCGGCCCCCGTGGCTGAAGGCCGCGGCGCCTCGAGGGTCGGACGCGGGTCCACATCGGTGACGTTGCGGCCGTCGTGCAGCAGGCGCTCGATCTGCTCGGTGAACCGCGCTTCGGACATCGGCAGGGGGATGAAGAGGTCGGCTTCGACCTCGACCGCCCGTCGATGGCCTTCCGACGTCAACGCGGCGGTACCGAGAAGAACGAAGGGCGTCGCGCGGCCATCCGTGCGTTGACGGACGAGTTGACACAGCCGCCCGCCATCGACGGGTTCCGAGGCGATGTGGGCCAAGACCAGATTCGGCTTCACCTCGCGGAACCTATCGTAGGCGTCCTGTCCGTCGGTCGCGAAGACGAGATGGTGAGGCGACGAGCTCAGCAGACGATTGAGGAGCGCTCGTCGGCCGGGGCTGTCGACGACGATCAGAAGAACGCGCGCCGGATGCATCGTTCGGCTCGCGGGACGCTCAAGGACGAACGCTGACCGGTACGGAAAGCTGGGCCGTCTTGCGCTCGCAGATCTCCACGTCGCACACGAAGAACATGGCGTTCATCGCGATCGACGTCTGGCCCGGCGACCGGGCAGTGAACGGAACCTTGAACGTGGGGGAAGTGAACTTTCGCGGCTTGGCGTCTTTGGCCTTGAGCGAGGTCTTGGTGAGCGCCAGCCCGTCGGAAGCCAGCTTCACTTTGAGGGGCGCGTCTTGGGACACCTTGAAGCCCGGCGACGCCAGGATCTCGAGGACGAACTGACCTTTGTCCCCTTTCTTGAGGGTCTGGGTCGTCTTCGACGCGTCGATCGAAAACTTGTCGCCTTTTTGGGTCGGCGGGCTGACCTTGGGCTGGCCGACCGCGAGCGCCGCCCCCATCACCACGACTGCCGTCAGAAACATCGGGCGGATGCTAACACGGCCGGTTGCCGCCCGGCCCTTTGATCGCCCCGCACGATCGGCGGGGTCCGTAGCTCACGGCTTCAGAGCAGGTTCGCGGCGAGCTCCGCGAGGTCGGAACGCTCGCCCTTGAACAGGGTGACGTGCCCCGCGATGCGTTCGGTTCGGAACCGATTCACGACGTGGACGAGGCCGTTGTTGGTCGCGTCCATGTACGGGTTATCGATCTGATACGGATCCCCGGTGAGCACGATCTTCGTTCCGTCGCCGGCCCGCGAGACGATGGTCTTGACCTCGTGAGGGGTCAGGTTCTGGGCCTCGTCGACGATCATGTACTGGTGAGGGATCGAGCGGCCGCGGATATACGTCAGGGGTTCGATCTGCAGGATGCCGAGGTCTACGAGCTCCATGTACGACCGGCCGCCCTTCTTCTCGTCGTTCGAAAGCCCCATGAGGAACTCGACGTTGTCGAAGATGGGTTGCATCCAGGGGGACAGCTTCTCCTCGACGGTGCCGGGCAGGTATCCGAGGTCGCGTCCGAGGGGAAAGATCGGCCGCGAGACGAGCACCCGCTGGTAGATGCCTTCCTCGGTCGCCTTGTGAAGCCCGGCCGCGATGGCCAGCAACGTCTTGCCGGTGCCGGCCTTGCCGACGAGGGTGACCATCTTGACGTTGTCGTCCATGAGAAGGTCGATCGCGAACGACTGCTCCTTGTTGCGCGGACGAATCCCCCATACGCCGTCTTTGTAGCGATTGATGGGGACGATCCGCTCCAAAGGGAGGTCGACCTTTCCCAGCGCCGAATGGCTGGGATTGTTGCGATTCTTGAGGTGAATGAACTCGTTCGGGAAGTGGTACGGATCGGGGAGGGTCAGCTCGCCGCGGCTGTAGAACTGATCGATATCCTCGCCGTCGCAGTCGAGCTCGACGGTGCCGGTGTACAGCTCGTCGATCTCCATCCGGTCGTGGTCATAGTCCTCGGCCTCGAGACCGAGGGCGGTGGCCCGGATCCGCAGGTTGACGTCCTTGGTGACCAGGATCGTCGGCCCGGCGCCGTTGGACCGCTCCTTGTTCTCCATGGCGACCGACAGGATGCGGCTGTCGACCGTGTTGTTGCCGTCGGCCATCTGCGGGGGCAGCGTCTTGTTGGTGAACGCCACCCGAAGATGGCCGCCGGAGTCGAGGTTGATGCCCTCGGCGATGCTACCCTGCTTGCGAAGCTCGTCGAGCCGACGACCGACTTCGCGAGCCGAGCGTCCCAGCTCGTTGGCGTCCCGCTTGAACTTGTCGATCTCCTCGATCACGTAGATCGGCACGACGACTTCATGCTCTTCGAACGCGAACAACGCGCTTGGGTCGTGCAGAAGGACGTTGGTGTCTAGGATGAAGGTTTTGCTCAAGCTCAAACCATTTCGAGCCTCGGCAACGGCTCGAGTGGGGTATAGCTGGGAACCGCGCGCGGCGACAAGGGTCTGGCCGCCCGTTGATCTGGGCTCGCCGCCGCCGGGCCGGGCGCTTTTATCGCCTGCTTGTCCGACCGGCTTCGCCTCGCATCGGTCGTTGGGGGCCACCCAGCTCCCGCTTCGTCGAACAACCAGGCGACAAAAATCACTCGACCGGGCGACGACGCACCCAAATCAACGGGCTGCGGGCCGCGGTTCACCGGGGGCTGAGCCTCGATCGGTCACCATCGGCGAGCCCAGCTCCAGCACGACTTGATCGTCTCGGATGTAGCCGAGATCATCCCAAATCACCCGGTCTATGTACGCGGGATCGTGCCGCAGGGCGCGCCGCTCGGCGGCGAGGCGGGCGTTCTCGACCTTCAACGCCGAATTGATCTGCTGGACCCGCTCCAGCTCGGCCTTCAGCCGCTCGTGACGACCCACACCGTCTGCGCCGAGAAGGCCCGCCAGCAGAAGCCCGAGGGCCGCGGCGACCGAGACCGCGGCGGCGACATGGGTGAACGTCACATGCGCGAACTTAGCGGTCCGCCCGCAAGGTCGCAACTTAAGGACGCGGCGGACCCACGAGCTGGCGCAGGGCATCGCGGAGAATGTCCGGTCGCCAAGTACCGTCCATTCGCGCGGCAACCCGCCCATCCCTATCCAGCAGCACCGAGGTCGGGACCCGAGTGATCGGGCCGAATGGACCCGAGGGGCCCGTGAACCGAGCCGGATCGTCCACGCGCAGGACCTCGTAGGCGGGCTGAAAGGTGTCGACGAAGATCCGAACCATCTCCGGCTTCTCGTCGAGGGCGATGCACAGCACCGTAACCCGGTCGCCGTATCGCTGTGCGACCTCGTTGAACAGCGGGACCTCGACCAGGGCGTAATCCGACCACGTCTGAATGACCGTGATCAGCGCCGCTTCGCCGCGAAACGCGGCCAACGAGACATATCGGCCGTCCAAAGTTCGCAGCTTGCCGGCGGTCGGCAACTCGGGGAGGGAAGCTGAACCCTCCACCGCCGCCGAGCTACCAGAGCAGCCGGCCCCGAATGCGGCGAATAGAAGGACCACAACGAGTAATCGGTTCATGACGATGTTAGCAGGGCCTCGAAATCTGGCGGGGCGGGCGCAAAAAACGTTCGCCCGTCGGGCAACACCACCTCCCGGGCGTGAAGTCCCAGCCGAAGGGCGCGGGGGCCGCCGTACAGCGGATCGCCAACGATGGGTGCGTCGAGGTGGGCAAGATGCGCCCGGATCTGATGTCGGCGGCCGGTCCACGTTTCGGCCGAAATCCACGCGCGGTCGGAGGTCCGTTGCAAGACCTTAAGCATCGAACTGGCCGGTAACCCCACCGTCGCCCCCTCCGCCCACACGCGAACCCGGGCCCCACGGCCTTCGATGCGACCGGCGGTCACCCGCGATGACCACGATGGAAGCACGGTGATCGCATCGTAGATCTTCTGCACTCGATGGGCGCGAAAGGCCCGCCGAAGGGCCGCCCGCGCCACCCGAGTCTTCGCGAACACCACGACCCCAGAGGTGCCGAGGTCCAGCCGATGCACGAGCCCGCCCTCCAACGGAGGGCCCGCGTGGGCGACCGATGGGGCCAGCGCCACCGCCACACTCAGCAACGTCGAGTCGTCGTCCGGGCGCAGGGGATGGGTCGGCCGACCCGAAGGCTTGTTCAGCACGAGCACGTCGTCGTCCTCGCTGACCACCTGCACCTCATCGGTTTCCGTCGCCGGTCGAACCTGGGCCTCCGCCCGAGGCACGAACCCGTCGAGGTCGACCCGCTCGCCTCCCGCGGCAGGGCGACCGGGCGCCACCACCCGCCCTTCGACGCGAATTCGCCCGTCCTTGAGCGCTCGCCGCACCTCCCGGACCGACGTCGGTCGTCCGTGGGCGGTGAGCAGCGCGTAGATGGCGTGGTCGATCCGCACGCCGCGCGCGTCGGGCGGCAGGGCGCTCATTCGAATCAGCGGCGAGGACGAGGCCCCGGACGGCGGGGACCCGGTCGCACGGGGCCCCGAGCGCGGGGGTCGGCCCGGGTCGGCGTCGGCTCGGCCCGCGTACTCACGGCCCCCGGGGGCCGGCGAACAGGGGCCGCGGGTTGAAGAGATCGTCGTTCCTCCAGGCCCTGCACCGCGTCGGGGGTAATGACGTATCGCGTGGCTCGCCGCGCGGGTCTGGACATGCTGTAGCTGATCACCCGTCCGAGGGCGTCGGCGGTGATGCTCTCGATCCGTTCGGACCACCGATCTTCGGCGATGTCCCACAACGTCTTGGTGACCACCTCGCAGAACCACTGACCGCCGACGCGGTGGTGCAAGAAGAATTTCGTGAGGTCTTCCCGGCTCAGGTTACCATCGCCATCTTCATCGAACTGGAGGAGACGACGGGTGAGCTCCTCGGCGGGAACGACTTTGCCTTTGCCGAGGCCGCGGCGGAGTTTGACGGGAAGATCGAGACCAGCCACGTCATCTTGGGCTACACCACCACAAGAGGGTAGGTCCAGGGGCCCGGTGGGTTTATACGGTTCGTGGTGGCCGTCCGGAGCCTCACACGAACCCTCCGCCGTCTTACCGCGGCGGCCACGCTCGTGCTGTCGGGACCGCTCGGATGTGCGAGCAGCCCCGCGAGCCGACAGACTGCGCCCCCGGTTATCGCCGACGTCCAGTGGTCCGCCTGGACCGCCCGCGCTCGAGAGCTGCTACAGCGCCTGGTGGCCGTGAACACCAGCCAGCCGGGGGGCGCCGGGCGGGCGGCAGCGGATATTCTGCAATCTTTCCTGCGGCGGGAAGCGGTCGAAACGGAGTTGATCTCCGTCGGCTCGGACCGATGGGCGGTGTGGGGTCGGGTCGAAGCCGTCGACGCTCAAGGTCCGCCCGTGGTTTTGCTGTGCCACCTGGACACCGAGAGCGTCGATCGCGCGGCTTGGCCCGCCGACGCCCCCCCGTTCGCGCTCACCCCGAAGGACGGCGCCCTGTGGGGCGCCGGTATCGCCGGCGGCAAGGGCCTGGCCGTCCTCCACGCCACCAGCCTCGCGGTGCTGGCGAGCGTGGACGGTCCGCGCCAGCGCGACGTCCACGTCGTGGCCCTCCCCGACGCGCTCGACATCTCCGCGCGCAGCCTCGACGACGTCATCTCCGCCGTGCCCGCCATCGCCACCGCGACCGTCGCCCTCACCGGAGGCGGCGCCGATGTGGTCGACTGGTCCGGCAACGGTGAAACGGTCATGGCGGTGGCCGTCGGGGAGCGGGGGACGGCCGTGCTTCAGGTCGCCACCGTCACCCGGCGAGACGGGATCGGGTCGAACAGCAGCGATCGCCTGGCCCAGGCGCTGGTGGCGATCAAGGCCATGAAACGGCCGCCCCACTTCACGCCGACCAACCGCGCGTTCCTGCGCGAAGCCTCGAAGGGCATGGCCCTGCCCACGCGATGGCTCGCTCGATCCATCCTGGGCGCCCAGCTGTTGGTCGTGCCCGAGCTGATCGACCGTCCGGGGGTCGCGGCCCAGTTCATCGATGAGATTCAGACCCTTCGCATCGAGGCGGGTCGCTATGGAGATACCCAGTCGCCGTATCGAAGCCGGGCGTTCTTGACGGTAGGGCTGCTCGAGGATTCCACCCCCGCGGGCATGGCCCGCCGGCTGCGCGCCACCGTCGGCGACCCCGACGTTCATATCAACGTTCGTGTCGCGTCGGCGGCGAGCATCACGGGGCCGAGAACCGACTGGCTCGAGCGGCTTCGGGCCGCGGCCCAGGTCACGGATGACACGGTGGTGGTGCCGATCCTCGGTCGCCGCCCCCAGGGCGCGGATCCGCTGCGGAGCGTCGGCGTCCCGGTGTTCGGCGTCGCTCCTTTTAAGCGAACTCCGCGAGATCTCGAGGCGAGCGGCCCGGTCCCGGTCTCGGAAGCCAGCTTTCGAACGGCGATCGAACGGATGGCCACCATGGTCGCCATTCTTTCATCGCAGTGAGGATCACTCGACGGTGTAGGTACGGCCGGCGCCGTCGACGTCGAGGCCGATCTTCAAGTGTCGGGGCTCGGTCGGGTCCCGATCGATGCCGAATTCCACTTCGATCTTTTCTCCCGCCGACACGGACATCGGATCGAACGAGAAATAGGTCTGGGACCAGTGGGTTTCCGGCCGATGAGGACTGGTGTCGAGCTCGACGTCGTCGGTCAGCGCGGTCGTGAACCACCCGACGAATCCGTCCAGCATCGCGTCGCGCTCGATCTCGAACTGCACCCGACCCGACCGGAACGGGGCCTCGGTATCACACGTCTTGAGGTCGACGCTGACCAGCGTCCCCGGGGCCGCGAGCATCGTCGACGGCTCCACCCGGGTTTGAAGCGCTCGCCCCTGGGCCAGCTCGAGCTTCTCGAGCGCGGACAGGTCGAGCCCCTCGACGGCGCGCCGCCAAAAGCCGGGACCGAACTGGTGAAACAACACGGGGTCGCCGACCGGCGCGAGCATCACATCGACCCGGGCCGGAAGCATCCGCCCGTCGGCGGCGAGATTCTGATCTCTGGCCGCGATCACGTCGTCCAGCATGTTTTCGACGAACGCCATGTGCCCTAGCCATTCACTGACCAGGAGGTCCACCCGCTCATCGAGGTTCACCGCGTTCGCGGGGCCCCGGAGGATCTTGACGCGATCGCTGAGCCCATTGGCCTTGACCAGATTCGCGGCGGTCTGCGCGATCGGTGACTGCTCGACCCCGTAAACGCGTTTCGCGCCCGCCTTGGCCGCGATCATGGCGAGGATTCCGGTGCCGGTTCCCACGTCGAGCACCACGTCGCCCGGGCGGACCGCCTGCCGTAGCGCGCGAGCGAACGCTTCGGTTCGCCAGCGATCGGCGATCATACGGCGATGCAGCTCGAGGTCACCGTAGCGCTGAAAGTAATATTCGACCTCCTGGTCCATATGATGACGCCCATATGCGCTGTGGGGTCTTCGGGGCAAAGACTATCCGACGCGCGCGCCGGTTCGGCGAGCCTAGGTCTCAGACCTGACGGTAGACCCCGACCACGATGCCTAGGATGGATGTGTTCCGGAAGTCTGATCGACGAACCACGATCGGCTCCATCGTGCGGTTCTCGGGCACGAAATGGATGACGTCGCCCTTTGGTTCGTAGCGTTTCACCGTCGCCTCGCCATCGATCATCGCCACCACGATGTCGCCGCGACGGGCTTCGATCTGCTTACGAACGAAGATGTAATCGCCGTCGAGGATCCCCACTTCGATCATCGAATCCCCGGTGACTCGCAGCGCGAAGACTTTGGCGCCGTTGCCGCGCCCGAGGAAGAAGCTGTCGACATGGACGGTGTCTTCCGGATGCTCGTCGGCCAAGATCGGGGCGCCCGCGGCCACCCGGCCCAGCACCTTCACCGCGACCGTACGGCCCGACTCAGGAATGACGGCGCTCACTACATTCGGGTCGACCTGCGCGCTCGCCTTGTCGTCAGGCATGTGGACCGGTCGAAGCGCCCGCGACTTCAGCCCCTCTCGTTTCAGGAATCCCTTGCGCTCGAGGGCTTTGAGGTGATCGTTGACCCCATTCGTGGACTTGATGCCCATCTGTTCGCCGATCTCCCGAATGGTCGGCGGATAGCCTTGTTCCTCGATTCGCTTGGTTATGAACTCGAGAATCTGGCGCTGTCGCTCCGTGAGCCCCTGCATCGGAAACCACTGTATCTGAACACCTGTATAAGCGCAACATTTGAGCCGGCGTGTTTTTACGAAGATTTCCCGACCCCGAACCGTTAGTACTGAGGCGCGATGGCACACGAATCTGGGGGCGACGAGCCCCGGCACCCGCGCGGACGGCGATCGTCGGCCGCCGGCTCGGGCCCGCGTGGCCCCCGCCGTCGTGGCGACGACCGGTCTTCGGACCGCCAGCGTGGATCCCAGGACCAGAACCGGCGCTCGAACGACCGTTCGAGGGCGCGGGCCGGCGGGCGAGCTCGCCCGAACGACGGCGAAAACCGAACGAACGAACGAAACCGAGGGGGCGATAGAGACCGGGATCAGCGCCCCACCGACGCGGCGGAGGAGAACGCGGCCCGCGAACATCCCAAGGTCCGAACCGCGCACGGAACGCGGGTCGCGCGATCGATCGTCTGCGTTCGCTGCGGGGCAACGGACACGCTCCACTTCATCCCTCGTCATCAGGCCCGCGCGCTGTGTCGTCAGTGCGCCGCCGACACCCTGGATGTTTCGGACCGCGACGCGGGCATCCATCCGCCGACCGGGGACGATGCCCCTCCGGTCGCGCCGCCTCCTCCATCTTCGAGACGAACCACGAAGACGGGGGTGATCCGCGTGCGACGCCGGGACGAAGACGGCTGACCTCGTCGCCGCAGCGGGATGCTCCCCGCCGTAGCGATAGCGCCAAGAAAGCGAACAGCGGGCGCAGACTCGCCCGCGCGACGTTCGTCCGACCCCTGGATCCTAGGGTAGGCTGCCTATGTGACGCAGGGCGACGTCGTCGGCCCGTATCGACTGCTGTGTCCGGTCGTCGACTACGGCGGAGGTCAGATCTGGCTGGGCCGAGCCGCGGATGGCGGCACCGCGCACATCGACATTCAAGCCACGGTGCAAGACAGCCTGCGGCCACCGGTCGTCGTGGCCAGCGACCTCGCCACCGCGCGTGGCATCGCCCATGCCAACGTCGCTCGCGTGTTGGCCGCCGACGCCGACCGTGACCGTGAATGGTTCGCGGTCGAGCCGATCGACGGCCTGCGGCTCCCCACCTTACTCGACGGGCTGCGACGAGGCGGGCGGGTGATGCCTCCGTGGACCGTGGCCGCCGTTCTCGTCGGCGCCGCGAAGGCGCTGCGCGCCATCCAGCGCGCGAGACGACGAGACGGTCGCTGCGTCGGGACCCTCGGCCGCCCCCTGCACCCCGCGCAGATCGGCCTCACGCCCGACGGCGACGTCAAGGTCGGCACCTTCGTCCGGTCGGACCCGGAACGCACCAACCTCGGCCAACCGGTATCCCCATACCAAAGCCCGGAATCGCTCGACGGAGGGCCGGTCGACGGCCGCAGCGATCTGTTCAGCCTCGGGGTGATCAGCTGGGAGCTGCTCGCCGACCGGCCTCTGTTCGCTCGACTCGAGCCCGGCCCGCTGCGGGAGGCCATCCACGCCGCGGATGTGCCCCCCCTTCCGGACACGGTCCCCGAACTGATGGTCGCGGCGACCGTCGGATGCCTGGCCCGCCGACCCGACGATCGCTTCGACGACGTCGACGCCCTGCTCTCGATGCTCGAAGACGCCCTTCGGCAACGACCGGAGTCCGCCGCCCCTCAGATCCAGCGGTTGTTGGCCGTCGCCAACAAGCTGCTCCCGGACCGGCGCGCTGCGAGGTGAACCCATCACCGGGACGACGAACGCTCGGCCTCCCGCTCCGCCCGGGCCACCTCGGCCAGCACGTAGTCGTGAAAGATAACGAATGCGTCGTCGGCCGCGAGACGCTCGGCCATCAGCTCGTCGAACGCGCGCTCCCGGATCTGGTGTAAGGCGAGCAGACGTTCCTCGGTGGGGAGCCGAGTAACACGCCGGATCTCCGCGTAGTAGTCGTCGATCCGTTCCTTTTTGAGGTCGGTCCGCCAGCGGAGAAAGAGCGTGCCCATGGACCACAGACCGATGATCAGCGTGATACCGAGGCTGAACACCTCCGCGTACGTGACGAGGAACGACGGACGCTCGCGCCGATAAAACGCGTCGGCGCCGGCGTGAAGGGGAATGACGTGCCGCTGAACGTCGGCCGCAGTGCCGAAGTCGAGCGGAAACTCCGCGTTCATCGGCTGGCCGCTCGCTTGGGCCGCCGACTCCCGCCGCTGTAGCTCGTTGCGCCGCTCGAACAATAGCTCGGTAACTTGTCGTACGACCTCCGCGTCCACTTCCTTGCCGGCGACCAGCGCGGCGGTGACCCCGATCGTCTGCACGGCCTCCGTGGGGAATTTGCCGTACAGGCGGGACGGCAGCAGAACCGGCTCGAAGGACGGGTATCGGATCGCAAACGCGTCGGCGGGCGTGCCCCCTGGCGGACCCAAGCCCAGCGACAAGAGCCGCACCTCCCCGGTGGAGAACAGACCGCGAGCGAACTCCGTCCCCGGTCCTACGAGGACGAACGCCGCGTCCAACCGGCGTTGGCGAAAGCTGTCTTTCAAAGCTCCGGGAGGAACGGCCGTCCAGCTCGGATCCGCGTCGACCTCGAAGTGCCGCAGGAGCTTCATCGCCGCCCGTCGCGTTCCGCTGCCTTTCGCGCCCAGTGAAACCGCATCGAGGGCGCGGATGTCCTCGAGCCGACGGACCTCGGGCGCGAGATCCGCCCGCACCGCGATATGCACGACCTCCGTGTACAGCGTCGCGACGAGGCGAGCGTTCGACGCGGGGCGGGTGTCGCTCTGAACGAAAGCGAAATCCGCGTTTCGGTCTCCGATCAGGCCCATGTTCTCGACGCTGCCCGCGGAGGGCACGGTCGAGAACCGATCGTCGGGCATCGCCCGGTTGAGCATCGACTTCAGCTCCTGCCCCAGCGCGCTGTACATGCCCTTCGAGTGTCCGGTGGCGATGGTCCACTCGCCGTGCCGACGCCAGGATCCCAGCTGCCATGCCGTCAGCCCGATGATGACCGCGAGCACAACGGCCATCGAAACCAGCGAAACGTAGAGCCTGAGGTTTCGCATCTTGAGCGCCGAGCGTCCCACGGGCCTAACGCCCCCTCAAGCGGGGGGCGAGCGCCGGCGAACCCCCACCCCGCCCTCGGACCGCCCGGCCCGAGGTGCGCCTTCTACGCCCCCCATAGATGCGCTAGAGTCCACGTGCTGTGCGCTTCGGCCAGGAGCACATCGGAGCGCTGGTCCAAGAGCGATACTCGCTGGTCACCCAACAGCGGGCTCGAGTGCTCGGTCCCGCCTACCGGGCGCTCGACCGTGAGCTTCAGATCGAAAGCTACGTGCGGCTGTTCGTGCGTTGGCCGGACGAAACGTCCTTGCAGGATGGACTGCAGGCTTGGATCGACTGGGGCCAGCTCGCTCGGACCGAACCCCGGCTTCCTTGGGGCCCCACGCCGATCGCCATCGGCCGCGATCCTCGAGGGGGATTCCTCGCCTGCCCATGGATAGACGGGTGGCCCATCGAGGCCGAGTGGTCGGCTGACCGCGAAGCGACCCTGGCTGACGTCGTCGGGCTCCTCATGAGGAGTCTCGACGCTCTTCTTCAGCTCCACGGGGCGGGGCTGATCCACGGCGCGCTGCGGCCGTCGCAGGTCATCGTGACCGACCAGGGAACGATCACCATCCTTCGGCCCGGCCTCGACCTGTTCGTCGCGGCGTCCGTCCGAAGCGACCGGGATCGGTGGGCGCTCACCAAGGCCGCGCGCGCCCAGTTCTGGGCCCCGGAAACAGTGGCTCACCTCGAAGGGAACGGATCCTTTCCCACTGCCGCCGCCGACGTCTTCGGCTTTGGCCGGATCATGCTCGTCGCGCTCGAAGGGCTCCCGAAGGATCTCGGAACGCCGCGCGACAAGCTGCGGGCCGTCGCCCAACGGTGTCTGCGCGCACGCCCCGAGGACCGCCCGTCCCTCGACGAGCTCATGCGCAGCGTCGACTCGAGCGTTCAACGCCATCGCCGACCCCCCGGCGCGCCCGGTCCGCAAGACCCACCTCACCTCGCGCCGTCTCGGCGAGCGCCCCCGACGCCGGCCAAGGTCCTCCAACGTCGCGCGCGCCGACCGGTGACGGTCCCTCCGGTCGCGCCGCCCACCACCCCTCCTCGCTCTTCGACCCCGCCCCCGGCGATGCCGGCGGCGGTCGACGCCGACGTCCCGAACGCTGGCGACACGCTGCAGATGGAGCCGATAGACTGGACGCCCGCGAACGGCGACGCCGGTCCGATCGAAGAGACGTCGGATCCTTCCGACCAGACCCTCCTGCTCGATCCCCACGAGCGAGAAGCGTTGGCCTCCCGGCCCCGAACCGCCGAGTCGCCGCCGCTAAACGCGGACCCGGCCGTCGTCGAGCCCCGCCGCCCGCCGCCCGTGGTCTCCGATCCCGCCGAACAGCCGCCGCAGGCGCGATCACCGGGCCACCTGGATGGCCCCGATCCTGCGAACCGACACCTGCGCGAGTGGGCGGAGGTCGAGTCGTTCGCCCGTTACGGCCTGACCGACCTGGCCATCGAGCGCGCGAAAGCGATCCTGCACCACGACCCGACCTTCGAGCCCGCCCGGGAACTGCTGCAGCAGTTGGGCGCCGATGCGGGTCCCGCGACGCCGGCCCCCGGCAAGCGGTTCATCAAGGGCGGCATCCCCGGCGACGACGATCAGACGGTGCTGGCACCGATCGAGGCGCTTCGACCGCGGACCAAGCTCCCGTCGTTCGACATCGAGGCACCGTCGGACCGAAGAGACTCTGAACCTACCCCCTCGTGGGCCGACCAGGCGAAAGACGAGACCCTGCTCGGCGGCCTGGTCGACGAACCGCTTGTCGGCGCGGCCGAGAGCGATGTCGATGCCCGGTCGCTCGAAGGCGCTCCGGCCGAGGAGCCCGCGCACGAAGAGCCCCACCGCCCCGACGAGCCCCGCCGCGCCGAGGAGCGCGCGAACGACGAGCCCCGGCGCGCCGACGAGCCGCCAGCCGCGCTGGACGAAAACGTTCAGTTCACCGTCTATCGGCCCCCCCATCTCCTGTCCGGCCGCTGGTCCGACGTGTTGTTCTTTGCCCATCTGTCCGACCGACGGCCCGAAGCGCCCCCCGACCAGCCGGACCCCGTCGCCAAGGTGCAGACGATGGCTTCCGCCATGCTCGGCGAAGCCGTCCACGACTTCAAGACCGGCACCGCCGACGCGCAGGCCGCGATCCCGCGCGAGGGCACCCTCACCGTGATTCCGTCGGTCGAAGACGTCACCTTCAATCCTCCGCAGGCGTCGTTCGAATGGAACGAAGACGTCCATATGTGCCAGTTCCGCGCCAAATCCACCGCGACGGGCCGCACCCTTCGCGGAGGCATGAGCGTGTATTACGGACCGCTTCTGGTCGGCGAGGTGGCCCTCGCGCTCAAGGTGGAGACCCAGGGCCCGATGGCCATGCCGGCGGCGAACGTGATGGACACCGGCCGGCGCTACCGGAATATCTTCGCGTCCTACAGCCGTAAGGACCTCGACGTGGTGCGGTCTTTTGAAGCGTTCGCCCGCAGCCTGGGCGACCGATATCTGCTCGACTTGTTGGACATCCGATCGGGAGAGGTGTGGTCCGACCGACTCGAAGAGATGATCCGGTCCGCGGACATCTTCCAGCTCTTCTGGTCGTCGAACGCGATGGCGTCGACCCACGTCCTCGATGAGGTCGAGTACGCGATCGCGTTGCGCCAAGATATTCGGCCCGTCTTCTGGGAGCGTCCGTTGCCTCAAGATCCGGCCCGAAACCTTCCTCCCGCCGACCTGGCACGTTTCCACTTTCAGTTCTTGTCGAACGTGCCTCGCTCGATGAGCGGCAGGGTGGCCGACGTTCCCGGGCCGCACCTCATACCGCCCAATCAGCCGCCCACAGCGGCGATCACCCCCGACCGAGCCCTACCGCCTCTGGCCGAATCGCCAGCGCTCGATATCGACGCCCATCCGTCCGCGCCGAACGATCCCTTCGGCGTGGGTCAAACGCGGGCCATGGAAGCGCTCCCGGGGGCGAAGCGCTCCCCCCCTCGCGCCGAATCGCCGGCATCGGACTGGGGCGATGACGACGAAGACACCGGCGAGGCCTTCCCGGTCGTCCAACCCCCTTCGCACGCTTCGTTTGGCGTCAACGGCCCCATGGGGACCGCCGGATCGAGCGGGGCGGACCGGGTGCTGCCGCCTCGGCCGTCGGCCGTGAGCAGCCTCCAAGCCGTGCTCATCGCGTTCGGTTTGGCGCTCTTGATCGTGTCGACCTTGATGCTGATCTTCTTTTCGTTATGAGCCGTCGCGCGCCGCACGGCGGATGAGCTCGTTGATCATCAGGGGCATCGCGATGCCTTCTCCGGCCGGCTGGAAGTCGAGCCCATGGACGGTGGAGGTCGCGAGACGTTCGCCCAGCGCGTAATCCAGAAAGAGCGCGGCGGCGTCTTCGCGACGCGGCTCGGGCAACCCGTACAGCGCATCGTCGAGAAAACGAAGGTGAAACCGGCCGTCGAGCATCCGGGCCTGAAAGTGCGCGCCGCCGATATCGACGCCGCAAACCGCCCGCACGATCGCGACCGCCTCGTCGAGCGGGCGCCGCGGCCGCTGGGGGTGAACGGTCCACGCCGTCATCGGCGCCCCGGCCACCATCCGATCCAGAAAGTCGGCCCACTGGGGATCACCGGCCGCGGTAAAGACGAGCTCTGGCCCCTGTTCGGTCGCGCTC
This sequence comes from Myxococcota bacterium, assembly GCA_028289325.1. Lineage (GTDB taxonomy): Bacteria > Myxococcota > Kuafuiibacteriia > Kuafuiibacteriales > Kuafuiibacteriaceae > JANQQN01. The sequence goes on along the minus strand of JANQQN010000426.1, from coordinate 13,276 downwards.
ACTTCGTAGGTGAGCGGCAGACCGAAGCGGGTCAGCGCCGCATCGATCTGTTCGGTGATGTTGCCCACACGCCGGCCCTGAACGATCTCGGCCAGCGCCGGCGCTTCGGTCTCGAACCACCTCCAGAAACCTTCAACGTCCGAGGGGTCGTGGTTGGTCATGCACCCTCCCGCGCCATCGTGCGCACGGATCGTCAGTCGAGCGCTGCGCGCAGCATTCGAATGAGGTCGATGGTCTCCGCCTCTTCGGCGAAGGTCTGGGCGGCCTCCAACCGCTGGATGAGCAGCATACGATTGGGACGCTGGCCGGACTCGACGACGTCGAGAAGTTTCGCGAGCACCGGCCGAATCAGGGCCTCGTTGCGAATCGCCAGCAGTCCCATCAGAAAGCGGGGCTCATCGGGAAGCGGATGCCCTGGCTCGAGGTACGCGCTCAGATTGGCTTCGGTCGGCGCTTCGCGAAGGGCGTCGAGCAACGCACGACGCGCCTTGGCCTCTCCGTCTTCCGGGCCCATCTTCGCACGAATGTGTTCGGGCAGCGCCGCTCCGCCAGGCTTGAACAACTGGTCGAGCTGCGACTTGTAGCGACTGTACGATGCGCTGGAGCTCGCTTTGTCGCGAGCCCGCTCTCGTTCGTCTCGACGGGGCCGGGCTTTCTCTCGAGATTGGTCGATCTCGCGCCAGCTCCGCTTCGGCCGGTCATCTCCCACGAGCGTGAATATGGGCGTTGCCCTGCCGCAACGCAACCTTCCGTCTCCGAGTAGTACGGCGATCCAAGGTCCTTCGCAATGGGCTCAGGACATATGATCTACCGCACTAGGCGAAGGAGGGCAGGCTACTTGCTCTTACCTTTGCGGGAACCGACGTCGCCGAACAACACGCGGAAGTCGACCTCATCCTTGCTCTTCGCGACGAGGAGCGCGTTCACCGCTCGCGTGATCTTCCGGCGGCCGATGCGGGGGATCTTGTGACCAGCGAGCGCTTCGTTGAGCGTTCGCAAACTCACACCCCGGCCGAGGCTCTCGGGCTTGCCGAGGCTGAGCTCATCGTAGCTCTTTTTGGCCCGGCGAGCCGCCTCGCGCTGAACACCGAGCGCGCGCGCCCCGGCGTCGCGGCTCTCCATGGCTTTCGATCGGGCCACGACGGCGGAAGGGTCGATCCCGTTTTCTTCAAGAAAATCAGACAGGTTGGACATCGCGCGATGACTCCTTACGCCGGCCTCTCTCAGGCGGGCGAGGTCGGCGACTTTACTGGTAGGGTCCGGCCTGTCAACCACCCGTTTTTCGGACGGGGGCGACACGAGGCGCGGGCGTCACAAACGAGGCGCGATCAGGCGAATCCGCTGGGCAGTCCCACCGGCGCCGACGCGGCCGCGGTGGCGTTGGCGGCCGCGGTCAGCGCTTGCGTGCCGCCGGGGATCGCCTGCGCCGCGTTTTCGACGGCCAGCGGATTGCGCTTGCGAAGCTCATCCATCAGGGCGTTGAGCCAGTCGATCTCGCTGAGCCCACCTTCGGCCCCGCCCGCTTGCTGTGCGCCCCCGGAGGCCGGCGCGCCGCCTTGGGCCTCGCCGCCTTGTTCGGCCCCTTGGGACGCCATCAGCTGCTTAACCAGACGCATGATCTCTTCGATCAGCTTCTTGATGTCCATCTTCGACGGGTCGTCCGAGCAGCACGACGAATCCGTCTCCCGCAGACCGTTCAGGCCTTCGATGCCCTGCCTAGCGGTCCCCACGCGGCCGGCCAGGCCAAGAATTCCATTTCCGTTCATGTGATTTCCTTCCCACTGGCCACCGAACGGTCGCCGTCCGTGGCGGCCGATGCTCCAGTGGCGGTCAGGATCCTCGGCGGGGCCCGGGTCGACGTTGCGCGGGATAGGAACGGAAACGACGAACCGAGCCCGTTATGTCTGATCCATAGCGGGCGTGTCGTCTTCGGTGGCACGCCGCCCCGCGGTCGGTGAAACCGCGGACGCCGCTCGGCACAGGGCATCGACCGCCCCGTCGAGGCCGAGCGCGGATGTCTCGACGATCAGGTGGGCCTGAGCATACCGCGGGCTTCGTGCGGCCAGCAGCGCCCTCAGCTCGGCCATAGCCCCCGGCCGGTTCTTCATCGGCCGCAGGTCGCCCTGCTCCATGACCCGCCGGAAGTGGTCTTCCGGCTCGGCGCGGAGCCACACGGTCAGGGCTCGCGATCGCAGCTCGGCCCACAACACGGGATCGGCGACGATGCCCCCGCCGGTCGCGAGTATCCCCCCCCTCTCGGTCCTCTTCGAAGAAGCGATCCAGCGCCTCGCGCTCCAAGCGCCGGTAATAGGCTTCGCCGTAGATCTCGAACAGTTGGCTCAGCGGAAGGCCCGCCGCGGCCTCCACGAGACCGTCGAGCTCCACGAAATCTCATCCAACGCGACCTCGACTACGAGTACGTGCGGCTGTAGTTCTCCCGGGTCGCGCAAGGCGCCGCATTGGGACACTCGCTCTTTGGCCTTGGTTGCCCGATTTTGGTTTGACCAGGATCCGGCTACGATCCCGGGTGGCGATGAGGATCCGAATCGCAGCCGCCATCGCGGTACTCGCGGTCGTCTCCGTCGGTCCGGCCGCGCGGGCCGAGGTCTTTGTCGGTCCTGGAGACCCCGACATCCGCCCGGTCCACTATCGAGCCGTCGTCAGCCACCGCGCGGATTCGACGACCTTGATTCAGACCGTCGAGGTCGACAGCCGCGCCGCGCGCTTCGGATGGCTCAAGCCATTCCCAGCGCCGCCGGAGATTTCTGTCGAATCCGACATCTCCTTCGAAACGCTGGATCAGCAGACCCGGATCCGGGCTCCGTACAACTACGCGGTGCGCGATAACCTGTTCGGTCCCAGCAGCGTGTCTTGGTGGTTGGCGGCGCTGGCTACGCGGGGCCCGGGGCGGAACGATGCGGCGACCGATGCCCAGCCCCGACGGCTGGAGGTGACCGACGCTCAGATCTTCGAGGGCCGGGTACAGACCTCCACCATCACCGGAAAGATGATCGTCCCCGCCGCTCTTCAGGCGTGGTGCGACCAACGGGGGATCGTGCTGTCGGAGATCACCAAGTCCTCTTTCGCGGGCGTGCTGAATCGCCGCTGGGTGCTCGTTGGACTCGACGTCGTCGACCGTGCGCCGAGCCGGACCGCGACCGCCATCACCCCCCCGGTGCGATTCCGTTTCCCGTCCAAGTTCGCGCTCCTACCCCTGCTCCGGCAGCCCCGGGCGCTGCCCAAAGAGCCGCCGTTCGCCGTCTGGACCCTCGCCGACCGCCGCTTGGCGTCTTCGACGTTTCCGACCGAGTGGATCTCGCGTCCGTGGGAAGAGGACCGGGGGCGGCCAGGACGCTTCGAGGGCGTGTTCAGCCGAGCGGTCGAGGCGCGAGACGCGCTGACCGAAACGTTGAGCCGGTCGTTCGACCTGCAGCTGCCCCCCACGCCTCAGCTGGTTCGCTACCGGTTTCGACACGGTATCGAGATCTGGCAGGAGCTCGGATTCACGCCCGCCGTCGATGCGCCGGACATCCCGGGATTCGGCGGACGAGGAAGCATCTCCGATGTCTTGTTGTGCCTGCTCTTAGGCCTTACGCCCCTGCTGTTCAGTCCCGAGTCCTGGTTTTTGCTGTGGCTTGGGGGCCGTACGAACGACACGGGCTGGGTGAAGTATCTGTGGCCGACCTACGCGATCATTGTCGCCGGCTACTGGTTCGTTCGACTGGACGGCGTCGGGCGACTGGCCGGCCTCCTCCCCCTCGCGATCGCCGCCTATCAGATGTTCGGAACCACCGAAGAACAGCGCCGAGACTTCGTCCGGGTCCAGTTCAAGCGCAAAGCCAAGGCGTCCTCGAGCTGACCGGGCGACAGCGGCGCGGACGACGGTGCGAAGGCGTGGCATTTGAGCCCACCCGCGGCCTTGCGTTAGAGTACGGGATGGCCTGGGTTCGGTTATGTCTGATCGGCTGCTTTGCTGTCGGTATTGTCCGCTGCAGCGAAGAGGCGGCGGACCCGGTCATCGCGCCGGGGACCGAAGGGTGGCCCTGTCCTAACGACAACAACTGCTTGGTCGGCTTTCGGTGTGTCGCGGGGGCGTGCGCGCCCGTGGCGCCCATTCGCGGTCCCGTGGATGCGGGTCAGGTCCCCGACGCGGCGCCGCTCGTCGACGCCGGTATCGACGCGGGCGTCGATGCCGGTGACGCGGGCATCGAGTGCACGGAACCCGCAACCCTCGCCTTCATCCAAACGAACATCTTCGGCCCCCCCGGGCAGCCCTCCTGCAATCAGGGCACTTGCCACGGCCAGGCCGGGGCCGGCGGTCTGACCTTGATCGGGCCTGCGGCCGCCGTACGGCAGAACCTCCTCGGAGCGACGCGAACCGTGGGCGCCCCCGAGCCGTTCATCGTCGATCCCGGGTCCCCCGATACGTCACGGCTGTACGTCGTGATGCGGGACCGGAACCCGGTCGGCGCCGGCGACCCGATGCCGCCCGGGGCGCCGGTCCCATTCTGTGACCTGGAGACGGTCCGCAAGTGGATCGCCGACGGGGCGCTCGCGAACTGAATCCCTGCCTCCGAGGTGGTAAGTCGAGCCATGCCTCGACGTGATCACGTGCCTCCGCGCGGCGTGCTGGCCGCCCGAAAGCGCATGAACGACGCGATCCGCCGCTTCTTCGACGCCCGCGGATTTCTGGAGGTCGAGACCCCGATCGCGGTGGTGTCACCCGGATTGGAGCCCCATCTCGAAGCCTTCGCCACCGTCGAGATCGGTCCCGACCGCGGAGCGACACCGCTATACCTGCACACCTCGCCGGAGTACGCGATGAAGCGCCTGCTGGGCCGGGGGATCGGCTCGATCTATCAGCTTGCTCGGGTGTTTCGGAACGGAGAGCGCTCGACCACCCATACCCCCGAGTTCACGATGCTCGAGTGGTATCGGCAGCCTGGTCGCCTCACCGATCTCATGGACGATACGGAAGCCCTGTTGACCGCGGTCGCGGAAGCGGTCGATGGCCCGTGGCGTCCGCAGGGCGTCGAGCGATGGTCGATGTCGGAAGCCTTCGCTCGCGCTTGCTTGCCGGATCCGCTGGACCATCCCGAAGTCGCGGACCTTCGGCGGGCGATGGGGGTGCGGTACGTCGCCGACGACACCTGGAGCGATGTCTTTCACCGGGCCTTTCTCGAGTCCGTGGAGCCTCGCCTGCCTCGCGACCGCGTCGTACTGCTGTACGGATACCCCGCCTCCATGGCCGCGCTGGCCCGCCTCAATGGCGACGATCCGCGGGTTGCGGAGCGATTCGAAGTCTTCGTCGGCGACCTGGAGCTCGCCAACGCGTTCGGAGAGCTCACCGACCCCATCGAACAGCGGCGGCGGTTCGAGCTCGACCTCGAGGAACGACGACGCGCGGGAAGTCCCGTCTATCCCATCGATGAAGGCCTGCTCGCGGACCTGCCGGCGATCGGGGAGGCGGCGGGCATCGCGCTCGGAGTGGATCGCCTGCTGATGTTGTACTTGATGCTGCCCTGCATTCAGGATGCGGTGCCGTTTTCACCACGGGACTGAGATGTCGCGCCGGATTCGCAAACACGCCAACCCCTTTACGGTCGCTACCCACCTCGGCCCGCTCGATCGGGCGGCGATCTTCGGGCGAGAAGCGCGGTTGGAGCTCGACCTCGGCTGCGGCGGCGGCGCGTTCCTGTTCGAGCGGGCCGCCGCGCACCCCGACCGAGACTTCGTCGGTCTGGAGATCAGGAAGCCGCTGGTCGACGATAACAATCGCCGTGCGGATCGCCTGGGCCTGGCGAATCTCCGGTTCTTCTACGCCAACGCCAACACCAATCTCGCCGACCAGCCGCCCGGGGTCATCGAGCGGTTCTTCATCATGTTCCCGGATCCGTGCTTCAAGAAGCGGCACTGGAAGCGCCGGATCCTGCAGCCGGCTTTGGTGCGGGACATGGCCACCGTGCTTCCGATGGGAGGGCAGGTCTTCGCGCAGTCGGACATCCGGCCGCTCGCAGAAGAGATGTTCGATTTCCTGGCCCAAGAGTCGGCGCTCAGCTCGGTCCTGGGCTCTGACCTCGAGGTCGAAAGCCCGTTCTCGGAGAGAACGGAGTGGGAACGCCACCATGAGACGGCCGAGGAACCGGTCTATCGAATGCTGTTCGAGAAAGTCGCGGCGCCCAGCGGTCCGGTGGCCGAGCCAGAGTTCAGGGATACCAATCCAAAACGGGTCCACGCCGACGGTCGGCCGGTGGAGGTTATCGATCCTGCATATCGTCTCGGCGCGCCCGATCCTTCAACCCCTGACGAACGGTGAGCGCCGTGAGGAGGAGGATGGAGACGGACATCAGTAGCACCGGCAAAGTCTGTGGCTGGACCAACTGCGCCAGCCACACTGCGCCTGAGGTTTCCATCGTGACGCTGTCGAGTAGCCAGCCTTTCGCTCGAGGTCAAGACAGAGGATGAATCCCTGGGCTCGGCAAGTTAACCTCCGCCCGTGGGCCGTCGAATCGCCGCTTGCCTATGGGTCTCCGTGCTTGCCGGCGCGACGACCTGCGCATCTCCGCCGCCGCCACCGCCGCCGCCTCCTCCACCGCCCGATGTGTCTTACGTGCATCCCGAGGGCGACGACCGCGACCCAGGAACCCGTGAAGCCCCGTTTCGCACGCTGATCCGGGCCCTCAAGTCTCGTCGGTCGACCATCGAGCTTCACCCATCGACCTATTCCGTGGGGCGCGCGTTCGTCACCCGTCCCGTGCGGATCGCCGCCACCGCCACCGGCGCGGTCGTCCGCGGCTCCTTGTTCATCACCGCCGACGGCGCTCACCTGGACCGCTTAACCGTCGACGGAGGGATCGAGGTTGCCCGCAGCATGGGGATAAAGCTCAGTCGACTGACCGTCCGACCGGGGCGCCGCGAGGACGCGATCACTTTCTTCGACAGCACCGGCGACATCGAAGACGTCCGGGTCGAATGCGGCCCGGAGACCTGCGTGCACGTCACGACGTCGACGCTGACGTTCCGCACCCTCCGTCTCGAACCGGTGCCCGCGACGAAACGGGGACTGCGGGTCTCCTCGGCCAAGGTGGAGGTCGAAGATCTTCGGATCGCCGGCGCTCGTATCGCCCAGGTTCAAGCCGAGCTCGCGTCTCAGGTGACCGTCCATCGCTCCCGTTTAACCGAAAGCCGCGGGTCGGCCCTGGTCGCGATCCGCGGGTCGATGCTCACCGCCGACGGCGTGACCACGGCCTCCGTCGCCGAGAGCGCGGTCCTGGCCCAGACATCCACCGTCGTGGCCCGCGGGTGTCGATTCGAAGCCAGCCGCGCCCAGACCGTCAGTGTCTCCGGTGCGACGGTGAAACTCCATGACTCGAGAGTAGACGCGGGTCTCTACGGGGCGGCCAACCTCAAGTCGTTCTTCCGACGCCGAGGCCAACTCTACCTGCGGGGGGGCACCATCTTTCACGGCGACCGCGACGGGATCCTGGCCGCGGGAAGTCTGGTCGCCGCCACCGGCACCCGGTTCGTGGGCGGCCCTGGACCCCGCCGCGGCCACGCGATTTCCCTGCGGGGCCGAAACGCCGAGCTCCGCCTCGACGACGTCGAGATCATCGCGCCGGCGGGTATGGGCATCGAGATCGCCGACGGCGCCCGCGGAACGGTGACCGGTACCATCTCCGCCCCCCGGGCCGGGGGCGTCAGTGTCGAATCCACACTCGGCGTACCGGTCATCTTGGATCGACTCGTGGTGCAGAACTGTGTCGACGGTTCGGCGGTGACCGTGCTCGACAGCGACGACGTGCAGATTCGACGGAGTCGCTTCGTAGGGTGCGCACCGGCCGGGGTCCTCGCCGGACGGCGGGCGAAGGTTCGGGTCGAAGACTCCGAGGTGCAGACGTTCTCCAAGTATGGCCTGGCCGCGTTCGGAGGGGCGCAGATCACCGTCGCCACATCGACGGTCTCCGGCCGACCGTGGGCCGTGTTCAGCGCGTGCGCCGATAACTCGCGGCTGGTCGACGCGGGCGGCAACCGCTTCGACGGCAACCGCGGCGACTGCCTGTAGCCGATCACTGAGCGGCGATGAAAGACAGCTTGTCTTCGAGCGGACGTCGGTAGAGCTTGCGCGCGTCGGCGAGCGCTTCCGCGCCGCGGCCCCGCGAAAACTGCTCGTCGAGCCATCGCGCGTAACGTCGGCCGTGCCGGTTGGCAAAGCGGTAGCGCGCGCGGTCGCAGTCTGCCAGCTTTTCGTCGAGCACGAAGTTTTCGTACAGGGTCGCTCGCAGGCAGGGCCCAGACATACCGAGCGCGGCTCTCAGCAAGACAAACTTGTCGATCTCCGCCTGAAGCTCGAGCTCGACCCGGGATACGGCGCGGTCCTGTCGCGCGCCGCAGTACGTGAAGTATACGAAGTGGGAGACACCTTCGACTGCGACGCAGAACGCGTCCAGACCCCGAGGGCACTGGATCTGCAAGAAATCTTGCGCACGGCGCTCGACGTCCTCACACAGAAACAGCGCGACCCAGGTCTGGTCGTCGTCTTCCTGGACCAGCAACGTCTCTCGTAGATCCTGCGCGGAGGGACCGATCACCTCGGTCAACGAGTCGCGGTCGAGGCGAAAGTCCTGCACGTCCGCCGCGCCATCGATGCGATACAGGTGTTGCAGAGTGTTTTGCAGCAGATCGGGCAGCGGACTCACGCTTCCCCCGCCGAGCACCACACCGGGGCCGCACCAGCCGTGGTCAGACGGTCGAGCAGGGCTTGGCTGTCCGGGTTCCGGCGAAAGCGCGAGTAGAGCGCAGCCAGATCGTTGGCGACGGGGAGGGTGGTCTGCTCGGCGACGCGGGTGAGGACCTCGACCAAGCGCGCAAACTTCGCGGCCAGCTCGGCGAGGATCGGCCCGAAGCCGGAAGCGGCGGCGAGGCCCGCTGCCGTGTCGTACGCCGCGGACCCCATCTTCACGTAGTAGTCGACGCCGACCGCGGATCGCGGCCGGGCGACATGCGGCTGAAACAGGCCGCTGACGATCAGCGCGACGTCGCCCAGCGTACGATAGGCATCGAAACGCTGTGACGGTGCGCACTCGCGCGCTTGGCGATAGAGCCACACCAGCGCTGGCGTTCCCGGATCTTGGGGGGCTTGCAGGACATGCAGGGCGTCTCGATGCGCCATCCGTCGACAGAGCTGCAGCAGATACGCCTGTCCGCCTTCTCGAAGCTCGACCTGCTCCGTAACCAGTGCATCCGTGAGCAAGCTGCGGAATAGCGACTCGACGCTCTTCTGAGTCTCGATACAAAACGCCATACGATCACCCTACGGATGTCGCGGCGCAGATTGAAGCGGCCAAATTGAATGATATCGGAATGTTAGGTCGCACTCGGAGGTACGGGAGTGAAGAATGCCCTCCTTCCGACACCAAAAAATCATTTGATTTCCGGTGTTTGGTCGGATCCAGGATCCTGACCCTTGGCACTCGGCGTGAGTCAGTGGCTAACACGGCCTGGGGCGCGTCTACGGCTCTTTTCGAACTCCGAGCGGCCGTCTGAGGGTCGGCGGCGAGGGTTACTGCCCCCGGGGCCCCATGAGCCGAAGCAAGCTGAGCTTTTTGAGTCGCGGCCGGAACAGCGCGTAAGCGCCCACGCCGAGCGCGACCCCGATCCCTAACGCCGCACCCAGCACCCCAAAAAGCGGCAAGCCGAACATCGTCCACGACACCCGGGCCAAGGAGATGAACGCGCCGATGATGAACGCACCCGCGACCACCGCGCCCGCGATCATTCCGCCCGCGATGAGGACCGCCGATTGAAGGCGCTCGAGCGGCATCCCCATCACCCGGACCTGCGTGTTGCCCGATGAGAGGTCGGACAGGATCTGGGACAGCTGTAGGGGAACGTCGTTCGATAGCCCCTGAAACTGCAGCAACGCGCGGTACAGGCCGCCTTGCACCTGTTCCGGCCCGACTCGGCTCAGCAGCAGGCGTTCGGCGTGGGGACGAGCCACGGCCGCCGCATCGATGCTCGGGTCGAGGTCTCGGACGATGCCTTCGATGGTCGCCCCGGCCCGGGCCAGCATCGTGTACTCGGCGGGAATCCGCAGCTTGTGTTTCATGCCCAAGGTCAAGACTTCCTGCATCAGGAGCGTCGAGTCGATGTCGGCGATGCTGCGATCGAGGTACCGGTTGAGGAGCAACACCGTATCGTCGCGAACGTCGGACAGATTGACCCGATGATCGCCCTGCCCGAGACGATACAGGGTGCGGGCCACGGTATCCGCATCGCGAACGGACACCGCCATCGCGAGCACGACCAGGGTCTCTTGCATCTGCGGGGTGAGCTTGCCGATGAGGCCGAAATCGAGGATCCCGTACCGGCCGTCGGGCAGGTAACGCAGATTACCGGGGTGGGGATCGGCGTGATAGACGCCGTCGAGAAAGACCTGATCGAACGCCTCGCGCACCAGCCGCTCCGCGATCGCCGGCCGGTCCACGTCGGGAGGCAATCGCGAGAAAGGAACCCCCGCCACGTACGACAGGGTCAGGATCGTCGACGACGACAGCTCGTCGAACACGGTGGGAATGACGATATCGGGGCGGTTCTCGTGAAGGGCACCAAACGTCCGACAATTGGAGGCCTCGTTCAGAAAATTGAGCTCCTCGGTGAGCGCCTTGTCCAGCTCACTCACCACGCCGATCGGCTCGGTCATCGCGGACTCCTCGACCACCGCGTCGAGGAGATGAGCGACGTGATACAGCAGATCGATATCCCGTCGGACGTCGTCGCGGATGTTCGGACGCTGAACCTTGATCGCGACTTCGGTCCCGTCTTTGGTTCGCCCTCGATGGACCTGCGCGATCGACGCTGTGGCCAGCGGCAAAGGTTCGATCGAATCGAAGAGCTCAGTCGGCGCCCGACCGAGCCCCGTCTCGATCGCCTGCTCTACGTCTGCAAAGTCGAGGGTTTCACAGCTGTCCTGCAGGGTGCGAAGCTCCGCGACATAGGGAGCGGAAACGAGATCCGGTCGGGTCGATAGCACCTGACCAAACTTGATAAAGGTCGCCCCAAGCTCCTCGAGCATCAATCGGAAGCGCCGCGGTCCCAACGGGGCATGGGTGGGAGCTGGGGTTTCCGTGGGCGCTGCAGGCGCGGCCGGCGTATCTGAGCGCCGCAAAAGCTCTGCGTAGCCATACTTTCCGACCACGGCCGTGATCTGCCGCAACCGGCCCAGGTTTTTTGCCGTCGAAGCCAGCATGCCCTTGCCATCACTGTCGGCGCCGGACGGGACGGGGTCAATCCGTCCCGAGGCACCCCGTCAACTTCCGCTCGCGTGAATCGACCTTCGATCGTACATATCAAGGGCTTGGGACGCGCCTACGATCTTCAAGAGCAAACGCTATCGAACGGCCTCGTGGTCCAGACGATCCGCCAACCTCACCTCCATTCCGCATGTATCTCCGTATTCGCGAGGGTGGGCAGTCGTCATGAGTCGGCCGAGGACAACGGGCTGTCGCATTTCCTGGAACACATGTTCTTTCGAGGCTGCGACGCCTACCCCGACTCCACCGCCCTCAACGCGGCGATGGAAGACTTGGGAGGCATCCTGGATGGCTTCACCACCCGCGACTACTCCGGCTACCAGTCGACCGTCCACCCCAGCGGCACCGAACGGGCCATCGACATCTTCGGTCGGATGTTTACGGCGCCGAGGTTCAACGACATCGACATCGAGCGATCGATCATCCTCGAGGAACAGCTCGACGCGCTCGACGACCGAGGCCGCGACCTCGACCTCGATAACCTCGTGCACCGGGCGGCGTTCGCGGAACATCCCCTGAGCCAAACCGTCGACGGTCCACGAAAGAACCTTCGTCGCTTCGACGTCGGTGACCTCGAGCGGCACCGAAAGCGGTTCTATGGGGCTCGAAACCTCGTCCTCACCGTGGCCGGCAACATCGACCCCGGCCGGGTGCGGCGGGCGGCGCGAAAGGCGTTTGGGCCCCTGTTTGGCGGCCGCAGGGCCCGCGAGCTTCGGGCGCCAGCGGTGCGAGAAGCGGGGCCTAAAACCCGATTCGTCGGCGCCGACGACGCCCAGACCCGGTTGCGGCTGGTGTTCCGGACCGTGCCCGCGACCCACCGCGACTTCCCGGCCCTTCTGCTCCTGCGCCGAATCCTCGATGGCGGCCTGTCGGCCCGGCTCCAGGTCGAGCTCGTCGAGAAGAGGGGGATCGTGTACGAGATCGGCGCCGACCACGAAACCTACGTCGACTGCGGACTGTTCGGATTCGAGCTGGCGGTCGCCCACCGCAAGCTCACTTACGCCATCGAAGAGCTGGGTCGAGTGTTGACCGACCTTCGACGCGACGGCGTGCAAGACGACGAACTCGACCGGGTGAGGGCACGAGCGCGCATCGGCCTCGAGCTGGGTCTCGATGCCCCCGCCGAGCTCGCCCAGTGGTTTGGGCCCACCCGGCTGTTTCATGCCCCCACCACGCCGGAGACACGAATGGAACAGCTCGAAAACGTATCTGCCGCCGACATTCGCCGCGTCGTCCGTAGATACCTATCTGGGAACCGCATGACCGCGATCGGGGTCGGAGGGGCGAACCGGGCTCAGGTCACGGAAGCCAAGAAGGCGCTCAAGGCCCTCGCCGCCGGCCTGACCTCGAATTGACCCGATCCCGGGAGTCGCCTACGTTCCGGGGGAATGCAGCTTTATACGAAGATCCTCATTGGCATGGGCGTGGGGGTGGTTCTGGGATTCCTGGTCGGACCCAACTCTAGCCTGTTACCTCAAGACGGCGTCCAGCTGACGGAGAAGGCGTCCGTCCGCACCCAGCCGAACGGGCCGGTCGAGCCGATGGCCGGTGGTCTGAAGACCGCCCGCATCATCGATAGTCGAACCGTCGACGAGGTCGAGTGGCTGCACATCAAATGGACCATGAGCGCGCCCGCGCTGCTTCGCTTGAAGTCCGAAAAGGTCGACATCTCCAAGATGCGGGCCGGGGCCAAGATGGAAGGCTGGCTTGTCAATGAGGCCGAGCAGGTCCAGCGCTACGCCCCCCTGGGCCAAACGTTCGTCGACGCCACCGAGTGGATCGGGCGCTTGTTCTTGGCTCTGATCAAGATGGTGGTCGTACCACTGGTGTTCTTCTCTCTCGTCGTCGGCGTGGCATCCCTGGGTGACTTTCGCGCTCTCGGCCGCCTGGGCGGCCGAACGATCGGCTACTTCATGAGTACGACGGTGGTCGCCCTGGTCATCGGCGTGGGGCTCGCGAACATCATC
>JANQQN010000423.1 GCA_028289325.1 Myxococcota bacterium | reverse complement strand
CGCTTCGCCGACGACGGCGTCCTGCGCCTGACCGGTATCTTCGAACGACGCGTCCTTCGGGCCGCCCACGCCGAGTTCGTCCAGCGCTATGCGGGCCTGGGCGAAGCCGAGCTGCAATCGGTCGGCAGCCGGGTCGGCCACGAGCGGTACATGATCAGCGTGGACTGGACGGCGCCGTTCGACGATCCGTTGTTGTGGGCCAATCCGGGGCTGGAGCCCCTCCTCACCGCGATTTTGGGCTCGGCTTTCGTGCTCAACAGCTACGCCCTCGTCGCCGCCTACCCCGGCGCCGAAGACCAACACGTCCACCTGGACCACCATCTGCTCTTCGAGGCGGCGGTCCTGAGCCGGGCGTTGCCGCCCTACGCCGTCACCCTGGCCATTCCGCTCATCGATCTCGACGACCAGACGGGAGGGACTCGAGTCTGGGTCGGCTCGCATCGACGGCCGCCAGGTTTCGTGGCCCGGCGGGTCGGCGGCGAGGTGTTGCTGCCCCCGCGAGGCGACGCCTATCTGATGGATTACCGTCTGCTTCACGGCGGGACCAAGAACACCAGCGCGCTGGCCCGACCGGTGCTCTACCTCGCCTACAGTCGGCCGTGGTTTCGGGATGCCGCCAACTTCCCGCACCATCCCCCCATCCGCATCACCGCCGCCCAGCGGGCGGCGTTGCCGCCCCGCCTGCAGGCTCGCATCCCGCCCCTGCCCGCAGCGGCGGCCTCATCCCCACCGTGAGGCGTAGCCGAGGTCAGAGCCGGATCAGGGGATCGGAAAGAGTCGCCGCAAGGCGTCGGGAAATCGCCGCCGCCACGCGAGCTCGTTGTGCGCGCCGGCGGGGTCTTCGAAGACCCAAAGATCCGCCTCGTCGACGAAGCCTTGGCTCCGGAGCACCTCAGCCATCGCCCGCAGATCCGCGATCCCCTGCCCGGACTCCAGCGTTCCCATGTCCATGTACACGGGGCCCTCGAATTTGGCCCTCGCGCCGATGAAATCGATAATCCAGCGGTCCGCCCACCACAACGACGGCGACAGCGCGGCCGCGCGACCGAAAGTTCCGCCGCGGGTATAGGCCGCGTACAGCGCCATGAGCCCGCCCAAGGAAGAGCCGGCCACCCCCGTGGTCTCCGGACCGGTCAGGGTGCGAAAGCGAACATCGACCTCGGCTTTGACGTCGTCGATGATCCTATCCAGATGGGCGTCGCCCTGCCCGCCCCCGAACGTCGGATCTGCCGTCGGGGTGTACTCCGCGATCCGGTCCTCGCTTCCATTGTCGATCGCGACCACGATCAGCGGCCGCATCTGCTGGGTCGTAATCAGCTGTTCGCACGTCTCGTCCACGTTCCATTCGCCGGCGAAGCTGGTGCCGAGGTCGAATACGTTTTGGCCATCGAGCATGTACAAGACCGGGTAGCGGTCCGTCGACGTCGCGTAGCCGGGGGGCAGATACGTCCACACCCGGCGGTCGGGCCAAGCCGCCGGCCGCCAGATTTCGATTCGACCCGCTCGGGTCGCGCGCGGCCACGCGAGGTCCGCCCAGGCCTGGACGGTAAACGACACTTCCTGCCCTTCGTCGGAAGGGTTCGGGACGTAGGTTCGGTCTTCGATCGAAAACCCGTCGGCCGCGACCTCCACCCGTGGCCAGTCTCCGCGAATGAAACGAAACCGAACCGTCTCGCGGGGGGTGAAGGTCAACGTCGCGGTGTACACCCCATCGCTGCGCCGGCGAAGCTGAGAGGCCGCCGCATCGGGAACCCAGCCCTGAAAGTCACCGGTCACGTACACCGAGTCGTCCAAGGGCGTGTCGTCGGGAACGGTCACCGCAAAAACGATCTCGATCGGTTGGACATCGCCCGGGTCGACCGGGTCCACGGGGTCGTTCGACCCGGTTGCGTCGCTCGAGCATCCCAGCCCTCCCAACAGCACGAGACCGAGGAGCAGCCCGATGTGGGCGACGATCGAAGCCGGATCTGACCGCAGAAGCGCCATCGCGTGGGGAGACTATCGCTTCGATGGCTCGTATCTCAACCGGCGATGACGCCGACTACTTGGGAGGCGGATCCGCCAACCATGGACTGTGGCTGAACGGATGGTAGTCGACGCGGGCGAGATCTACGTTCGGATCGAACAGGGGTCCCGACAGCTTTCCGTTAATGGTGACCTTGCTGTCCTTGGCGAAGATCTGGACTTCGGGCACGCCCCGGCGCGCGAAGTCCGCCTTCAAGACCTGGACGAACTGGTACATGAAGTCGTGTCGGGTCGCGACCCGACGGCGCTGCTTGCCGGTCAGCCACTCGGTTTGATCGATCTGCCACGTTTCGCCGGTACTCGGATCCCGAGCCACGATGGTCACTCGGCCGGCCTTGTGTCGGAGCATCATCCGCCACGCCATGCGGTGACCCTCCTCCGTCCACAGCACATCACCGGGGATGAGGTAATGGCGAAGCGGCAACAGAACCTGCACCGCGAAGTACGCGATCAGCGCGTATCGCAGCCCGCCCGTCGGCCACGTCATGGGACCCGAGTCGGCTTCGCGTTCCGGCGCCCGACCGAGGCCCGGCAACCACCAGAAGAGCCGCTCGATGGTGCGGGGATCGAAGAAGAAGACCGTCCACGCCAAAACCAGGTATGGAAACACGCCGATCTTGAAGACCAGAGAGTTGAACAGGTTAAAGATCAAGAGGCCGACGAACGCCAAGACTCGGGTCCGCGACCACCACAACAGGGGAATGACCAGAGCGTCGAACGCGACCCCCGAGTAGGCGATGAACATCTGAAACCACGGCTCGGACAGCAGCGGACCGATCACCGGTCGGTGGGACCGACTGCCCAACGCGACGGCCAAGTAGTCACCGTTGAGCCACCCCGGATACAGCTTCGCGATGGCCGCGTACGTAAACACGATGAGCAGCTGCACCTTGAACGCGACGATCAACCACCGGGGACACGCCGTCTCCCGCTGTCGAGCGGCATCGACCGCGGCCCTCCGATGGGCGGGCACCGCGACCATCACCCAGCATACCGCCACCGCCAGATAGTAGTGGTTGTTGTAGTGGGTCTTCTGGAACAGGTACGCCCCCGTCCACAGGAACGCGAGAATCGCGGCCGAGACCCGGTAGCGCCAGCCCGCGGTCACCGCGAACGCGGCCAACCCCATGGCCGCAAACCACCCGTACATGCCGTAACCGGGCAGCGGCTTCGGCCACTCGAACGGAAATATCGCGAAGGTCAGTCGGGGCTCGACGAACGCTCGATGGAGCCACCCGGTGGCCATCGCCCCGAAGGACTCGGCGGCCATCAGCAGCCCGAACAGAACTCGGAATACGACCAGGGGCGCGTTGTTGGACACGGCGTCTTATCCTTCCGGAGGGCCACGCAGCCGCCCCCCTGCGATCGGTGCAGCTTTTAGCCGACAAGCCGTCGGATCCCAATCCTGGATGATGGTCCGATGGCCCGTGATCTTCGCGACTTGCTGGCGGTCACGAATTGCTGTTCTCGGCACATCCGTTGCAGTAGGAATCGCCCCATGCGCTTTCGAAAGCTGACCCCGCTCGTCGCCGCGGCGACGATGGTCTTGGTTCAAGGATGTAAAACCAGCGAGCCGGCCGACCGGCCGAAGGGCCCTCAGGGCCCGGTCGCTGCGACCCCCACCCCCGATCCGGCGGCGGAGGCCAACAAGCTCAACGACCTCCTCGCCGAGTACTTCGAAGCGAATCTGAAGATGAATCCGTTCCAGGCGACGTTCATCGGTGACCCTCGCTACAACTATCTGCTCCCCAACTTCTTCAGTCCCTTCGCCCTCGAAGCCAACCGAGCCTTCAATCGCCACTGGCTCACCCGGATTGAAAGCGAGGTCGACCGGCCTGTGCTTCAGGGCCAGGCGCGGCTGAGCTACGACGTGTTCGTCTCCCAGCGCGAAGACGCCATCGCCAGCGAAGAGTTTCCTGGCGAGCTGCAGCCGGTCACCCAGTTCTTCAGCATCCCGTCCCTGTTCGCGCAGGTCGGCTCCGGCAAGAGCGTACAGCCGTTCCGGAGCGTCAAAGACTACGACGACTGGCACAGCCGCATGCTCGGGGCCGCGGTCATGTTCGAGCAGATGATCTTCAACATGCGACAGGGCATCGACAAGAAAGTCATCCAGCCCCGCATCGTGGTCGAGAAGTCCATCCCTCAGCTCGCCGCCCACGGCCTCGTCAAAGACGTCACCAAGAGCGTGTTCTGGATGCCGATCGCCAACATGCCGAAGTCGTTCTCCAAGGACGACAAGGCCCGTCTCACCGCCGCCTACCGGGCCCGCATCCAGCAGGTGGTCATCCCCGCTTACCGCCAGCTGCACGACTTTATGAAGAGTGAGTATCTGCCGGCCGCCCGTAAAACCCACGGCTACTGGGACCTTCCGAACGGCGCCCGCTGGTACGCCCACAACGTGAAGATGATGACCACCACCGAGCGCACCCCCGAGGCGCTGCACAACCTCGGCCTGAGCGAGGTCGAGCGCGTTCAGGGGGAGATGAAAGGCGTCATGAAAGACGTCGGCTTCAAGGGCAGCCTGCAGGACTTCTTCACCTTCCTGAAGGAAGACGAGCAGTTCTACTACAAGACCGAAGAAGAGATTCTCGCGGGGTATCGGGCGCTCAAGGAGAAGGTGAACAAGCTTCTGCCCAAGGCCTTCGATGTTTTCCCGAAGGCCGACTACGAGATCCGGCCCGTGGAGGCGTACCGGGCCAAGTCTTCGGCCGGCGCGTCTTACCAGGCCCCCTCCCCCGACGGCTCACGCCCGGGCGTCTTTTACGTCAACACTTCGAACGTTCGGCGCCAGCCGAAGTACGGCATGGAGACCCTCATGATCCACGAGGCGTCGCCAGGCCACCACTTCCAGATCTCCATCCAGCAGGAGGTGGAGAGCCTGCCCAAATTCCGACGGTTCGGGGGGTACACCGCGTACGCCGAGGGGTGGGCGCTGTACGCGGAGTCGCTCGGCAAAGAGATCGGCATGTTCGAGGATCCCTACCAGTACTACGGCAAACTCGACGCGGAATTGTTCCGCGCCATGCGCCTGGTGGTGGATACCGGTCTTCACTACAAGAAGTGGACCCGCGAGCAAGCCATCGACTTCATGCTCAAGAACTCATCGATGGACGAGTCCGACGTCGTGGCCGAGGTCGAGCGTTACATCGCGATCCCCGGCCAGGCCCTCGCCTACAAGACGGGCCAGCTCGCCATTCAAGAGATGCGGAACAAGGCCGAGAAAGCCCTCGGTGACCGGTTCGACCTCAAGGCGTTTCATCGAGCCATCCTCATCGACGGCGCATTGCCCTTGAATGTGCTCGCGAAGAAGATGGACGAGTGGATCGCGTCCCAGAACAAGCCCGCGATGACCGCCGCCGCCCGTTGAGCGGCACGACCTCCACCGCCGATGTCGCGATGTTTCGCGAGTCGGTGGCGGTCGCCCTTCGCCGAGTTCCGACGAAAGGAAGAACGGCGAAGATGGATAGCTTGATTCAGCTTCGGGCGAGCGCGACGAGGTCGGCGAAGCCCTGAGGGTCGTGAATCGCGACGTCAGCCAACATCTTTCGGTCGACTTCGACACTGTGTTTCTTCAGCCCGGCCATGAACCGCGAGTAGCTGAGGTCGTGCGTCCGCGCGGCTGCGTTGATGCGCTGGATCCACAGCCGGCGGTAGTTGCGCTTGTTAAGCTTTCGGTCGCGGTAGGCGTGGCGGAGGCCCTTTTCGACCGTCGCCATCGCCGCCTTGATGATCGTCGACCGACGGCCCTGGGCGCCCTTCGCCAGCTTGAGCCATTTCTTGTGTCGGCGTCGCCCTTTGACGCCGCGGGTTGCGCGAGCCATGTCTTCGGTCCTCCGACGCTACTTTGCCGACGCGTAGTACGGGAGCATCCGCTTCAGATGCACCTCGTCGCTCGGGTGGATGAGCGCCTTCTCGCGTAGGCGGCGCTTCCGCTTCATGTTCTTGTTCGACAGGATGTGGCGCCGGCCCTTCTTGGCACGCTTGAACTTGCCGGAGCCGGTCACCCGGAAGCGCTTGGCCGCACCCCGGTTGCTCTTCATCTTTGGCATCGTCGAGGTCCTCTACGTTCCCTTGACCGAACGGGCGGCAGGCCTACCCGCGACCCGTCCGTCGGGCTCGCGTTGATAGCAGCGCCCCGCCCATCCGCCAACGCTTTTCTGCCGACCGATCCTGAAAACGTCAGCCCCCCTGGTGCGGCGGGGGCGGTGCGACCGGCGCGAGGGGGCTGAGACCCAGATCCGCGTCCGGATCGGGGTCGGCCGCGACGTGCAGGCACACCGCGCCCTCGGTGTCCCGGTACGCCCAAACCCCCAGAATCCCGTTCGACAGTCGCAGGAACCGCCCGCGGGGCGCCAGCTCATCGAGCCGAGTGGAGAACGGATCCAGCCGCACGGTCCCCATCCGCGGCCCGTCCGCGGCCTCCGGCGGCCCCACGAACACCATCCCGGAGTCCACCTTGAGCCGCAGGCGTGCGGTCGGCTGTCCGTCGGGGACGGGGCCCGCCCGGAACCGCACCGGAACCTCCTCGGCCGTCGAAAGCCCCAGGCATGCGATATCCCCCGCCTGCAGCCGTTCCGCCCGCTGGCGGGGGCGGCCTCCGAGGGCGAGGTCCTCGAGCACCCGCTGGGGATCGAACACCGCGATGGCCCCCCCCGCCACCCGCACCTCCCCCGCCTCTTCGGCTTTAGGGGCGTGCTTGCGCTCGGTCTCGATCCGGCGCCGGACGGACTTTCGGCGCAGGTCCTTGAGGTTGGTCTCCACCTGGGGAGGGATGGCGGCCAGTCGGCGCGCAAACTGCTCGAGCGGCTCGCTATTCTTCGCCTGGGCCAGCTGAAGAACGGTGTGAGCGGCATCTCGGCCCATGTTGGTGAGGGTCGTCGCGGCGTCGGTCTTACCGGCCAGGTAGGCCTCCACGTGGGCCTCGATGGTCTCGAGATCGCCGTCGGGCGATACCTTGGCCTTCTTCTTCGGCTTCGTTTTCTTGCCGCTGCCCTGCTTCGCCATACTTAGGCGCACCGCTACCAGTTCGGAGGCCGAGGGTTCAAGGCGGAGCCCGTTCGCCTAGGTTCCGCCCCGCGCTCGACGGTGGAGCGCTTCCACCAGGCGCTGGTCGTCGACGTAGATTCGAAAGTCTTCGGCCCCGGCGCCGATCAGCCGCTCTCGCCACGCGGTCATGCGCGCCCGGTACCCCTGGGGATCCCGATTGTCGGCCTCCAAGCGCTTCACGTTCAGCGCCAAAACCCGAATGCCTGCCAGCTCGTCGTCGCCGAGCACCCGGCGGGTGCCCGCGGGCAGGTCTTCGCGAAGGTCGGAGAAGATCACCATCATCTTCCGGTCCGGCTCGGCGTCGCGCAGATAGTCGGCGGCGATCATCACTGCCCCCGTGACGTCGGTGTGCCGGGCCGGCTTCACCCGCTTGGCGAATCCGTCGAGGGCGCGCGCGGTCTGAAGCTTCTGCGCGTTGGCCTCGGACCGCCGGGGGGCCAACGTGAGCTTGGTTTCGATGTTGTCTTTGCCGTAGCTCGCGTCGTCGATACGGACGACGGTGAGCGTATCGCCCGGCATCATCGACGGCAGGATGCCGGCCTTCACCGTCTTGATCACCGCCGGCGCTTGGTCGGCGTAGGTCCCGGACACGTCGATGAGAACCGCGATCGCCCTCGCGTCTTCGCTGCCGTCGGTACACGCGAGCGCGATACCGCCGATGGCGACGATCAGCGCCCGCCTCACGACCGCACCTTGGACTGGTCGGTGATCTCCCACGACACGTCGCCGGCGCTCTCCTGTTCCCGAGTGGCGTCGTCTTCCACCCCTTCCCGGCGCTGGAGGATCCGCTCCACCTTCAGGGGCACCGCGATGTACGCGTCATACAGAAACCGCAGACCGCTGAACGTGTGGCGTAGGCCGTGACCGACCACCCGGAGACCGCCGCCGAACAGCTGCAGGCCCGTCGCGGCCAACGCCACCACGACCACGCTCCCCGACGTGACCAGCAGCTCGAGGGGGATGGCGGCCATGGCCAAGATCCACGGCAGCACGAATCCGAGCACCGCCTGGCCAACCATCGGAATGTTCGACGTGCTCGCGGCTTCGATCTCCTCGCTGCCGGCGAGGGATAGGTTGAGGGCGTTCTCGGCGGCCACGATCTGCTCGCGCAGGACGGCCAAGGACGCTTCGACGCTGGCGAGGACGAACAGCCCACCGACCGCGATGCCCAGGATCAACCGCCGTCGGGACCGAGGCAGGGTCTGAAGGTTGGGAAACAGCTTGGTGACCCCCAGCATCTCCATGAGGAACACGCCCGCGGTCACCTCGAGCAGCACGATGACCAGGGCGGCGATCGTCGACACCGGAATGCCGGTGATGCGGGTCGTCGACGGAACGAGCTCGGACATCGGCAGCGCGATGAGCTGAAAGTTGATCGCCCCGCCCCCCACGGCCACCGCGAACACCAGCAGGGAGATCGCAAACGTGTGCCACGCCGAGCGCTGCAGGGTCCGGTCGCTGGCCATCGCCGCGCTCTGGATGGTCTCGAAGCGGTCGACGTGATCGCCGAGCCGGGTCGTCGCGTCCGACACCCGCTCCATGACCTTGCCCACGCCGGTGAGCAGCGACGCGGTCTTGTTCATCGCCGGGGCCATCTTGCCCAGGATCTTGTGCCGGCGCGCGCTGACCTGTCGGTAGTCGGCCAGCGCCCGCTTCTCGCCCGCTTCCGCGGACCGCCGCAGCTCTTCGAGCACCCGCTGTGCGGCGCGGCTCTCCATCTTCGGCATCGTCGATGCCGCCGCGACCGCATCGCTCCATCCCGGCGCTTCCGCCGGGGCCATGCCCGCCGCCCGGTAGTCCTCGTCCATCTCCCGCAGCAGGTCGGACAGCTGGCGCTGCAGCGACCGGTACTCGGCCACGTCGTGGGACAGGTCGATGTCGAGGGCGTTCAGCTCGTGGGCGATCTTCCGCTCGGTATCGATCAAAGCCCCGTGGCGCAGCACATCGCGATTCCGCGCTCGAAGCTCATCCGCCTGGGCCGCGCACCACCGGCCGGCCAGCCGGGCGGTGTTGCCCAACCCTCGCGACAAGCGTCGAAGCAGCCGGTGCACCGGTACGCGCGCTGCCCACAGGAACAGCTGAGACGCGATAATCGCGATGACGATGGTCGACGTGCTCATCCTGAGAACCACTAGACCAGATCATCCGGAATATCGCGCTCGCGTTTGCCCTATGTTTGCCCTATGACCGGCCATTTCTGGGCGGTCTTGGCCTTCATGAGGCCGCGCTCACGTCCTCGACGGATCGGTTCGAGCCCTGAGGCCTATCGGTTCAGCTCCGAGGCGGGGCGCTTGAAGCAGATCGATTGGATCAGGATGCCTTCACCATTGGTCGCGAACGGTTCCCATCCTTCGGCGCCCATCTTAGCGAGCATTGGATTCCAGCCGTCGGGTTCGTTCTCCCGACCGCTGACGCGTGGCTGCAAGTTCGCAGCGCCAGCGCTCACACACATTGCCTCCCACCTCTTGGCGCTGCCGGCCTGGGCGGGGGGAACGACAAATGAACTGGTGGTTGCACCCACGGCACAGCCGATGCCGAGGCTGACCAATATGCCGCTAACGAGCTTAGTTCCTCTCATGGGCGCTCAGCTAGCCTTGACGCCTCACCTGTTGCAACGGCGCAGGGGCGCGATCACGCCCCCATCGAAGCCAAAGCGGAAGCGCGACCATCCGAGACCCAAGTCCGAAGGGTGACTTCATAGTTTCAGTTTGCGTCCGGATTCCCGCTCAGAGCGACTCCCAACTAATACCATAGTGTTGAGCAAGTGGGACGGCCCGGGGAACTACCCGTTCAAGCTCACGATCTGCAACTATCAGGCATCCTGCAGAGGTAAGCTGCAGGCTGGGCGGTACGATGGTTCCGACCACGCCCATATCTTCTCGAAGAAAGCGATCACTGATAATTCTGGCACCACATCGTCCTTACCTGAAAGGGCGGACAGCTCATGCTTTATATCGATGGCGACTCGCAAGCGATCCGGTCGCCGACACGGTCACAAACGCGGGCAACACCTCAATGTCCTCATCGGAGGTTTGGTCACCCTCCAAGACTGGTACTTCGTAAGGGAGATTGACCACGTCGAGTTCTTGATGTGGGGATGAACGTCCACAAAGTCATTCTTCACCAGCAAGAAGTGGGACGCCCCATCAACAACGATTGATGTCCGCGGAGACGAAGTCCCCCTTTCAGCATAGTTATCGGAAGTCATCGTGAAGCGGCCCGGGGTCCGTGCACCGTGGTCATGCGCGAGGAACTGATGTCATCACCGTCAGTGAGTGACGCGCAGCCAAGAAGTACGCGGCGAGAAACCGGACCTCGTCGTTAGTCCGCAAGCACGAGTACTCCTCACGCCGAGCCGCACGACGTCATACCCAATAATCAAGGCAAATCACTCGGCCTATATTGACAATCCCAAAATGAGCCGAGAGTATTCCCTGAAGCAAAAGAGGTGAGACCATGGCATCACGCAAAGACAACACCGGGTCACCTAAGAATCCGGCCAGGGAAGACCGGCCGCCGTCA
>JANQQN010000412.1 GCA_028289325.1 Myxococcota bacterium | reverse complement strand
GGACGGCTTGCCCACCGCCGCCGAGACCAGCCGAGACGCGCTGGTCGCCGCGGAAGAGGCCGCCCTGCTGTCGCTGATGGGAGCCGGGGACACCGTCGAGCTGCTCGATGAGGCCGATCGGGCCCGTCAATCTTTCTTGCGAAATCTGGCCTACCTGTTGCTGGCCCTCGAGGAGCGACGTGACGAGGTCATGCTTCAGGTGCAGGAGGTCGGCCCGAAAGGTGGCTTTCGACTATGGCTTCAGCCGCTGTGGGCCGCGCTCGAAGCCCGCGGCTGGGTGATGGATGTCCACGTTCCCGGCGAAGCGCCGGCCGAAGACCCCGCTTGGCCGTCGACCCGGCCATGGGGCCCACCGCTGTCTCCCGCCGAAGCGCACGACCGGCTGTTCCCCGCGAAAGCGACGGCCCCTCGTCCCCCGGAGACCCTGCTCCTGCGGGTCGTCGGGCCCTACGCCGGCGTGCTGTTGGCCCTGGAACAGGGGGTCCATCGATTCGAGGCTCGAGGCAAGAACCAGGCGACGCCGCTGCTGTACGTCGAGCTCGTGGCCATGCGAACCGAATTCGCGCACGAACAGGCGTGGGCGGCGGCGGCCCTCACCCCGCTGCCGAGCCCCAGCCAGGCCACCCACGCGCAACGGAAGCCCATCCGCCAGCACGCCGCCCGACACGACCGGCTGGCCCTCCATCGACCGGGCACCACCTTGGTCCTTCCGCTGGAGGAATACTGGTCTCGGTTCGAGGAGGTCGCGGTCGCCGAGCTCCTTCGGTTTGAACGAGAAGATACCGACACGTTCCGAGACGATATGTTCCGAGGAACGGCGGAGCGAGGTCTGTCGGCATGAACTTCTTGGTCCCCGCTTACGAAGTGAAGGCCAAAGGTCAGGTCCAGTGGACGGCGCTGGCGGGCCTCGGCGATCAAGCGAGCGGCCGCAACCCCATCAAGATCCAGCAGACGTTGTCGACGCAGCTAAAGAAGCGGATCTCCGAGATGACCGCCGAGCAAGCCGCGCGCCTATGCAACACGCGCGCCATTCGGTTGACCCGAGTCATCCTGGAAATCACCCTCAAGGGGCTCAACCGCAACAAGGTCGCGGGTCGATTCCCGATCGTCGTCGAACCGCGGTGGACGAGCGATGACCACCAGATTCTGGTCTGTTATCACCCTCTGCGCCAACACGAGTGGTTCCCGTGCCCCGACGAACACGAGATCGCCGCCCGGGCCGAGCTCTACTTTCGAGAGGCATGGAAGGCGTTCAATCAGCCGGAGCTGGAGGCCCTCAAGGTTCGGGGGGTCGACACCCTCCGCCTGTTTTCCCTCGACGCGTCACCCAAGAGCCTCGAAAGCGAGCTGGCCAAGGAGGTCAGCGGCGTGTGGTCGGACTTGCTCACCGACGAAGAGGCCAAGCAGAAGGCCTCCGGCCCCCGACCGCTGGAGGTCCTCCCCAAGGTCGGCGTAGATCTCACGACCCGCGCCGTTCAGGGCGGCCTCGACGTCGGGCGGCCCCGCGAGCCCTATCGAGCTCAGCTGCGGCGGCTGTTCGGTGACGTCGGCCCGCGGTCCGTGCTGCTCGTGGGCCCCCCCGGGTCGGGCAAGACCACCATCATCCAGCGATTGATCGCGGATCTGGTCGAGGACGACGACTACCCCAGTCACGCCAACCTCGATCGAATCCGACACGTATGGCGGATCTCGGGCCGCCGGTTGATCGCCGGCATGAGCCGGATCGGCGACTGGGAAAAGCGGTGTAGCGACCTTCTCGAGGAGACCCGAGACCGAAGAATCGTCCTTTACGTCGACGACATCGCCGCCTTCGGTCGCATCGGCCAGACCCGGCACAGCGACCGATCGCTGGCGGACTTCTTCCGCGGTCCGGTCGCCAGAGGCGAAGTGCAGCTCGTCGCCGAATCGACCTCGGAAGCCGCCGCCCGATTCGAAGAAGATGCGCCGTCGTTCAGCGCCTTGTTCGACCGGATCGAGATCCCCGCCACGACCAGTGACGAGACGTATCAGCTCCTCTTTCACGAAGCCCGTCGGCTCGAACGAGAGGATGACGTTCAGTTCGACGTCGAGTGTTACCGAGCGATCGTCGAGCTCACCGACGCGCTGTTCCCCGCTGCCGCGTTCCCGGGCAAGGCGCTGGAGGTCATGAGAGGGTTGATGCAGAGCCGGGTCACCGACCGCCCGATCGACATGCAGACCATCGTCGACCTGTTGGGCCGGCGCACCGGTCTGCCGCGAGCGCTGTTGAACCCCGATGGCTCGACGGACGTCCGGGCGGTGGAAGGCTTCTTTTCGGCCCGGGTCATGGGGCAACCGGTCGCAGTGTCAGCAGCGACCGACGTCGTGCTCCGGGTCCAAGAGGGCTTGACGGACCCCGATCGTCCGTACGCGGTCATGCTGTTCACCGGGCCGACGGGAACCGGGAAGACCGAGCTCGCCAAGGCGATCGCCGAGTTCCAGTACAGCTCGCTCGACCGGCTCGTTCGCATCGACATGAGCGAGCTGTCCGGCCCCGACGGTCCCGCCCGCCTCATTGGCGACCGATTCTCGCCCGACGGGCTGCTCACTCGACCTCTGCTCCAGCAGCCGTTCTGTACCCTGCTCCTCGACGAGGTGGAAAAGGCGCACCCGTCGGTGCTCAATCTTCTGCTGCAGCTCTTCGACGAAGGGCGACTGACCGACGCTACCGGACGAGTCGCCGACGCCCGGCGGGCGGTGATCATCATGACCAGCAATCTAGGGGCTCGACAGCGGGCTCCGGTCGGCTTCGGGGACCCGGGCCGAGGACGGGACCGAGAGGTCGCGCGGGCCGTGCAAGCTTTCTTTCCCCCCGAGTTGTTCAATCGAATCGACCGGGTGGTACCGTTTTCGGCCTTGGATCACCATAGCGCGCTTCAGGTCGCCGACAAGGAGCTCGCTCGCCTCGCCGCCCGGCGCGGCCTTCTGTCTCGGAACATTTACGTGGCGTCGACCCGAGCCGTGCTCGACAAGGTGGTCACCGACGGCTTCGATCCCGACCACGGCGCGCGAACGGTCAAACGTTATCTCGAGAACCACGTCACCCGTCTTTTGACCGAGACCCTGACCCGCGACGGACCGGCCACGATGCGCACCCTGATCCTGTACGTCGCGGACGGACAATGGCGAGCTCACCAAGAGATTCTCGTGGACCGAACGCCGGTGGGGTATCGGTCACCGCTGGACGACTGGGCCGCCCTCGACCGAGCCGAAGTGCAGGCCCGCCACGCCGCCGCCCTCGACGAGCTGCGCCGTACGGTCGACGGAGGGGGCCTCGAATCGCTGCGCGCCCGCATCGCGAGCGCGTTCGCGGCGCAGGACGACGACCTCCATACGCTCGAGGCTCTGCAGTCGGAGGTGACGGCGCTGACCGGCGCCGAGGCATCGGGTGACGGCGGCGATCCGTGGGAGGACTACGACGACTGGGGCGAACGCGGGGCGTTGCCCGTTCAGCTCACCCGGCGACCACCGCCGATGTCTACGGAATCCCGGCGTCCGCCCGCGAGCCTCGACGATCACCTCGATGCGCTGGCCCAAGTTCGAGCGGTGATCGCCGCCCTCGGCCGCGTCGAAGGTCACGGTCAACACACGGTGCGGGTGAGCGTTCGCCATGTCGGGCCCGTCCGGTCGGCGACGCTGGTGTCCCTGGTCGTCAGCGCGTACGGCCGACGAGCGGACGTTGGCGACTGGGCGGCGGCGGTGGCCGGGGGGCGGATCATCGAGGGCAACGGGGACCTGACCGCGCTCAACGCCGAGGTTCCCACCCACGTAGTCATCGATCTGTCCGGCCTCTCGATCCGCGCCTTGATGGCGCTCGAGACCGGAACCCACGCGAAACACGCGATCGCCGAAGGCACGACGCTCGCCGTCGTGGAGACGATGGACGACGAGATCCGCTCGCCCCGCGAGGCGTTGAACGCCCATCGCGCGGCCCGGGAGAGGTTCGAAGCGGCCCTCGAACGCGGCGACACCCCACTGCCGACCAATCCCGATCGCCTTGTCGCCCTCACCCGCCGGGTTCGGGTCGAGCGGTCGACCGAGCCGGCGGTGGCTGACGCCTACGACGTGGAAGACCACGCGCTCACCGTCGCGTACCGGATTCGATCTCCGAATCTCGATGGGGCGCTCAAACCACTGTGGCGAGTCGCGGCCACCGCCGAGGTGACCAAATGAACGCGCCGAGCTTTCGAGTCTACTTCGTGACCCACCACGACGGTCGACTGACGGGCCATCTCATCCGCAGCCGCCACGGATTCTTCGATCCCCCGCCGCAGTCGGCCTATGGCGCATCGGAGGACGAGGTCCTCGAGCAGCTCGCGGTTCAGCTGCGAACGTCGGAGATGACCGGTGACGACAGCCGAACCAAGTATTACTGGACCGAGTCGTTCGACGTTCGGACGACCAAGGTCACCGTCCACCCCGAAAGCGCGGTCGGCAAGCGCCGGGTCATCGGCGCCCGGGAGATACCGCTTCGCCTCACGTACGCGTGGTCGGCCACGCCCCACGGCGGCTACCGAATCGTCCTCCCTCGGTTCGACTGGTGGTTCATCGTCGAGGACCTCGCGATCGCCCCGACCGTGCTTTCGACCGCGATCTCCGGCGCCCTGATCGGCGAGCAGGCCAAGTGGCTCTATGACTTTCGACGCGAAGGCGAAGAATACGTGCGGGAGTGGACGCCGGACTGGGCCGCGCTGAAGGATCCCGTCGTTGACCGAGACCCGTTCGAGAACTATCCGGAGCTCAAGAAAGTCGCCGATGAGCTGATGACGGAGTCCCAGAAGCGCCGCCTTCCCGTCGTGGTCGGCAACAACGAGGACTTCGTACCCTACCGAAAGCAGCTGCTCGCCGCCCGCCCCGCGCCGCTGCTGATCGTCGGCGGGACCGGGGTCGGCAAGACCACTTGGATCCAGCGGCTGGCCCGATATCTCCTCCTTCAGAAGCGGAACGGCGAAACGGTCCCCAATCTTTTCAGTACCACCCGCGACCGGATCGTCGCCGGGCAGATCTATCTGGGCATGTGGCAAGCCCGCTGTCTGGCCATCGTGGGCGAGCTCGCCCACGAACAGCACTACCTCGCCGTCGGCCACCTCACCGAGCTCGCCCGGCCGATGAGCGACGGATCCAGCATCATCGATATCTTCGAGGAAGCGCTGCGCGCGGGGGAGATCAGCCTCATCGCGGAAGCGACGGAAGCGGAACTATCGTGGCTCCGGCTCGCCCGACCGGGGCTCGTCGATGCCTTCGCGGTGATTCGCCTCCCCGAGCCGAGTCCCCAAGACGTACCTCCGCTGTTGTCACGGTACCTGGAACGAAAGCAGGCCAAGGACCGCATTCGCCCCGACGGCCTCGCCCGCTTGGTTCGTCACCTCTCGGATTTCGTTCCCGGGCAGCGGTTCGCCGGCAAGGCGTTCCGCGCCACGAGCTGGTTGCTCGATGAGGCCGGCGCCGATGGTCCACCCCTCGATCCGGAAGCGGTGTCTCGATTCTTTTCGAAGTACTCCGGCCTCCCCCATGCCCTGATCGCCGACGAATACGTGCTCTCGCCGGAGGCGATCGAAGCGCAGCTGGCGGCGCGCGTCATCGGACAGCCGGACGCGTGTCGAACCGCGGCCCGGGTACTGGCTCGACTCAAGGCCGGGCTGCACGACCCCCACCGCCCGATCGCGTGTTTGTTCTTCGTCGGACCGACCGGCGTCGGCAAGACCGAGCTGGCCAAGCAGATCGCCCGCTTCATGTTCGGCGCCGGCGCCGATTCGGGCGCCGAGCGCGTCGTCCGGCTCGACATGAGCGAGTATATGCTCCCGGGATCCGCACAGCGGCTCCTGAACGCGGAGGCCGAAGGCGCGGGCAGCCTCGCCCAGCGCATTCGGCAGCAGC
This sequence comes from Myxococcota bacterium, assembly GCA_028289325.1. Taxonomy (GTDB): domain Bacteria; phylum Myxococcota; class Kuafuiibacteriia; order Kuafuiibacteriales; family Kuafuiibacteriaceae; genus JANQQN01. Next base: position 12,223 of record JANQQN010000412.1, on the reverse strand, counting down.
CGCTGTCGGTGGTGCTGTTCGACGAGATCGAAAAGGCCCATCCCGAGGTCTTCGACCTCCTGCTCGGCCTGCTCGGAGAAGGTCGAATGACCGATAGCCGAGGCCGACTGGTGGATTTTCGGATGGTCGTCTTCGTCATGACCTCCAACCTCGGGGTCAGCGACAAACAACCGGTCGGATTCGGCACCGACGCCCACGCCGGCTACCTGGCTCAGGTCCGCGATCACTTTCGGCCCGAGTTCTTCGGCCGTCTCGACCACGTCGTCTCTTTTGGCGCCCTCGACATGCCGGACGTGGAGCGGATCGCCGAGCTCCTGCTGAGCGAGCTGAGCGAACGCGTGGGCCTCAGGCAACGAAACCTGCGGCTTCGGGTCACCCCCGATGCGAGGCGCCAGCTCGCCGAGCGGGGGTACCACCCTTCCCGCGGCGCGCGCCCGCTCAAGCGGGTCATCGAAGAGGCAGTGGTGACGCCCCTCGCGGTCCGGATGGCCGAAGCGCCGGACCTGAGGGACCGCGACATCTGGGTCGTTCGCGACGCGGACGCCGCCGACCAACCCGACGCGATTCGAATCCAAGTGGCCTAGCAAAATCCTCGAGCCCCAAGAACGCGCCGAGATCCAGCCCTCGCGCCAAGCTTCGTGAAATCGATCCCCGAGGCGCTGCAGGATGGCCACGGGAGGATTCGTTTCGTTGTCGATCGCCGCCCGCGACCTTAACCGCAGGGCAGGCCCATTTACTTCTCGGCCTTCCGGTGGTTAATTCCCTGCCATGAAGCGTGGGACCGTCGTCGCCTTTATCCTCGGTATCCTGATCGGCTCGGGCGTCACCTACTTCGTCATGGAAGCCGAAGTTCAGCGCGCCGTCGCCGCCGCCACCGAGAAGGTCGGGAAGACCGTCAAGAGCGTGGGACAGCAGGTCGAGAAGGCCGGTCGTGAGATGAAGGACCCCGGAAAGAAGTAAGCCTCCACCCTCCGCCGCGTCTGGCCTAACGCGCGGCCACCTCATCTACATCGACGACCTCGCGCCGCTGGATCGGCGTTCGACGTTACGGTCGGGCTCGCGCTACGGTTCGGGACCGACCGAGCCCGCGGACCCGGGGCTCGATCGGTCCGTCGCGATCACGGCCTACGGTCGGCGGGCGTCGCCGCGGCTGTAGTCGCACACGCCGGTCGGAAAGATCGCCTCGAGCCGCGCCGTCTGGCTCGCATCGAAGGTCACCGAACCGTAGACGCCCTGGTCGATCGCCTCGGCGACCGACATCAGCTGACACTTGAAGATGTCCCCGGTGATCGGCGCCCCGGCCACGATGCGAGACGTCGAGAAGGGCGGCATGACCGTGGCGCACGGTCCGTCGGGGCCGTCATCGAGGATGCCCGCCCAGGCGTCGTCGCCGGCGTAGATGGGGTCCCCATTCACGTCGAAGCAGGTGTCGGTCGCGGCATCCGGCTTGTTGCGATCTATGCCTCGCTTCGGCCGACGAGCGATGTTGTCCATCCATTCGTCGATGACCTCGAACGCGCGCTCGGTGATGTCGACGCCGCCCGGCTCGCTGAACCAGATGACCTGATTCGACGCGTCACCGTCGAAGTTGAGCAAGCGCTGGCGGGCGGCGAACGACTGATGCGAGTTGTGCATGTCGAGCTGCTGCTCCAGATAGTCTCGCACGTCGATGAGCGGAATCTGGACATCGCCGCGGTTCACGTGGCCCTGATCAAAAGCCGCTTCGATCGCGCCGGGGTCCGCTTCCTTGCGCGGGGCGGGCGTCGCGCCGCCGTCGGGGGACAGCGCCATGTTCCGCCAGCTCCAAGGATCGATCAAGTTGGGGTAGACGTCGGGGAACGGCGGGAGCCCGATCGCCTCCGACGGGTCGGGGCATGGCAGAAATGGACAGCCCTCTTGCACCATCTCCGGCTCGTCCTTCCAGGAACCGACGTTCGCGTTGAGGTCCAGGAACTCCTCCACGGTGAGAAAGCCGGTCTTCAGCGCGGACAGTCCGTACTGGACGCCGACGTTGTCCCAGGTGTTCGCGGCGAAGCCGTCGTCGGCGACCCCATAGAGGTTGATCGCGTCGGCGAAGTGGGTCCACTCAGTGGAAACTTGATCTTCCGGGGTGATGCCGGGGGCGGTGCCGAAGTTGGGGTTCAAGACCAGCGGCGATAGCCCCCGCCAGCCCCGGATGCACTCGCTCGATCCGGCGGGAAAGCCGGGCGGATACAGCGCCAAGAAGGGGTTCTGGAACCCGTTGATCGCGTTCATACCTTCGAGTTGAGTCCGGTTCGACCAATCCGCCCACTTCGTGTCGCCGCCGATGACCCGCAGATCGATCCACCGCTCCAGCAGCTCACAGTCCCCGACGTGAATGGTCTGCGTGATCATGTCGGGGTAGGAGCGCTGGGGGATCCCGGCGTCGATCAGGCCGGGATGGTTCTGGGCGTAAACGTACTGCTGAATCCCGCCGCCGGAGCCGCCCACCCCGACCGTGTAGTCCGGGTTGCCGTAGGCGGAGACGAATCGGTCCTTCACCATGATCGCGGTCTCGCCGCCCAGCTGCAGGTTGTAGTGGGTTCCGGTTTTGGTCCCCGTCGAGTAGGCCACGGCATAGCCGCGAGACAGGCCATACTCGTACAGCATCCGCGAGCGGCTCGGATCGCCTTGGTAACGTCCGATGGCCACGCCGCCCTGGAAGTAATAGATCAGCCTTTTGTTCCACGCCGACAGGTCGGGCGGCCCGGGGACTTGGCCGCGAGGGGACAGCACCGCGATCGAGTAGATGAACCGGTTGATGGTCCCGCGCTCCCAACGAACGATGAAGTCGACGGTTTGCCCGTCGAGGGTCGTGGTCTGGGCCAGGTTATCGGGACGCGGACCCGCCGGGTCGTAATCCGCCCAGCGCCCGTCGGTCGTTCGGTACTTGAAGGACACCACGGTCTCGGTGGAGCAGTCGTCGTCGATGGCCGGACCCAGCTCCGCGTTCGCGCGGTCGCCGTCGTCGGCGCACAAGAACGGCTGCTGCTGCGGCCCGGAAAACATCGGCCCCTTGATGCTGTAGTTCGTGAGCACCAGGTCGCTGGCCGCCCACCGTCCGCGGCGGCCGGCGGTCACCGCAAGGGTGTTCTCTCCTGTTATGAGCCCGGTCACGACCCCTTCCAGTCGACCGGCGCCCCTGACCTTTTGAAAGACATCGGTCACGTCATCGCCGTTCAAGTGAACCCGGACCCTGCGGGCGGGCACACCGTACGGAATCCCGATCGCGATTCGCGCATCGCCACCGCTGACCAGATCCGGCGGGCTGGACAGCACCTCGATTTCGAACGTTCCGCACGCGCGCCCCGACCCGAAGCCCAGCACGGCCATCGCCGCTATGATCACGCCCACGGCGGCGGGGCCCCGCGGGGGCGTCCTTTCCTCTCGACCAAACCACTTCATCGCGCCTCCTCTCATCCCCGAGGCAGTACGTTGCATTCGGGGAACACGAAGGCCGCATTATCGATCTGAGCAGGACGCGAGACCATCCGGTTGGCCATCAACTTGTTCAGCGATCTTCTTAGGGTTGCGTCGTATCCTACGCGCTTACCGCGTAAGCCGATTCGCACCTTCGCAGGCCCTGCACGATCGGGCGAACAGAATGCGCTTGGCACCCATCCTGCTGGCTGCGTCGGCGATATGCAGAAGCCTTTGGTTGTTCCTATTCCTTGGGCGAAACGCGGCCGGCCGGCCTTCAACGAGCTGTTCAAAGCGCGCTTTCACAGCTCGGAAGACCGGTACATGGCGCTGTACGGGAAAGAGGAGTGGGCCTCTTCCAATATGGATCTGTCGGTCCATGTCGATCCGGGTCAGAAGAGTGCGTTCGTCGAGCGCTTCCTCGACCGCCTGGACCAGAGCCTTCGCGAGGGTTCAACGGCCATGCAGCTGTACCGCGAAGAGGCCGACCTCAGCGGGACCCAGCTCACATTTCACGAGCGGCCCGACATTCGCGCGGCCGACCTTCTTCAGCCCCGACGCGGGGTGTACTTCGATCTGGACCGCCCGGAGGGCTTCCGCATCGTCTGGAACCACATGCAGACCGACGGCGTGGGCATGTGGAACGCGCTGCGGCCGCTGTTCGATCCCAACCCCGCGCTGATCCCCTACCGCGACGTGCCCCTGCCCCCGCCGGGGCTCCCCGAGCTTCTGGCTCTGCCCACCCTGGCTCTCCGAATGGTCTGGCGTGGCCATCTGCGCCGGGCTCTTCCCCCGACCAAAGACCTGACAAAGGGCATGATCCGCTGGGATGCGAGCAAGGTTCGCGCGCTTCGAGACGAGGTCAACGGTTCGTTCAATCTGGTCACCAGCGGTCTGGCCGTATCGGAAGTCTTCCGGCGTCACCGCGATCGCAACGAGCTCACGGTGGGGCTGACCGCCTACTTCCCGTTCCTCAAGGGCCGGAACAAGTACGGCGTCCTGTTGTGCAAGGTCAAACGGGGTGACCTCCGGAGCGTGGTCGGCCAGCTGACGAAACAGACGCGTCATCAGATCTTGAACTGGGGCCGCTCGTCGGCCCAATCCCTGGCTCTGCGGCAGCTCCCTGACGATGCCTTCTCGACCGTGGTCAACTACTACCGCCGCCAGATTGACGTCTTGGTGAGCAACCTTCCGGTGGGACAGAAGCCGATCACCCTGGCGGACATCCCCGCTGCGATCTCCTGCCACCCGTGGGAGCTGACTCTGCCCTACTATTTCCTGCTCGTCGGCACTCGCCAGGAGCTTCACGCCTCGTTCACCTCGCGGTTCCGTCAGGATCCGGGGTTTCTGAACGTGGCGCCGCTTTCGCGCGCCGCCGCCTGAGCGACCTCGCTCGCTACGAACCGCCACCCGAGCGGCCTCGCTCGCCGCGAACCGCCACCCGAGCGGCCCGCATCGTGGGTGTCGCCGCGCCCAAACCGCCGCCGCCGAAAACTATGGGCGGGGACCGCCACCCACGAGGCGTCCGTAGGCCGCCCGGGCGGAGGCGGCCCGCGCCGTGGCGCCCGTCGCCCCAAAGATGTCGGCTGCCGTCGCGTAAATGGCGGGGGTTCTCCAGGCCGTGTTCATCGCGCGGTCGAGCACCGCCGTTGCGTCGTCGTGGCGACCCGCTCGGTGGTAGGCCATCGCCAGCGCGGCGAGCGCCTCGCCGTTCGGCCGCAGCGCAGCATTCTTTTCGGCCAAAGCCACCGACCGAGCCACATCACCGGCGTCCAGAAAATGATCGAGTGCATGACCGTACGAAGCCTCGGGATACTTCGTCAGCTGCGCCTCGTACGCCCGCCGCGCCCGCGCGGTCATGTTCCTTGCATCGGCGGACCGGCCGAGGGCGGCGTAGGTCGCGGCGAGAGCGTCCATGAGCTCCGGGTTATTCGTGCGGGCGACGAGACGCTCGTACTGCCGGCGGGCGCGTTCATGTTCGCCTTTGCGGGCGTGGATCTCCGCGATGTGTTCCTCGACCAGATACCAGCCCGAAAAAGCGGCGTCCGCGGCGCGATAGTGGGCCAGCGCTTCGTCGAAGCGATCGCGGTCCAGATCCAAGAGCCCGCGCATCAACTCTAGCCACGCCCGCCGCTCACCGTCCGACGAGGGCGCCAAGGCCAGCGCGGCGACAAAGCCCGCCTCCGCCCGCGCGAAGTCCCCGCTCTTCCAGCGAACCTGAGCCAAGCGCGCGAGTGCCGTCACCGTGGGCCGCTCATCGATGAGCCGAACCAGCGTCGCCTCCGCGGCCGCGAGGTCACCGCGCTGAAACGCCAGGGCCGCGCGCAGCTCGGCCACCGCCCGTCGAACGTCGCTGTCGATGACCAGGGCCCGCTCGACCCGACGTAAGGCAGGCTCCACGCGGTCGAAGCGATGAAGCGTGAACGCGAGGCGGGCGCGCGTGAGGTGGGGACCGGCCCCGGCCGGCGCTTGGGTGTACGCCGCCCGAAGGGCGTCCTCCGCTTTGTCGTAGGGGTCGTAGCTGCCCCGAAGGTGAGCGAGCCCCAGCTGGGCCGCGGCCACCATGTCCAGATGAAGCCAAGCGCTCGGCTGCGCCTGCAGCCGGTGCTCGTGAAATGCGATCTTGCGATCGAAGCCCTGCTCTGCCCGCTCCGCCGCGGTCAGCGCTTTCGGTGGTCGCTCGGTCGGAGCGTCCGACCAGGCGAAGGCAAAGTAGCCGCCCAGCATGAGTAGCCCGCCGAACCCCCACATCACATCGTGTCGAGTCGCCATTCGAGTCTCCTTCGAAGGGATGGGTGAAGGTCGGTCCGAGGGACCGACCTCCCCCCATCCGGCATCAGTCGGTGATAGGGAACGCGAGGTACGGGAACGAGCCCAAGAACGGAACGTCGTTGGCCGTAGGGTTGAGGACGCCGACCAACGTGTTCGCCGCGTGCACGGACAGGTCGAGGAGAATGATGGTCAGCGTTACATCCATCACCGGGTCCTCGAGGCGACGACCATTGGGAAAGCCCGCCGGCGCGGTCGGATCCACCGTCAACGTGTCGGGGACGATAAGGTCGAGGACACTCACCCCCGGTGCCACCTCCTGGGTCGCGCAAGGCAGAATATCGATCGTCGCGCCTTCGCCGGTCGAGCACCGCGTCAACGACGCACCGTCGAGGTCATCTCGCAGCGCCTCGTGAAGGGTGGCCAGAACCGGCGCGATATCGCTCTCGACGAACTGCGGCAACGACTGCCCCACCGTCACGTCGTCGTTGGGGTCCGCGTCGTTGTAGGCGTTCTTATCGGTGATCAGCGCGGTGGAGACCGCGGGCATGCCCATACGGTCGACCCGGGTGTAAGCCCCGGGCGCGTCGGTGCGAAAGTTGAATGCGGTCAGGTCCTGACCCGCCTGGCCATCGTCACCGTCTTGGCCTGTCGGGCCGGTGGGGCCCGCGGGTCCCGCTTCGCCCGTCGGTCCGGCCGGACCCGCCGGACCCTGTTCGCCATCGTCGCCGCACGCCGCGAGCAAGGCACAAAGGGAGATCGTCGTGACAAGTGTCTTCTTCATCTCGGTTCCTCGTCAGATCCGTCCCGTCGTGGCCCATACCTGGTACGGCCCGTCGCCGGGCAGCGCACGCAGGGGGATCTCGACGACGATGGCCGACACGTTGCCGCCCGCGAAGAAGTCCCGGGTCGGGTCGAAGCTCAGCGTTCCGGTCATCAGGGTGTTCTGAAATCCCGTGAGGTCGAAGAAGAACGGGTCCTCTCGCACGCCGGCGTAGGCCGACGCCCCACCGAGATCGATGATCGCCCCGACGGGCCCCACGACCGGGCCATCGGTGCCGGGAATGCCCGTGAACTGAACGCCCCATTGCCCGGCGCTGTTTTGAGCGAAACGGGCCCGAATCGAGAGGTTCGGGTCGAACATCTCGTCCTCGTTGTCGATCTCGATCGTGTACAGGACGTCGCGGTCGCCGGTGAACGTGGGACCGATGGGGCCCGCGAACGTCAGCGCGACGACGATGTTATCGGTGAGGGTCGACGTGCCCGTGTTCCACGCGTACACGTCTGCGATGTCGGCCGAGTTGCCGACGGGCATTCCGACCCGCGGACTCGGATCGAGGTGGTCGGCCGCGACCACGAAGCCCACTGCTGCAGCGACGAGGACGCCGGCGCTGGCAGTGAGCACGAAAGCTCTATTCGACTTCAAACCTAGGTCTCCCTTGCGGCGCGCAGAAGTCCCTCGCTCGCCGCTCCCCTGATTGAGGTTGACCATCCACCGCGCGGCGGATGCCACCGGTACACCATGTCCCGGCACCGTCTGTACGACGGTGGCCCATCAACGGATCACGGCGTTCGCACTCGACTGACCGACGCTCATCGCTCCGTCCTCATTTTGTCGACAAAAACACTCATCGGCGACTGACCGCTTGAACATCGGCAGTCCGAGTGCCAAGGTGCACAATCCGCATGAGCGATGGCCGGCGCAAGACCGAAGCGACCTTGGTCGCGGAGCGGCTGCGAGACGAGATTGTGCGGGGGGTCGTACCTCCAGCCTCCAAGCTGAAGCTGGCCACATTGGCTCAGCGATACGGGATCGGGCGGGCGCCGCTTCGAGAGGCCGCGAGCAAGCTGGCGGCGGAGCAGCTCCTGGTCTTCGAGGACCATCGCGGCTTTCGAGTCGCACCGATCTCCCGGGAAGACCTGATCAGCGTCACCCACACTCGTCAGCGAATCGAAAGGCTGGCCCTGACCGACGCCATCCTCCACGGCGATGACGTATGGGAAGGCGAAGTCATGGCTGCCCTTCACCGCCTCGGCCGAACTTCGAATCTCGACCCCACCGAAGACGGTCGGGCTCGATTCATCGACCGCCACCGCGACTTTCACGCCGCGCTGTGCTCGGCCTGCCCGTCGACGTATCTGCTGCGCTTTCGCGAAACCTTGTATGCCCACAGCCAGCGCTACCGAACGTTGGCTGAAGACCGATACCGTCGCGACGCCCGCCGCGACGTCGCGGACGAACACGAAGCCATCGCGCAGGCCGCGGTGGATCGCGACACCCGCGCCGCCTGCGACCTGCTCGAGGCGCATCTGGAACGCACCGCCCAAACGCTGATCGACGTCTACCCCGAAGTCTTCGGGACGAAGATCCCGCCGGCGACCGATACCCCATGAACCGATCCACGGTTGCCTGCACCCACACCGGTAGCCTCGCTCGTCCCGAACTCCTTATCGCCTCCATGTGGGCCGCCAACGGGGTTCCTGTCGACCAAAACGCCCTCGCCGAGCAGATCGAAGACGCGGCTTCTCGGCCCACGTGGGTATGCAAGGCATCTTCGTCGAGGCCCGGCCCCCACAGGGTTACGGGGCCTTCGCGCTCGCCCCGAGCACTTCGAAGGCGGCCCGGCCCCGCTGCACGACCTCCGCCGACAGCTTGTCGAACGCTTCGGAGGCCTTCGAAAGATCCGGGAAGTCGTCGATGGTGTGGCCGCTCCGGCTCAAAGGCTCGATGTAGAAGAGGATGATTTCTTTGCGTTGTCCGGGCCCCACCGCGCGCGCGTATCTCGACATGATGAGGCCTCCACCGAGGCTCAAGCCTTTGTCCTGCAGTCGGCGGAGGGTGTGGGCGGACTCCGCCTCTGGCTTGTCCGCCGCGCTCTTATCGATATCGAATGCCCACGTGTTGTGAACGTAGGCCTGGTCGCCCAGCGAGACGGGCGCCGGTGAGTAGCGATAGCTGCTTCCCGAGATTCGATCTCCCTTGGGAATGGTGAAGCGGTACCGCCCCAAAGCCCCAGGCAGAAAGCCTTCGAACTGAAAGACGATCATCGCCTTTACCACGCCTTCCTCGGCCTGCACCCAGTGGTGCCGCTCGACGGCCGCCTTCTGCGCGAGCACGAATTCGTCGGCGCCGATGTACTCGAAGCTCGGGTCGACACGAACGGTCATCGCCGGGTCTCGACGGGAACGAAACACGCCGTCGGCGAAAGTGCGGTTGCCCGTGGGCGCCGCCGGCGCAGCGGTCGCGCCGTCTTGGGCTTCGGATCCGTCGTCCGCCGACGAATCGGGCGTACTGGATGCGCACGCCGCCATGGCGAAAGTGAGAAACACAATCGAGACGAGTCTCATGCCCTGCCCATAACACAAGACTCACGGCCCGAGGACGGACGGCGCGACGTTGTCGGCGCGCCCACATCGGACGAATGCGTTTAGAGGGCTCCCTGTTCCATTCACTGGCGATGGACGCCCGCGTTCGGCGGCGATCTTCACGGCGCGACGGAGAGGATCTTCTTCAGGAGCTTCGCACCCTCCGGCGTATTGGGAATGATGCCGGGCTTTCGAAGCCGTCGCGTAAGCTCCACCCAATGGCCGTCCGCAGCGAAGACGGCCTTGAACATCGGGAGGGCCTCGCCGACCCGACCGTTGGTCGCCATGGTCACCGCAGTCCAGTACTTCATCTCCAGGTTCTGGGGCGCGATCTTGGCCGCTGCGCCGTATTCGCGAAGAGCCCTCGGCAGATCGTTTTGCTCGACGGCGACATCGCCGGCGTTCATGTGTTCGTAGGCCCGGTGCAGCTTCACCAGTCGTCGAAGCTCCGCCACCGGCGTCGGATGGTCCTCGACCCGAAGATCGACCCGTTCATCGGACCACGGCCGGCCGCTGGCCTTGCCCCCGACGATGAGCAAGGCCGCCGACTGGCGCCCTCGGATGTCTCCTCCGGCCGCTTGCGCCGCTTCCAACGCCTGAAGCATTCGCTCGGCGAGGTCCCCCTGCGCCGATTCGAACGCCCGTCGCATCGCGGGGACAACGGTGTCGCTGAGCATCATGTTGGCCTGGACCGAATAGCCGTCCCCGACGTAGTGCCCCGCGTGCTCGATGCACGAAGCGCCCGTGTGCGCGGCCACCGTGCCTTTCGCATCGATGAATGCGACTTGGCGCACGGCCTCGGCGGCGTCGACCGACGTCAGCGCCGCCAAGGCCTGCTCGGCCGTCAGTCCTCGCTTCATGAGCTCGAGGCCCCGCGTTCCGTAGGCCGGCTCCACGAACGACTGCGTGGCCACCGCGCCCACTCCGGCCTCCGCCCACGTCACCGAACCGCCGACCGAAAACCAGTGGGACTCCACGGCCACACCAAGGTCGCCGGTCTCGGGGTCCCGAGCCACGATCGAATAGGTGTGGACCGGACGCTTTGGCACCACCGCCCCCCACGGTTCTACCACGACATCCGTCGTCGCCCGCGGGGGGCCGGACGAAGCCGAGCACCCAACCTCGGCCATGAGGAGCAACGCGACCGCGACGATCGCCGGCCTTCGCACGGTGAGCAGCATGCCCGCGAGCTTAGCGTCATCCGCCTCGCCCCCACCACCACCCGGGTGGTCATGAACCGAGAACGGGTCGCCGGCTCGGGGCGTCACTCGGGGGGCGAAGCGGGCGGGGGATCGGCCTCTTTCGCGGCGAGGTGTTTCTCGAGAAACGAGACGATCGCGGGCCAGCCCTCGACCCGAGCCTTAGCGTTGCCAGCCGTCGTCCCCCCCAGCGAGGACAGCCGATCGTAACCGGGGCTGCCCTCGGCCACCGGAAGCCCGAACACGCCGTGGCCCGCGTCTGCGAACGCCCGCAGCTCGACGTCGGGGCCGCCCTTCGCCTGAGCCCGGGCCTCGATCTGCCGAGCCATCGGACACCCGGGCCACAGGGTGTCCTGTTCGCCGCACAGGAGCAGCATCGGGGCCTTGGTTCGTTCGACCGGAATCACGACGCCAGGATGTTCGCCGACCGCCTCCAGACCGCTTCGGTAGATCGATACCACGCCTTCTTCCCAGTTGAACTCACCGTAGGGGAGCGCGGGCAGCGGTTCGCCGCCCAGCGTCCACGACGAACGGGTCCCGCCCCCACCTCGGTTCCAGTCGACGCCCATCCACACCACGCTCGTGGGCATGCCGAGCACCACGGCCCGGATCTCCGGCCGGTGGGTCGCCACGAGAAGGGCCGCTTCAGCGCCTTTCGAAGCGCCCACGATGCCGATCCGGCTCGCATCGACCGTCGGCTGCTTCATCAGCCAATCGAGACCCTTGAAGATCGTCTCCAGCGGAATGTGTTCGAGCGCCTCCGGCTGCTCCGGACCGCGGAAGTACGAGACCTGGAGGACCGAAAAGCCGGCTTCCTGTAGAGCCAGGCCCACCCGCTTCATGCCGAGGCCCAAGCCGCCCTCCGAGCCCCCGAGAACCACGACCCCGGGCCCGCGGGCCCCGTCGGGCCCCGCATAGTAGTTGGCCAAGATGCCGTCGCCGTCGATCCGTTTCCCGGTGGGACCGGGATCGCTCATCTGAACCGGAGGTACCCACGGCTTCCAGATCCAGAGTCCGACCGCAGCGACGGTCAGAAGGACCAGCAGCCCGGCAAAGATCCGCAATACCCAACGCATTTGCGGTGAAGCTACCTGGAGCAGCCGGCGGCCCTCAACCGTCGGCGAGGGCCCGACCTTCTTCTCCGGCCGTCGTGGTACTCACGCCTCGGTCAGCGCCGTGCCCACGACGGGCGGCAAACCCACGCCGACCCGCCCCGTGAAGAGGGTCTGGGCCGCTGGCGCCAGCGGGTGGAACGCGCCGGCCCGGACGTCGCGCAGCGCCCGTTCGATGCCCGTCCGCCGAAAGTAGGCCGGCCCGCCTGCGGCCTGAACCGCGGCCTCAACCGTGGCTTGCGCCGCCCCCATGGTCCCCGTTTTCAGGGCCAGCATCCGATTCGCCCGCTCCAGGGACGGCGAGAAGTCGAGGTCTTCAGCGAGGCGGTACATCGA
>JANQQN010000399.1 GCA_028289325.1 Myxococcota bacterium | reverse complement strand
GACTGCAGATGAGGTCCTCAACTCCGTTCGACGCTTTGCCGAGCGTACGAAGCACGCGCACGGAGAAACCTGATGCTTTTCAATGATTCAGGGGACTAGATGAGCTCGGCGGCGGGCAGCAGCGCGTCCACGATGCGGTCTTGGTCGTCGTCGACGGCCCGGAGCACTTCGAGGGTCTTGGCGTCCCGCAGACACCGCTCCACCGGATACTCCCGGACGTACCCATTTCCCCCGTAGACCTGGACCGCGCGCATCCCGGCCCGGGTCGCGGCGGGCAGGGCGTACAGGCTCGCGCGCGCCACCGCGGCGGGATCCGGTCGGCCGTTTGTCCCCATGGCCGAGAAGGTCAGCAGCTGCGCGGCGTCGATCTCGGTCGCGGTCTCCGCGAGCATCCACTGCACGGCCTGGAATTGAGCGATGGGTCGATTGAACTGTTGACGCTCCTGCGCGTAGGCGGCGGCCGCAGCGAGCGCGCCCTGAGCGACGCCGACCGCGACCGAAGACCGGCTTAGCCCCCACCAGGCGTCGAGCCCTTCTGTGGAGACGTCGAGCCGCTGGACCGGCGCCGCCTCGAACCGGACGGTGGCCATCGCCGACGAGCGAAGACCCAACGCCCCCTCGGTCGGGGTCACGCGGACCCCGTCCGACGTCGGCGCCACCACGACCACCGCGTCGGCGTCGGGGATCCGACCCACGATCAGCGTGGCTCGACGCGCCCAGGGGACCAGCGGAGCGACCCCCGAGACCCGGACCGACCCGCCCTCGCCGTCGATGCTCAGGGGGGCCTCGAACCACGCGGCCACGCCTTCTCCCGCCGCGAGGCTCGAGACCGCGTCATGGCCCGCCGCTTCGAGCGCCGGCAAAGCCAGGAGGTTGTGCAGCGCCACCGTCCACGCGAGCCCGCCGTCGGCGGCGGCCAGCGCCTCGACCGCGGACAATGTTGCGATCGGATCGAGGGCCGTTCCGCCCGCCGCCTCGCTGACCCGCATGCCCATCAGGCCGAGATCGGCCAGGCTCGTGAACACCGCGGGCGCCGCGCTGGCGGCGCCGTCCCAGTCGTACGCACGGTTCTTCACCTCGGACTCGGCAAATCGCCGCACCGAGTCCCGGATCATCGCCTGGTCGTCAGACAGCTGGTAGCGCATCGGTTTGGGGAGCTACCACCCAGTTTTCCTCACCGTCAAAGCGCGATCCGGGCCATTACGCGCCCGCCGGCCGGAAGGAACCCCGGCGATCGGATGTTTCGGCGGCAGTCGATCATGATGAGACAATGTCTACTTACAGTGTGGGCCTGCCTCGCCGCGATGGGCGGGGCGTCGTTGATGTCCGGTTGTGTTCTGTTCACCACCCTGCCCGAGGCCTCGAACCTGTCGGCGCGGCTCAGCGCGATGCCGGTGACCGACCTTCCGCTGGAAAAAGAGGTCGTGATCCACTGGGACGACCATCAGATCCCGTTCATCGAGGCCCAGACCGACCGTGACCTCGCCTTCACCCTCGGCATGATTCACGCGCACCTCCGGCAAGGCCAGCTGGAAACCCTCCGCCGGATCGCCGCCGGTCGCCTCAGCGAAATCGCGGGACCGTTCGCCACCGACATCGACCACACCCTGCGGATCCTCGATATCGGCCGGGCCACCAAGGCCGCCGCCGCCGCCATGCCCGCCGAGACCCGACAGTGGCTGCAGGCGTTCGTCGACGGCCTGAACCACTACCAAGCGCAGCAGAAAGCCCTGCCGCTGGAGTTCGACGTTTACAACATCGAGCGAACCCCGTGGACGGTGGAGGAACTGCTGGCCACCCAACGCGTAGCCGCCGCCGACGTGACCTGGCTGACCTGGGTGCAGATGCTCCAGCTGCAGGGCCGGCCAGATTTTCCGGAGCTATGGCGCAAGGTCGCCGAGGCCGGTGGGCGCACGGCCCTTTCTTTCCCCGGAGAGACCGCGCTGAGACTGGATCACCTGCTCGGGGGCATGGGCAAGACCGGCAGCAACTCCATCGCGCTGTCCGCCCGCCGGACCACCACCGGGGCCCCGATGATGATCAACGACCCCCACGTCGGGGTCATGCTCCCGAATCTGTGGCTGCTCGCGGGTTACAAATCACCGTCCTACCACGCGGTGGGCATCATGATCCCCGGCATCCCGGCCATCGTTCTTGGCCGCAACCCGAAGATCGCGTGGGGCGGAACCAACATGCACGCCGCCAGCAGCGATCTGTACGACGTGTCGGAGGTCCCCGCCGACCGACTGACCAAGCGCACCGAGCACCTCGGCGTGCGATGGTGGTTCGACGAAGACGTGGTGGTTCGGGAGTCTCCGCTCGGCCCGATCCTCACCGACTCGCCCCTCCTCGAATGGGGCGAACGGCCCCCTCTCGCCCTGCGTTGGGTGGGCCACCAGCCGAGCGATGAACTCAGCGCGCTGCTGAAGATGAACCAGGCGACGACCTTCGAAGAGTTTCGGCAGGCGTTCTCCACTTTCGCGGTGTCGGGTCAGAACTTCCTTTACGCCGACGTCGACGGCAACATCGGCCAGGTCTTGGCGGCCCGACTCCCGGTCCGGGAAAAAGGCATCCCCCAGAACATCGCCCGCGATCCATCTTTCGAATGGAACGGGTTCCGCGACGCCACGACCCTCCCTATCGCCTACAACCCCGACGACGGCTTCATCGCGTCGGCGAACAATGAGCCCGCCGCCGCCGACATCCCCATCGGATACTTCTTTTCGACATCCGACCGGGTCGAGCGACTCGCCGACCTGGTGAACAAGCAGGACCGTTTCGACCTCGAGGCGGCCAAAGCCATCCAGCAAGATGTATATCTCGCCTCGTCGGTCGCGCTTCGCGACGCATACATCGCGCTCATCGACGGAGCGAAGCTCGACCTTTCGCCGAGCAAAGCCCAACAGACGGTGGTGAACCAGATGCGCGAGTGGGGGGGGCACTATCGGCGCGACGAGCGCGGACCGGTGGCCTTCGAACTATTTCATGCCGCGTTCCTCCGTCGCTTCTACGAGGCTCGTCTCGGCGACGAAGACGCCGCGGGCACATTCATCGCGCTGTCCAACATTCGGCAGATTCTACTCAAAGACCTCGAAGGCGCGGATGTGGCGACCCTACACCCGCTCCTGGCCGGGGCTCTGGACGATGCCGGCGACAAGATCGGTGAGTTCGCGACCTGGGGCTCGATGCATAAGATGCGGCTGCAACATCCGTTGGCCGAAGTCCCCCTGATCGGCAGCAAGTTCATGTTCAAGGAGTACGGCGTGTCCGGCTCCAGCGATACCGTCCGCAAGACCGCGCACCAGCCGACCAACGAAGTGCACGCCACCCGCTACGGGTCGAACGCCCGCCACATCTCCGACCTGTCGGACCCCGACGCCAACTACTTCGTTCTGCTGGGCGGACAGGATGGCTGGTTCGAGAGCAGCACGTTCCTCGACCAGGCCGAGCTATTCGAACGCGGCGACTACGTGCAGATTCCGCTGCGGGTCCAGACCGTGCGGCAGAAGTTCGGTCGACGCATGGTGCTTCGCCCCCCGGCCGGCGACATCAACTAGAACAATTGAGGAGAGCGCGAAGCGCGGTCGTGCGGCCTGGGCCGACAAGAACCGGCGAAGCGGGCGCGGGAGTTATGGTCACGTGTCAAGCTACGCCGGTGGCAACTCGGTCCTCGTGACGATCAACGTCCGGTTTCTTGAGCAGCAGCCACATGCTTCGCTCGCCGGCCCCTTTTACGTTGAGCGTGATGAAGCCCGTCCGATCCGCCAGCGCTCGCCCTTCTTGCTCGGTGTAATGTGGCCCCCAAGACCAGTGCTGCGGGTTGTGGTGCTCGACCCCTCTGATCTGCACCTTGAACAGCGCGCCGGGTTTGAGGGCAGCCCAAACTCCCTTGAATGACGTTTCGACGGCCGCGCGGCTCGGAAAGTGCTGATACACGATGTAGGAGAAAGCGACATCCGCGCTGTTCGGTTGCGCGGGCACATTCGCCCCGTCACTCTTGAGGAAAGTAACGTTGTCTCGACCGATGAAGGCTCGGGCTTTGTCGAGCATGGTCTGCGAGATGTCGAGAGCGAGGACGGAGGCGAATCGCCTCGATAGCGTCTTCGTCATGCGTCCTGACCCACAGCCAATCTCGAGGACCGTCCGCTGACGAGGATCACCGAGATGCTCGGCAACGAGCCGATCTGCCAATAGATGGTTTTCGACGTCGGCCCGGCCGCTGTTTTCGTACTCATCATCAGTCTGATGGTGATCGACCGTTCGAACGTAGTAGCGGTCGTTTTCGGTGGCGAGACGATTCCACTTCGATTCGTGAGAAGCGAGGGTCGTCGTGCTCGCCGCTCCGAACAGGAGCTCGCCGCCCCGCTGTGCTGCCGTATCGGCGAGCGAACGTGCCGTGCGTATGCACCATCTGCGAAGCTTTCTGATACCGTCTCGTACTGCCAAAAGCACACCTCTGGTTCGCGCGTGCGCGACGACGAACGCGCGACGACTGGATATCGTGGGGTATTGGCTACTGCGCGTCAAACGGTAACCGACGGCCGGCGTGACCGACCTACTGAGTCGCGCGACGATGTCCGCCATCGGCCACCGGAACCCGGGCGGGCGAAGAATCGGCGGTCCGCGAAGCGGGCGCCGAGCGCTTCCAGCCGTCAGTTGTCGGGCCGCTGCAGCCCGTACACGTTGATCAGCTTGTGAAGGTACGTTCGGGCCAGGTTGGCCCGGCGCGCGGTCTCCGTAACATTCCAGCCCGTCTCCTGCAGCAACCGCTCGAGGTAGCGACGCTGAAAGTCCCGGGTGGCATCCTGAAAGCTGGGCGCGGTGGCGTCCGGCTCCCGGCGATTCTCTCGGTCCGGAAACACGTGCCAGGGCTCGACCCGGGGCGCGCCGTCGGCGTCGGCACGGATCACCGCCCGCTCGATCGCCGTCGCCAGCTGCTGGACGTTGCCTCGCCATTCGACGACCTCGACCGCGCGATGCGCGTTGGCCGAGGGGGCCAACGGCCGGATCTGGTGGGCTTCGCACGCGCGCCGGCAAAAGTGCTCGACGAGCAGCGGCAAGTCTTCGGCCCGCTCGCTCAGGCTCGGCAGTCGCATCGGCATGCCCACCAGCCGATGATACAGATCCTCGCGGAAGCGCCCGTCGCGAATCGCCTTCTCGAGGTCCACCGTCGTGGCGCAAATGATCCTTACGTCGGCCGCCGAAAGGTCGGCGCTACCGTGGGGACGAAACCTCGGGTTCCGGATGAACTCGAGCAAGCTCACCTGCGAGGCCGGGCTGAGCTCCGCGACTTCGTCGAGAAACAGCGTCCCCCCGTGGGCCGCTTCGACCAGGCCCGGACGCCCCGAGGCCTCTCGGTGCACCGGCCCTTCGACCCCAAACATTTCGGCCCTGAAGCGCGCGTCGTCGACGTCGGCGCAATGGAGACGAACGAACCGTCCGGCGCGAACGCGAGCGCTGTTGTCGTGAATCGCGCGGGCCACCGTCGTCTTGCCGGTGCCGGCATCACCGGTCACCAGGACGTTGATGTGTTTCGGCGCGACCACCTTGATCTCTTGCAGGACCGCAGCCAACGCCTCGCTCCGGCCGACCAGACCCTCGACGCTGAGCTCGCTCCGAAGGACGCGGGTGTGGTCCCGCGCGTCGTCGGTCGCGGTTCGGGTCACGACCCGGTCGGCCAGAGGCGCAACGTGGGTCGCGAACAATTCCGCCAGCCGCTGCGCCTCGTCGGGAAACGCGCCGCCGCCGACGTGGCCCTGCAGATACACCACCCCTGCGCACAGCGGCCGGCCCATCGGAACGCAAAGGACGGCCTCGATCCGGTTGAGACGGACGCTTTGATTCTTGCCGAACTCGGGGTCGAGGAGCGCAGAGGGGGTCTGAATCGTGCGCCCGGTTCGGATCGACTCGGCGATGATCGAATGAGAGATCCGCTCCCGGATGTCCGCCACCTGGTGTTCGGAGCAACAGTAGGCCAGCGACCATCGATGCTCCTTGGTCAGATCGTCCCCGGGCCGGCCGAGCGCGATGTAGCCACGCTCGGCTCGGACCAGGTCAACGATCAGGCGCAGCGCCTCGGTGAGAAACGGCTCGACGTTTTCCTGCTGACCGACTTGCAGCAGCCGCAGGTAGAGGTCGCGCTCCTGCTGCAGGCGCGCTTCGTCGTCGTGCCCGCCGGCGCCCGCCTTGGCGGGGGTCATCGCGCCTCCGGGCTCCCCGAACGCATCTTCGCGGCCAGCTCGACCCGGCTCGCGACTTCCAGCCGCCGGTAGACCTCCCGCATGTGGGTTCGGACGGTCTCCACCGACATCTCCATCGTCGCCGCGATTTCCTGGGTCGTCGCGCCGTGGCAGGCGAACTCCGCCACCTTTCGCTGGGTCGGGGTCAGCGACCCGTCCGGCGCCAGTCGAACCGGCGCCGCCGGCGCCACCTCGACCATCAGCCCGGCCCGACCGGGATTGGTCATTCGCGCCACCCGAACCTCAGCGTCGCCTACCAGCCGCAGCTCGTTGTCGGACGGTCCACTCACTTGACCGAACCGCTCCCGGAAGTCGGGCATCGACAGCCAGGCCCACGCCCCGGTGGTCCCGAACTCGACCCGACGGCTCTGGTCGATGACGAACGTTCCGCTGCTGACCGGCACGCACTGTCGACGCTCGGTGTCGTACTGGCGGATGAAACGCGAGACGGCCTCCCGAATACTGTTCCAGTACCGGGGCGCGCTGCTGATGAACCCGCGACGGCCGCCGACGGCGATGACTCGACCGACGAACCGCGACCCCTCGTAGATGAGCATGGATAGCTCGTGGGTCAGGCCCGCCGGACCGTAGACCTGACGATGATGCGCCGGTCCGAGAACGGGGTCGACCGCAGCCCGGATCAGCGCACCGGACATGCGCCGCCCCGGCCGCTCGAGGTCCACCGGCTCCCGATCGATGATCTCGCCTTCGAGCGCCTTCAACGCGGCGCCCGCCGGTGTCCCCACCGTCTCGATGCCCATGTACCTCGGGCGTCCCTCGAGCGAAGCCGCCCGGTGAAACCAAACGATATCCGCACGCGTTTTCACTCTGAGGCCGCGGAGCGTGTCCAGCAGCGCCTCCCGCAGACTCTGTGAAGAAGATTCACCGACGCCGTCGACCAGTCCCGAGCTCAGCCCATGTTCATCCATGCACGGCCGTAGAGCAAAGGCCGTACCAATCCGAGGCGAGCTTCCCCCGGGTCATTTTGTCTTCTTCAACTGACGCTCTTTCAGGGCATTACCCATTTGGGGCCGCGATCTACCGGTGTCCTCGCCAATTCGGGTGACACTGCGACACACAAAGAGTGACACAGCCCTTGTGTCACCCGCTCAGTGATGTGTCACGCGCTACGCGAGCCCTGCGCGAGGAAATGGCGCATCTTGCGTGATCCATCCTACATCGACTGACAGATTGCGTTATACCGATAACCGCTCCGACGGGGTGCAGGGCGGCCTGCGTGATGCCGAGCAACGCTCCGAGCGCAAGACCGCCTGCGTCACACGACGCCGATCCGCCGCGCTTTCTGCGCCGCCGCAAACGAGCTTGATGCCTTCGGATCGAGCGCAAGACAGCCGGCGCCGTTATCACAAATCCGTCGAAAAAACAGGGTCAAACGGTCAGAATTTTCGGTTGCAAGATTCGGTAGGGCTGGTAGATCACCCGGCGCGATGGGCAAGTACCTGAGGATCTCTCCTCCGAAGCGCGGCTCCAAAATTACCGTCGCCAAAAACGGGCAGCTTCAGGTTCCCGACGACCCCATCGTTCCTTTCATCCAGGGAGAAGGCATCGCCCCCGAGGTGTGGGGGCCGGTGAAGGAGGTCCTCGACCTCGCCGTGGAGCGCTGCTACGCGAACGCGAAGCGGTTGGAGTGGCTCGAGGTGTTTGCCGGCGACAGCGCTGTCGAGCTGTACGGCCCCTCAGAGCGCATGCCTGAAGACACCCTTCGCGCGATCCAGGAGTACAAAGTCTGCATCAAGGGCCCGCTCGAAACGCCGGTGGGGGCTGAGGAAGACATCGATGGCGCGCTGCGTCAGCGGCTCGACCTGTTTGCTTACGTCCAGCCGATCCGCTACCTCGATGGGCTCCCCGCCGCCCTGAAGGCGCCCCACGGCTTCGAAGTCCTGCTCTTTCGCGAGAACACCGAAGACCTCTTCACGTCGGTCGAGTGGAAGAAGGGCTCGCCGGAGGCCAAGCAGCTCATCGGACTCATCAACGGCGAGCTCGGCAAGAAAGCCGACTACAACGTTCGTCCAGACTCCTCACTGGCCATCAAACCGATCAGCGCCACCGCCACCAAGCGCTTGATTCGGCTGGCTCTCGAATACGCGGTCAAACATCGCCGGCGCTCGGTCACCTTCGTTCACGAGGGCACCATCATGCGGCACACCGAAGGCTTCTTCCGCGATTGGGGATACGAGATCGCGCGCAAGGAATTCGGCGAATACACCGTCTCCGAAGAAGCGATCGCCGAAGAACACGATGGTGAGGCACCGCGCGGAAAGGTCATCGTTCGCGACCGACTGGCCAGCGAGATGTTCGATCGGCTCCTGACCGCCCCTGACGAACACGACCTGATCGCCACCACCAACCTCAACGGGGCCTTCCTGCAGCGGATGGCCCTCGCCGCGACCGGAACCCGCGGCCTGGCGCCGAACGCCTATCTGGGCGCCAAAGCCGCCATATTCGAGGCGACCCACGGCCTGCTTCCGGAGGTCGAGGCGGGAGAAGAAAACCCGACCTCCGTCCTGCTGGCGGGCGTCATGCTGTTCGACCACCTCGGATGGAAGGACTCAGCGGAGCTGGTCACCAACGCGCTGATCAAGACGGTCGCCGACGGCAACCACACGCCCGACGTCGCCCTGTCGCTGGGCGACGTTCAAACCGTTCGCACCGATGAGTTCTGCGAAACGATCATCGAGAACTTCGAAGAGGTACGGAAGTCTCGCGTCCGGCAAGCGATGAAGCGGACACCCTCCAGCATCAGCGCGTCCATCTGAGTCACCCGACCGCTGTCACCCCACCTCGGCTTGACGGTATCGCGGCGCAAAACGAGAAGACCTCCATCGGCGGCCGAACGGCCGCCGAAGACCCTTATTAGGAGGCCCTTTCAATCATGGCACGACCCAAGATCGGACTCGTCGGCGCTGGCCAGATCGGCGGCAATCTGGCCCTTCTCGCGGCACAAAAAGAGCTCGGAGACGTCATCCTGTTCGACATTCCGCAGGCTGAAGGCATGGCCAAAGGCAAGGCGCTCGATATGCAGCAGCTGTCGACCGTCGAGCGCTTCGATTCCCGTTTGTCCGGGACGTCGAACTACGACGACCTCGCGGGTGCGGACGTCATCATCATTACCGCCGGCATCCCTCGCAAGCCGGGGATGTCGCGTGAAGATCTGCTGGGCACCAACCTGAAGATCATGACCGACGTCGCGACGAACCTGAAACGGGTGTGTCCAGACGCGTTCATGATCAACATCGCCAACCCGCTCGACGCGATGGTGTACGCGCTCAAGCAGATCACCGGCGGCACCAAGCAGAAGATCGTGGGCATGAGCGGCATCCTCGACACCGCTCGCTTCAAGTCGTTCATCTCAATGGAGCTCGGGGTGTCGATGAAAGACGTGACCGGCTTCGTCCTCGGCGGTCACGGCGACGATATGGTCCCCATCACCCGGCTGACGACCGTGGGCGGCGTCCCCGTCACCGAGTTGATCCCGCCCGCCCGCCTGGAAGAGATCGTCACCCGCACCCGAAAGGGCGGCGCCGAGCTCGTCGGGCTGTACAAGACCGGTTCCGCATACTTCGCCCCCGCGGCGGCCGCGGTAGAGATGGCGGAAGCTTACCTGCGAGATCAGAAGCGGGTCCTCCCCTGCTGCGTTTGGCTCGAGGGTGAGTTCGGCATCAACGACCTGTACTTCGGCGCGCCGGTGGTCGTCGGCGCCGACGGCATCGAGAAGGTGGTCACGTTCGAGCTGACCGACGACGAAAAGGCCGCCGTCGCGAAGTCCGAGGCCAGCGTCCGCAAGACCGTCGCCGAGACCAAGCTCTAGGCCCTGCCGCGCCCGCCGCCCTCGATGGCGGCCGCGCGAACCGCGCGACATGCGTGCCTCGTCCCCCTCCGCTCCCGCCGGACCCGCGGGCCGCCCCCCTTCGCCGATCGCATCGCTGCTCGACACGGCGTTCAAGATCCGCCCTGGCGAAGCACGCCTCGCCACGTTGATGCTGCTGTACCTGATGGCCGTCGTGTCGACGTTCATCATCGGCCGCACCGTCCGCGACACGCTGTTCCTGCACCGCGTCTCCCTCGACACCCTACCCCTGATGTACGTCGCGGTCGCGGGCGGGGTCGCGTTCGCGTCGTGGCGGTACAGCTTCATCGCCGACGCCTACCGACGAGATCGGCTGATCGTGGGGTCGCTGCTGCTGTGTTGCGCGGTGGTCTGCGGCTTTTGGGGCCTCGTCCGGTTCAACGCGGGGGCTTGGGTCTACTTCGCGCTTTACGTCAGCGTCGAGATCATCGGCGCGATCAGCATCATGCAGTTCTGGACCTTGGCCAACGACGTCTTCAGCGGGCGCCAAGCGAAGCGGCTGTTCGGATTCATCGGGGCGGGGGCGGTGGTATCCAATATCCTGTGTGGTTTCGGCATCGGTGCCGCAGCACCGTTTTTGGGCTCCGAAGACCTGCTCCTCGTGGCCGGCCTCCTGTTCGTGGCCGCCATCGCGCTGGTCCGGGCCATCGCCGCCGACGCCCAGCGCGATCTGGAGATGGCCGTTCGCGGCCCGCAGCGCGGTCGCATGACCATGCGCGCCGAAGGCGAGCGGATCCTCCACTCCCGGCACCTGCAGTTCATCGCGGCCATCGTGGTCGTCACCTTCATCACCGTCACCATCGTCGACTACCAGTTCAAAGTTCTGGTTCGAGTGAGCTCGGAAGACGAAAAGGCGCTCGCGGCCTACTTCGGCTACTTCTACGCGTTCACGGGTATCGTTGCGTCGACGATCCAGTTCGTGGTCACCGGGCGACTCCTCGAACGTTCGGGGATCGTCGTGTCGCTGGCGGTCCTGCCCGTCGCGCTGGGTTTCGGGGTGATCAGCATTCTCCTCGTCCCCGCGGTGAGTGCGATCGTCGCCGCCACCGTCGCGAAGGGCGCCGAGAACGTCTTCCGATACACCGTCAACGACGCCACGATGCAGCTGCTGTACGTTCCCGTCGCCTCCCACCGGCGGGGCCGAGCCAAAGCGTTCATCGACGGCATCGTGAAACCGGCGAGCATCGCGGTGTCCGGAGTCGTGCTGTATCTGGCCGGGCGCTACGCCGTCGCCGAAGACCTCGCATTCGCGCTCGCTTACTTCGACCTCGGGGCCCTCGCGATCTGGATCGCTTTCATCTTACGGATTCGCCGGGAATACGTCCGGTCGCTGATCGACACCCTCAGCGAGCATCGACTCGATATGACGGGGCGCTGGGCCCCGGTCGTCGACGAAAGCACCCACCGCATCCTGCAGGAACGGCTGCACAGCGAAGACGAGCAGGAAGTGCTGACGATTCTCGACCTGTTGCCTTCGCTGAACCTGAACGTACACGAGGAACTTCTGCGACTGCTGGGCCATTCGAGCGAGCGGATCCGGATCCGGTCTCTCGAACTCATCGGTGACTCGGGTCAACTCGAGGGCGCAGATCGGATCGAGGCGTTGTTTCGAGATCCATCCCCGACCGTGCGCTCGGCGGCCATTCGCGCCTTCTGCGCGGTGGGACGCGAAAGAGGGACCCGTGCTGTTAGTAAGTTTCTTCACGACGCCGACAGCGAGGTGCGCGCGGCGGCGGTCGCCGCGATGATCACCCACGGCGGTCTCGACGGCATCCTCACCGCTGCCGAGACGCTGAAGCGGTTCCTCGACAGCCACCGCCCCGAAGAGCGCCTTCACGGCGCCCGGGTCCTCGGGGACATCAAGGTCCGAAATTTCTTCCAGCCCGTGCTTCGCCTGCTTCAGGACGACGACCCGCGGGTGCGGATCGCGGCCATCGAGGCGGCGGGACAGATGCGCAGCCCAGAGCTGGTCCTCGCCCTGATCTACAAGCTCGCGGACCCCGTGGCCGCGATGGCCGCCGTTCGGGCCCTGGTCGCCCACGGACCCGACGTCGAGCGCACGCTGTTCAAGGTTCTACAAAACACCCGTGAAGACATCAGAGTCCGCCGCCGGCTGCCGAAGATCCTGGAGCGCGTGGGCAGCCCCTCATCGTTCGATGGCCTGCTCGCCAACCTCGACACCAAAGACCCCGAGCTGAAGGCGCAGATCGCCCAGGCCGCGGCCCGCATCCGGGAACGGAACCCTCATCTTTCCGTCGACGAGCGGCGCCTGGACGCAGCGGTGAGAGAGCAGCTCAAAGGTGCGTATCAGATCCTCAACATCCTGCTGGACCTCCGGCTGCCGTCCGACCATCTGCTCGCTGAAGCGCTACACTCCCGACACAAGAGCCACCTTGCTTTGGTCTTCGGCCTCCTCGAGATCCGCTACCCCGCCCAAACCATCCAGCTCGTGCGGGCCAATCTCGACACCGACAATCGCGCCATTCGGGCCAATGCCCTGGAGATCGTCGACAACGTGCTGGGCAAGGAGGAAGCCCGATTGCTCCTGCCCCTTCTCGAGGACGGCTTCACCCTCGAAGCGTGGGTGCAAAAGGGTCGCGAGGCGTTCGCCACCGAGCGCCGGCCGGCCGAGCAGTGGCTCGAGCGACTGGTCGATGATCCCCACCCGTGGATCGTTTCGTGTACCCTTTATCACGTCGCAGATCTCCGACTCACGAGGTTCATCGCTCGCGCGCGCGGTCATCTCGATTCGAAGGATCCGATCGTGCGGGAGACGGCGGTCTGGGCGCTCGATCGCCTTCTGACCCACGACCCGAGCAGCGTAGATCTCGAATTGAAGAGCCATGCTCGGCGCCTCACGACCGACAACGTGGTCGAGGTGCGGCGGGCCGCGGAACAGCTGCTGTCGACCCTGGACCTCGTGCCGTCCCCACCCAGGTGACGGGGGCGATCGGGGGCCCGAAGGGCGCTTGACTTTCCTATCGGGAGTGCCCCACCCCTGGGTGGGGATGGAAGAGGACCGAATCCTCGGGATCCTCCGGCAGTCGCCCGATCGCGCGTGGACCCAACCGGAGCTTCTGAATCGAGCGGGTTTCGCGGGCAAAGACGCGAAAGAGGGTAAGCGGCTGCTCAAGTCGCTCGTCCGAAGCGGCAACGTCGAACGAGAGCGGGGCCGCAAGTACCGCCTCTCGCGGGCGGGCAAGCGACTGGAGGGCTTCTTACAGCTGGACCACCGCGGCGTCCTGTATCTCGTCCCCGACGAGAAGGTCGGGGCGCCGCTTCCCGTCCATCCCGACGACACGCGCCGGGTCGCGGCCGGCGACCGCGTGCAGGCCGAGGTGGTGGTCGAGGGCCGTAAGAGCCGTCACCTGGCCCGAATTCTCGAGGCCAAACCCCGGACCCCGCCGCGCCGTACCGGGGTGTTCCGCCGGGCCGGCAAAGCGAGCTTCGTCGAGCTCGATAGCCCCCTCGAGCAGCTGAATCCGCGCGGTCGACCCCATAAGCTTCACGACCTGATCGTGATGCCCGGCGACGAGGCCGGCGCCACCGACGGCCAGCTGGTTCAGGTCGAGGTCCAGTTTCGATGGCGAGGCGGGGCGCGAGTGCCGATCGGCGAAGTCACCGAGGTGCTCGGAAACCCCGGCGAGCGCCCTACCGAGCTGCGCAAGCTGATGCTGGAGAACGGGCTCAACCGCCCGTTTCCGGATGAGGTCGAGGCCGAGGCGCGAGCCTTCGGCAGCGTCCCTACCGAAGCGGACATCAGAGGTCGCGAGGACCTTCGATCCCTCCCCCTGGTCACCATCGACGGCGAGACGGCCAAGGATTTCGACGACGCGGTGTGTGCGGTCCGACACGGCCGAGACCGCTACCGGCTGTACGTGGCCATCGCCGACGTCTCCCATTACGTCCGCTCCGGGACTCCGCTCGACTTCGAGGCGTACGACCGCGGTACGAGCACCTATCTGACCGACCGGGCCATCCCCATGCTCCCCGAAGCCCTGTCGAACGGGCTCTGCTCGCTGAACCCCAACGTCGACCGGCTGTGTCTGGTGGCGGAAATGACCGTCGACGGGCAGGCGCAGATGGTCGAAGAGCGGTTCTACCCCGCGGTCATGCGCTCGCACGCCCGGTTGACCTACGAGCAGGTCGCGCGGGCCCTCGAGGGGGAGGTCGATAGCAAGACCGAGCCGTTGATGCCGAACCTGCTCCTGCTCGCGAAGCTCGCGGGCAAGCTCCTGGCTCGTCGGCTGAAGCGTGGGGCGATCGACCTCGACCTGCCGGAGGCCCAGATCATCTTCGACGGCAACGGCGACCCTGTGGACGCCGTGCGCCGGCCTCGCAACGACGCCCACCGTCTGATCGAAGACCTGATGCTGGCCGCCAACGAGGCGGTGGCCCGATACTTCATGTCCCGGCAGCTACCGACGATCTACCGGGTCCATGAACCGCCCGACCCCACCAAGCTGGCGAGCTTCGCCGCCGTGTGCCGAACGCTGGGGATCCGGGTGAAGATGAGCGAGGCGCCGAAGCCCGCCGAGATCGCACGGCTGCTCGCGGAGCTGGCCGAACACCCTTCGGGCAAGACGCTGCACTCGCTCCTGCTGCGGTCGATGAGCCAAGCCCGATACGACGAGGAGCCGAAGGGCCACTACGGTCTCGCGGCGGAGGCGTATCTTCACTTCACGTCGCCGATCCGGCGCTACCCGGACCTCATCGTGCACCGCTTGCTCAAGCAGTCGCTGGCCGAGCAGACCGAACGCTACGACAAGAGCGAGCTGGCGGCGATCGCCCAGCAATCATCGGATCGCGAGCGCAAGGCGATGGTCGCGGAGCGCCAGTCGCTCGAGTTGGATCGAACGTTCCTCGCCCGCGCGCGTCTCGGGGAGGTCATGGACGGTCAGGTCACCGGGGTTCAGGGCTTCGGGCTGTTCGTGGCCCTCAACGAGCCGTACATCGAAGGCCTGATCCCCGTGCAGACCCTCCCCGAAGACTTCTACGAGGTCGACGAGTCCAGCATCCGGCTCACCGGGCAGCGCAGCGGGAAGACCTACAGTCTCGGGGACGAGATTCGAGTGCGCATCGTGGCCGCGCATATCGGACGGCGGCAGGTCGAGTTCGTTTTGGACGACAACAAGAAACGCAAACCCGGTGCCGAGGTCTCCTCCGGGCGCCGACCGCCGCCCCCGCGGGCCCGGCCGCCGGTCCCGCCGCCGCAGGACGAAGGCCCCCGCCGGCCGTTCAACCCGAAAGCTCGGTTGCGGCAGCTGAAGGCCGCCGCGGAGGCGAAAGCGAAAGACAGCGGCAACCCTAAACCCAGAGGCCGCAGCGCGAGCGGCCCCAGCGCCGGTCGCGGGGGCCGAAAGGGCCTCACCACCGGCCGAAAACGCCACAAGCGCCGCTGAGGGCCCTCGGATCCTCGACCGCGGCCGAACGACGGCCAGGTCAGCGATCGACGAGACCGGCGTCCGCCAACGCCCATCGCAGGTCGTCTCGCTCGTCCACCGCGACTCGGGTCAGGCCCAACGCGCCGATGGCGGCCATGGCCGACCTCAGGTTGCCGGCCTGGATCGCCCCCGGCGAGTACGGTACCGGCTGACCGCCGAAGACCGTGGTCCCCGCCGGCGCCACCACCCACCGTCGGGCGCGAACCCCTCCCGTGCGCACCTCGAACACCGGGGCCACGTCGCCCTCCAGCAGCCGCAGGATCGCGTCGTGGCCGACCGCCACCGGGTCCTCGTTGCCGGTCAGCTTCAGGGCGGAGACCAAAGGGCGGCCCTCCTGAACTCGGGTGAAGAACCCGGCGTTGATCTCCGCGGCCGAGGCCGCCTGAGGCCCGATGATGACGTCGACCCCGCCCGCCCGCAGTCTGGCGATGCCTTTACCGTTGGTTCGAGGGTCGGGGTCCTGGATGGCCACCACCACCTTCGCGACGCCGGCCGCGAGGAGCGCATCGACACAGGGGGGCGTTTTGCCCCAGTGGTTACAGGGCTCGAGGGATACGTAGGCCGTCGCCCCCCGGGCCGAGGCCCCGGCCTCCTCGAGGGCGACGACCTCGGCGTGGGGCCGTCCGCCAACTTGCGTCGCGCCGCGACCCACGCACCGGTCTTCGGACCAAATCACGCACCCAACGGCCGGATTGGGCCAAACGAGCCCCAATTGGCCGCGTGCCATATCGAGCGCGGCGGTCATGCGGTCATCGTCGCCAGGCACTGAGCGGCGATCAGACCGGGTCGGCGCAGCGCATGCAAGCCGGGAGGTTGCGTCGATCTCCGTCTGGGATAATGCTTGCCGGCATGAGCTATCGTCTCGACCAGCCGCAACGGCCTCGTCGCAACCGCAAGAACGCCGTCGTTCGGGCGTTTTCCCGGGAGACGAGCCTTTCGCCGGACAGCTTCATCTACCCGCTCTTCATCCACCGCGGCCGCGATAAGGAGCCGATCGGATCGATGCCTGGGTGCTTCCGTCTCGATCCTGAGAGCCTGCTGCGGGAGGCGGAGGCCGCCCTCGAAGACGGCATTCGGTCCATTGTGCTGTTCCCGAAGACCGAAGACGAGCTGAAGACCAAAGACGGCCACGAGGCGTACAACTCCGAAGGCCTGGTGCAACTGAGCCTGCGCGCGCTGAAGAAGCGCTTCCCGGAGCTCCTGCTGGTCACCGACGTCGCCCTCGATCCTTACTCGTCAGACGGCCATGACGGCCTGGTGGCCGCGGACGGACGGATCCTGAACGACGAGACCGTCAACGTGCTGATCAAACAGGCCGTGTCCCAGGCGGAGGCCGGCGCCGACGTCATCGCGCCATCCGACATGATGGACGGCCGAGTGGGTGCGATCCGCGAGGCGCTCGACGACGCCGGCCACACCGACGTGTCGATCCTGTCCTACACCGCGAAGTACGCGTCTGCGTTCTACGGCCCGTTCCGCGACGCGCTCGACTCCGCGCCCAAGAGCGGTGACAAGAAGACCTACCAGATGGACCCCGCCAACTGGCGAGAGGCGATCCGCGAGGCCGAGCTCGACGAGGCCGAGGGCGCCGACATGCTGATGGTGAAGCCGGCCGGTCCTTACCTCGACGTCATCCGTACCCTGCGCGAGGTGTCCGAGCTGCCGATCGCCGCTTACCAGGTGAGCGGCGAGTACGCGATGATCAAAGCCGGTGGCCAGCTCGGCTGGGTCGATGAACGCCGGGTGGCCCTCGAGGCCCTGCTCGCCATCAAGCGGGCCGGGGCATCGATCATCCTCACCTACTACGCCCGCCAAGCCGCGCAGTGGATCCGGGCCGGCGGCTGAGCCCCCGGTGGCCGTAGGCTGCGGACGGCGACTGAAAGCCGGGAGCGGCCCCGGAAGGGGCCGCCGAGCTCAGCCTTCCTTCGACCGCTCGGGGCAGTCCAGTTTGACGCAGTTGCCGTACAGCTCCATCCGGTGGCTGGCGAGCTTGAATCCGTTGCGCTGGGCCGCCAGGTCTTGCAGCTCCTCGATGCGGTCGTCGACGAACTCGACGATCTTCCCGCAGTCCACGCAAATGATGTGGTCGTGGTGCTCCTCGTCGCCCTCGGTCGGCTCGTAGACCGTCTGCCGCTCTCCGAACCGATGAGGGTGGGCCAGGCCGCAGTCGGTGAGGAGCTTCATCGTTCGATAAACGGTGGCCAGGCTGACCTGAGAGTCTTGCTCTCGGACCTTCTCCAGCAGCTCTTCGACCCGCAGGTGACCTTCGGAGGCGAAGAAGACATCGGCGATCAGCTCCCGCTGCTTTGTGAACTTTAGACCGTTCTTAACTACGTATTCTCGAAGAACGTCGCGAGGATCCTGCCGTTCTGCCTTGGTTTTCTGCGGCATTGCCATAGCGCTCCAGTCGGAAAGCAGAGCCTACCCTAAGGTCGACAAGTGTCTAACCCCTGTCCTTGCGCTGCGCTTCCCGCGAAACGAGGGGTTTGGCCGCATCGGTCCCACCCCTTTTCGAAGCCCCCAGACCCACAAACACCGTAAGGTCCGGCGCGATGCGGACATCGGCCAAGCTCCAGCCATTCGGAAACACGATCTTTAGCGAGATGACGCGACTGGCCCAGGAACACCAAGCTATCAATCTGGGACAGGGCTTTCCGGATTTCGAAGGGCCTCCGTCGATCATCGAGGCCGCGGTCGATGCGCTGCGGAGCGGCCACAACCAGTACGCCCGTTCGGCCGGCGTGTCGCCGCTGGTGGAGGCGATCGCCGATCAGCGCCGATCGCTACACGACCTGGCATACGACCCCCTCACCGAGGTCGGCGTCTACACCGGCTGCACGGAAGGCCTGATGGCCGCGATGCTCGGCCTGCTCGACCCGGGGGACGAGGTGGTGATGTTCGAGCCGGTCTACGACTCCTATCCCGCGTGTGTGGCCATGGCCCAGGCCCATCCCCGCTACGTGCCCCTTCGCTTCCCGGACTTCGAGGTCGACTTCGACCGACTGCGGGCGTCGATCACCGACCACACCAAGCTGATCCTCATCAACACCCCGCACAATCCGACCGGCAAGGTGTTCACGCGAGCCGAGCTGGAGGGCATCGCTGCCGTGTGTTTGGAACACGACCTGATCGCGCTCACCGACGAGGTGTACGAGCATCTCACGTACGACGGACGCGCTCACGTTCCGCTCGCCGCGCTCCCCGGCATGCGAACCCGCACCCTGAGCCTATCGAGCACGGGCAAGACATACTCGTTCACCGGATGGAAGATCGGGTGGGCCACCGGCCCCCGAGACCTGATCGCCGCCGCCCAAGCCGCGCACCAGTTCATCACCTTCGCCACTGCCACCCCTCTGCAGCACGCCACCGCCTTCGCCCTTCGCGAACTGGGCCCCGCTTTCTTCGAGTCGCTGCGCGCAGAGTACACCGTCCGCCGCGATCGTCTGCTCGGCAGCCTGCGAGCGGCCGGGCTGCACGCCCCCACGCCGCAGGGCGCGTACTTCGTTCTCGCGGAGTTCGGTGACCGCTTCGACGGGGACGACGTCGCGTTCGCCCGCCACTTGACCACCACCGTCGGGGTCGCCGCGATCCCCCCCAGCTTCTTCTACCCCACGAACCCCGAAGAAGGCCGTCGACTGATTCGCTTTGCGTTCTGCAAGCGACTGGAGACCCTCGACGCGGCGATCGAACGGCTGGCCCAGCTGTGATCGACGCGGTGCGTCCTCAGTCGATCCGAGGCGGCGACGCCGGCCCTTGCTGCGCTTCTTGATGACACCGGGCGCAGGTGCCCACCAGTTGGGCGTACAGCGCCACCCGAGCCTCGACGTCGGTGGCCCGCTCCGCCTCCTGACCGAAATCATGCAG
This sequence comes from Myxococcota bacterium, assembly GCA_028289325.1. Classification (GTDB taxonomy): domain Bacteria; phylum Myxococcota; class Kuafuiibacteriia; order Kuafuiibacteriales; family Kuafuiibacteriaceae; genus JANQQN01. The sequence continues at coordinate 2,408 of JANQQN010000399.1, read as the reverse complement.
GCGGTCGGCGAGCATCTGCACGTGGGGATCGATCTTGGCGCCGGTGGTCATCTCGTCAGAGTGCAGGGACGCCTCGAAGAAGATGTGGGCGCCCGCCTGCCAGCCGCGATCGTCGGCTGAGACCAGTCCGTCCCAGAACCGCTCGGTGGCCCACTGGTGCCGCAGCATGTGAATCCGAGGATCCATGGACTCACGGGGCGGGTCGTCCCACGTCAGGCCGAGTTTGAGCCCCTGCGCCCGATGGCAGCGGCCGCACGCGGCGCCCATCCGGGCGATGCCCATCGCCGCACGGAGGGGGTCGCTGGCCGCCTTCACCGCCGCCGCCGCGTCCATGAGCTCCAGCACGAACGGCGTCCACGTCGCGGGCATCCCCGCCGGCTCCGGCCGCTCCAGCAGCCAGTTCGCTTCTTGCCGCACCCGGTCGAGGTCGCCGGCGATCAGCGCCTTCTGCATGAGGTCCATGCGCACGAAGTGCTCCTGCATATGGTCGTGCAGGGGTCGGATCCGCTCCGCCGCCCGCGGAGGGGCCGGCTTCGACGCCGGCGGCCGAGCCGAGCCGGAACACGCCCCGAGGATCGACAGGATGCTGGCAGCAACGAACGGGCGGTGGTCCATGCACCGCAAGAAGCATGGACCGTACCAGCCAACGGCCAGAGCCAAAGCCCGCCGAACGTCACGACGGAGTCGCGACCGGGGCCTGACGTTACGCCGGGGTTCCCGTCGGGCCGTCGAGCGGTTCGCCCTTGCCCGGGCGTGCGGAGGACGCTTGGGTCGATCCCGTGACCGATCGCTGGCAGTTCTGGATCGACCGAGGTGGGACCTTCACGGACTGCATGGGTCTCGACCCGAAGACCGGCGAGGTTCGGGTGGCCAAGGTCCTGTCGTCCAACCGCGCGCCCCTGGTCGGGATCCGCCGCCTCCTAGGCGTAGCCGAAGACGCGCCGATTCCGCCCTGCGACGTGCGGATGGGGACCACGGTGGCCACTAACGCCCTGCTGGAGCGAAAAGGGGCGCGGGTCGGCCTGGTCATCACCCGGGGGTTTCGCGATCTGCTGGCCATCGGGACCCAAGCCCGCCCCGACATCTTCGCGCTCGATATCGATAAGCCCGACGTTCTTTACGACCGGGTGATCGAGGTCGACGCCCGTCTGACCCCCGACGGGGCAGTGCTGGCCCGGCCCCCGCCGCCCGCGCTGCGGCGCGAGCTCGCCACGCTCCAAGAGGCGGGCATCGAAAGCCTGGCCGTGGTCGTGATCCACGCCTACGCCAACCCCGAACTCGAAGACGAGATCGCGCAGATCGCCCGTGAGGTCGGCTTTACCGACGTATCGATCTCCAGCCAGGCCGCCAACGAAATCGGCATGACCGCCCGTGGGGACACGACCAGCGTCGACGCCTACCTGACCCCGCTCATCCGTCGGTACGTCGACGCGCTACTGGCGGAGCTCCCGGGCAGCACCCTCAAGATCATGCAGTCGAGCGGCGACCTGACCGATGCCCGAGCGTTCAGCGGCCGAAACGCGATCCTGTCCGGCCCCGCGGGCGGCGTGGTGGCCTACGCCCACGTCGCTCGCGCCGCCGGCCACGATCGGGCGATCGGTTTCGATATGGGCGGCACCTCCACCGACGTGTCTCGGTACGACGGTCGATTCGAGCGAACGTACGAGACGGAGGTGGCGGGGGTGCGCCTGCGGGCGCCGATGATGGCCATCCACACCGTCGCCGCCGGCGGCGGGTCGTTGTGTCGATACGACGGCTATCGCCTGACCGTCGGACCCCAAAGCGCGGGCGCGGTTCCCGGGCCGCTGTGTTACGGCCACCCCGACGCCCGGGATCTCGCGCTGACCGACATCAACCTCTTCCTCGGTCATCTTCGATCCGATCGATTCCCGTTCGAGATGACCCTGGACCGGGTCGAGGCCGCCTTGACCGAGATCCAGCGCGCCATGGCCCGCCGGGGGCAGCCGCGATCCGTCGAAGATATCGCCGCCGGCTTTTTGGAGGTCGCGAACGCGAGCATGGCCGACGCGATCCGGCAGGTATCGGTGGCCCAGGGTGTCGACGTGCGAGACTACGCGCTGGTGGTCTTCGGCGGCGCCGGCGGCCAACACGCGACCGCCCTCGCCCGTCGCCTCGGCATCCGGACGGTCATCATTCACCCTTACGCCGGCGTCCTGTCCGCCTACGGCATGGGCCTCGCCGACGTCGGCTGGCACGCCAGCGCCGACGCGGGCCGGGTGGATCTTCAGACCGCAAACGTCGAGCCGCTGCTGACGTCGCTGGAGGCCGAGGCCCGCCGCGCCTTGATCGAGCAAGGCCACCGCGATGATCGGCTCGCCGCGGCGCGGCGGCTGGATCTTCGGTACCGGGGCACAGAGACCTCGCTCACCGTCGCTTATGGCGCCGAT
>JANQQN010000373.1 GCA_028289325.1 Myxococcota bacterium | reverse complement strand
GCCGACCTCGGCATTCTCGTCGGCGCCCTTCAGGATCTTCGTGATGACCCCCGCCTGAGGGGCGGGCAGCTCCACGTTGGCCTTGTCGGTCTCGATGAGGGCGATGGTCTCGTCGGCGTCCGCATGTTCGCCTTCGTTCTTGACCCACTCTACGATCGTGACCTCGGTGATGGACTCGCCCGCTGAGGGCACCTTGAGCTCGATAGCCATGATTGTCGTTCCTGCCGCTGGGCCGCGACGCTAGGCGAACGCCCGCTCGATGACCAGCGCTTGTTCCTTCTTGTGAGCCGCGGCCGACCCCGTGGCCGGGCTTGCCGACCGAGGGCGATACACGCCGTCGAGGGGGAAGCGATCCAGGAGCTGCCCCCGCAGGCTCATGCACATGTACGGCCAAGCGCCCATGTTTTCCGGCTCCTCCTGCACCCAGACCGCGGGGATGCCGTCCTTGTAGTCCTTGAGCGCGTGCTGAAGGTCGACCTCCGGGAACGGGTAGTACTGCTCCACCCGGACCAGGGCCACATCCCACGCTTCGCGCCGTTGCCGTTCCGCCTGCAGCTCGTAGAACAGCTTGCCGCTGGTGAGGACGACCTTTCGAACCTTGTTCGCCTCCGTGCGGTTCTCTCCGTCGGCGATCACGTGCTGATAGTGACCGTTGGCCAGCTCGTCGAGGCTCGATATCGCCTGGGGATGCCGCAACAGGCTCTTGGGCGACATCAAGATCATCGGCTTACGCAGGGGCCGAACCACCTGCCGCCGCAGCATGTGGAAGATCTGGGCCGGGGTCGTGAGATTGGCGACCTGGATATTGTCTTCCGCGGCCGCCATCAGGAACCGCTCGAGCCGAGCCGACGAGTGCTCGGGGCCTTGGCCTTCGAAGCCGTGGGGCAACAGCAAGGTCAGGCCGCTGAACCGCTTCCACTTGTCTTCGCCGCTGGTGATGAACTGATCGATGATCACCTGGGCGACGTTCGCGAAGTCGCCAAACTGGGCCTCCCAGATGACCAGAGCCTCCGGAAAGTCCAGGCTGTAGCCGTACTCGAAGCCGAGGACCCCGATCTCGCTCAAGGGCGAGTTCCAGATCTGCGCCTTCAACGGATCGTCGGTCAAACGGGTCAACGGGGACCACTTACGGCCGTCCTCGTTGTCGGTGAGAAACGCGTGACGATGGCTGAACGTTCCTCGTCGCGCGTCTTGACCGGCGATGCGAATGCGCCGCCCCTCGCTGAGGAGACTCGCGTACGCCAGCATCTCGCCAACCGCCCAGTCGAGGGGCAGCTCTTCGGTGGCCGCCGCCGCCCGCTGCGCGAACAGCCGTTTGATCTTCGGGTGAGGCTTGAAGTCCTCGGGAATCATCGACAGCTGCTCGAGCAGCTTCACCAGCTTGTCCTTCGCGACCGCCGTCGGGACCTCGGGCACCTCTTCGTCGGCGCCCCCCACGAAGCCTCGCCAGTTGCCTTCGCCGAAGCTGGTTTGCGGCGCGACGAAGTCCGGCGACCGCGCGACTCCGAGCTCTTGCTCGAGCCGCTCGCGGCGCTCGACGCTGATGCGATCGGCTTCGGCCTTCTTGATCTCCCCGAGCTTGTAGAGGTTGTCGACGTACGCCTCGCGGACCGACTTGCGCTTGCGGATCTTCCGGTACAGCTCCGGCTGGGTGAACGCCGGCTCATCGCCCTCGTTGTGTCCGTACCGCCGGTAGCAGTACATGTCGATGACCACGTCTTTTCGGAACGCCTCCCGAAACTCCATGGCCAGATTGACGGCCTGGGCCACGGCTTCCGGCTGCTCACCGTTGACGTGAAAGATGGGTACCTGAAGCATTTTCGCGACGTCCGTGGCGTACTGAGTAGAGCGGCCGTCGTGCGGGTCAGTGGTGAACCCGATCTGGTTGTTGACGATGATGTGGAGGGTGCCGCCGGTCTTGTAACCCTCCAGTTCGGACATGTTCAGGGTCTCTTGCACCACCCCTTGGCCCGCGAACGCCGCGTCGCCGTGGATGACGATGCCCATGACCTTGGCCCCGTCTCGATCCCCGAGGCGGTCCTGTTTGGCGCGCACGCGCCCGGTGACCACCGGCCCCACGAACTCGAGGTGCGAAGGGTTGAAGGTCAGCGACAAGTGCACGCTCTTGCCGCAGGTCGTGGTGCGGTCCTGCGAGTAGCCGAGGTGATACTTCACGTCGCCTCGCCCCAGCATTCGATCCGGATCCGTATCTTCGAACTCCGCAAAGATCTGGCGGGGGCTCTTGCCGAGGACGTTGGCGAGAACGTTGAGTCGGCCGCGGTGGGCCATGCCGATCACGATCTCGTCGAGGTTGTGTTCGCCGGCGGTCTCCACCGCCAGGTGGAGAAGAGGAATCAAGCTTTCGGCGCCTTCGAGCGAGAAGCGCTTGGCGCCGATGAACTTCTTGTGAATGAACTGCTCGAAGATCTCCGCGTCGGTCAGCTTGGTCAGAATATCGATCTGCTGCTCCCGAGAGAGCTTGATCTGGTTCTGCGACGACTCCATCCGGTCTTGGAGCCACATCTTGAGCTTGATGTCGTCGATGTGCATGAACTGCACGCCGATCGAACCGCAATATGTCTTGCGAAGGTGGGCGATGATGTCGCGCAGGGCCAGCACCGAGGTGCCGGGGATGGTGGTCGACGAGAACATCAAGTCGAGGTCGCCCTGCCAGAACCCGTAGTAGGCGGGGTTGAGCTCCGGATAGATCTCCGCCGGTTTGCCGAGAGGGTCGAGGTCGGCGAGGAGGTGACCCCGAACTCGGTACGCACGAATGAGCTGGTCGACCCGATCCTGGCGGGTGCCGCTGTCCCGCAGGCGTCGGGTCAGGACCTTGATGATCGCCCGGGCGAACACTGGCCGCCGCTCGACGAGGTCGAGCAGGTCCGCGCCTTGAATACGAAGGGTTCGGACCTGCCCCGAGGCCACCGCGTCGGCCGACCGGGGCTCTCGATCGAGCACCGCCATCTCCCCGACGACCTCTCCGGGCCCCAACTGAGCGATCGTTCGACCGCCGCGACGGATGACCACCTGGCCCTCGGTGATGACGAACAGGTCGTGGCCGATCTGCCCTTCGCGAACGAAGACCTCCCCGTCGGCGAATTCGACGGCCTGGGCGATGCGGGCAGCCTCGGACAGCTCGATGTCGTCGAGGTTCTTGAACATCGACAGGCTCTGCAGAAACGGGAGCCGAGCGGAGACGTCGGCCCCCTCCCCCGCCGACCGAACGACGCTCAGCGCGGGCCCCGCCCGCGACCGCCCGTTGCCCTCGCCGCCGGCGGGGTTGAAGATGCTGCGCACCCCGAACGAGGGCCCGATCTGGACCGGTTGGGCGCCATCGGACTCCATGCTCGCGAAGTAGCTCCGCCACTCGGGATCAACGGACGCCGGGTCCTCGACGAAGCGGGCATACAGCTCCTCGACGAACGCCAGATTGTGGCTGCCGAGTCGCTCTTGAAGGTCGACCATCTATGGTCGGATAGCCGGTGATCGGAGGTCCCACAAGCGTCACGGACGTCGCCCGAACCGCGGAACCCAGGTCACGGCTCGACTGTCACGGAGATAAACGCCCGTCGGAGGCGTCCTCGGCCAGAATCCTCCGGATGTTCAGGACCTTCATTTTGTGGACGAGGGTCCGCAGGGGCATCTGGAGCAGTCGAGCCGCTTCGGTCTGATTCAGCTGAGTTCGACGCAGAGCGCGAACGATGACGTCGATCTCCGCCCGCTGCATCTGGGTCTTGAAGTCCGGCATCGCCTCGGGGAGGTCCCTGCCCTCCCCCGCAAAGGCAGCTCTGGGGTCGGTATCACCGCTCGACGGCGGCGATTCGGCGGTATGGACCACCGGCCCCCGCCGGACGGAGACCCCTCCCGGGGCGGGGGGAGACGGGAGCTCCTGGGTCTCTGCGGTGGCGCGGAGGCTGTCCGGGAGCGCGCTGAGGCTCACCACCTCCCCGTCGGTGACCACCACCGCCCGCTCCACGACGTTCTTCAGCTCCCGCACGTTCCCTGGCCAATCGTACGACTCGAGGGTACAGACCGCCTCCGGCCCGAATCGGCGGGCCGACAGGTCGTTGCGGGCGGACGCCGACCGGAGAAAACGCTCTGCCAGCGGCCGGATATCCGGGACCCGAAACCGAAGCGGCGCCAGCTGCAGGCTCATCACGTTCAGCCGGTAGTAGAGGTCCCAACGAAAGGTGCCTGCCGCGCACATGGCCTCCAGGTTGCGGTGCGTCGCGGCCAGGAATCTGACATCGACCGGGCGTTCGGTGGTTCCCCCGACCCGGGTCACTCGCTTGGTCTCGAGCACCCGCAGAAGGGCGGCCTGGGCGGCCAAAGGGAGCTCCCCGATCTCGTCGAGAAGGACCGTGCCTCCGTCCGACGCCTCGAATACACCGACCTGGCGCTGATCGGCGCCGGTGAACGCCCCTCGCTCGTGGCCAAAGAGGATGCTCTCCACGAGCTGCCCGGGCAACGCACCGCAGTTGACACACCCGAACGGCTTGTCGCCGCGCGCACCGCCGCCGTGAATGGCCCGCGCGACGACCTCCTTGCCCGTCCCCGTCTCGCCGAGGATCAGGACCGGCACGTCGATCGAGGCCAACCGCCGGACCTGCCGCATGATTTGCTTCATCGACGGACTCGCCGCCACCGGCGTGTCGGAGCCCTCGATGACGCTATCTGGCCGCTCGTCGGACATAGGTGCTCAATGAAAACGTCGGCGATCTAAGGGATGGGTTGAGGCCTGGCGCAAAAACGCGCACCCCTCGAGGGTCAGGGCGCCCGAAATGAGGGGTCAGCGAAGTACATGTACATCACCGCCATCGAGTCTTGAGGCTGGTCGGTGGTGTTCTCGTACACGCTCACCAGCTCGTAGTCGTGGTCGTGGTGGATCATGATGCCTTTCGGGCTCGACAGGTAGTCGACCCGTTTAAGGCCGATCTTGTCGGCGAAGTTCTCTGCCGAGCTCGCGAACACCGTTTTGTTGGTCGTCTTGTCGATCAGGGTCAGCGACTGCGCGAACGGGTGAAGGTGCACCGCGATGTAGTGAACGCGGGCGTCCTGGGGGAGGGCCAGCAGCCGCGTCACCGGGGTTCGGTTGACCTCACGGCCCGGCTGGACCACCCAGTGGCCGGTAAATCGACGCCCGAAAGCGTCGGCGTACTCATGGTCGGACGCGTTGGCCTTCTCGAGACAACCCTGGCCTTCGTGGCTACCGGGCGCGTGCCCAAAATGACCGTCCTCACCCTCCAGCAGAGCCAGTCCATATACGCTCTTCTGGAACAGCGCGGTCATCGGGCGTTTGAGCTCCCGATGGCGTCGAAACAGGATCTTCACCCGGTGACGGACATCGAAGTCGGCCGGGTCGTGGTTGAGGTTCAAGACCTGTGTGGTCAGCGAAAGGGCCTCGCTCGACCGCACGGGGATTCCGAATCCTTCCGGAAACCGGATCTCGAACTGGCCTTGCGAAAGCGTGAATAACCGGCCGCTGATGGCGGCCTGGGAGGGCACGGCCCGCCGGTGTTTGACCGGGTCAAGGTCGAGGTTCGAGTGACACATGAACTCTTGCGGCTGCGGGGTCCGCCCGTCGGCGCCGACCATGGTCGCCTCGTAGCCGGTGATCCAGATGAGCTCGTCGGCCTTCGGGTCACCCAGCTTAACCTCGGTCGAGCTTTGCGGCCCCATCATCGACCGATACTTCTTGTCGACCTTGTAGACGGGAGACAGCACCTCCCGATGATGTTCAGGCGCCGTCGAGTCGGCCCCGACGACGGCGAAGAGAACGAGGGTCGAGATCATCATCGGCCCCCATGATGACCGGACCGGCTCCCGGTTCAAAGCGGCCCGAACGTGACCCGGCGCATAGTCCCTCGCCGGCCAAAAATTTTCGTCCCGACACTCAGCTGGGTAAGGTCGACAGCGCCATGTTCGGTCGAAGCGCGATTTCCCGACTATTCGGGCAGATGATCGTCAAGCATCGGATTGCCAGCGACGTCTTTCCCGAGGCGAAAGCGGTGGAACTCGCGGAGAAGAAGGGCTTTCAGGTCTACGGGCTGCACAGCGTTCGCAAGATCAAGCTCAACGTCAACGACCAGCCGCGACGCGTCGAGGTCCGCGGCCCACTCCTGATGTGGCGCGATGGCCGCCACTACATCGGCCAGGAGCAGACCGAGTTCGACCCCAACAACGACGGCAACCGGCTGCAGGTGCTGGAGCTCTGTCAGGGCCACGACGTTGACGGGGTCATTCTCCTGAACACCGGCGAAGAGAAGATCCAGCGGATCGAACTCAGCCGGGACCCGGTGTTCCCGCTGTGGGTTTGGATCGTCTTCGGTGCGATCGCGGGCGGGGTTCTCGAGGATCGCTTCGGCTGGGCGTCGTGGTTCGTCGACAAGTTTGGCCGTCTGTTCCTGGCTTGACCGGTACCGCGATCGACCTTTGCAGCCGCGTCCTAAATGACGTAAGGCTCCGCCATGCGCGCTCATATCACCGTCCTGTCGACGGTCTGTACCCTCGCCGTGGCCTGTCAGAGCGGCGAAAAACCGCCCGCTGAGACGAACAAGAAGACCCCGTCCGCCAAGGCGGCCTCCGCGCCGGCCGGCGGCAACTCCCAGGCGGTTCGACCTGCGCCGCCGAAGACCATTCCTGCGCCGCCCGACGTCGCGGCACCGCCCGCCGATGCGGAGAAGACCAAGAGTGGGCTGGCCTCGAAAGTGCTCGAGCCCGGCGATGGCGGCGAGCGCCCCGAAGCTTCCGACACCGTGAAGGTGAACTATACGGGCTGGACCACCGACGGAAAGATGTTCGACAGCTCCATCACCCGCGGGCAGCCCGCGCGGTTCCGTCTCGGCGGGGTCATTCCCGGATGGACCGAAGGCCTGCAGCTGATGAGCAAGGGCGAAAAGCGGCGATTCTGGATCCCCGAAGAGCTGGCCTACAAGGGCCGAAAGGGCGCCCCGCAAGGCATGCTCGTGTTCGACGTCGAGCTGCTCGAGATTCTCAAAGCTCCGAAAGCCCCCGCCGACGTGGCCGCACCGCCCAAAGACGCGGAGAAGACCAAGTCTGGCCTCTTCTCCAAAGTGTTGAAACCCGGCGACGGCGGCGACCACCCGCGGGAGTACGACACGGTGGAGGCCCACTACACCGGATGGACGACCGACGGAAAAATGTTCGACAGCTCCCTTCAGCGCGGCCGGACGATCAAGTTCCCCCTCAACCGGGTCATTCCGGGTTGGACGGAGGGCGTGAAGCTGATGACCAAAGGCGAGAAGCGACGGTTCTGGATCCCCGAGGAGCTCGCCTACAGGGGGCGTGCCGGCTCGCCGCAGGGCATGCTCGTATTCGACATCGAGCTGGTCGACATCAAGAAAGGCAAGCCGCCGATCCCCGCCCCCAAAGACGTGGCGGCGCCGCCCAAAGATACGACCAAGACCGATTCCGGCCTCGCTTACCGCCAGCTCAAAAAAGGCACCAGCGACAAGAAGCCGACGGTCGAGAGCACGGTCAAGGTTCACTACACGGGCTGGACCACCGACGGAAAGATGTTCGACAGCTCCGTGCAGCGCGGTCAGCCGGCGTCGTTCCCCCTGAAACGGGTCATCGCGGGATGGACGGAAATGGTCCAGCTGATGACCGTGGGGGAGAAGGTTCGCGCCTGGATCCCGGAGAAGCTCGCCTACAAGGGCCGCCCCGGCGCGCCGCAGGGCATGCTGGTGTTCGAGATCGAGCTGCTCGAAATCGTCAAGTGATCATCGCGTCGAGGAGCCGGCTGAGCGCACTGCCGGTCAGCGGCCCCGACCCTGTGGCGAGACCGATGGACTTCGTAGCGTCGTCGAGGAACACGAAGCGGTCGACGAGCTCCGGGCGTCGATGTGCGATCCACGCGTAGAGGTCTTCGCCGGTGCCGTCTTTCATGTGCCGAGCGCTCACGATGGCGTCGATGACCTCTTCGCCCTGTAACAACCGTACCGCCTCGAACCCGCCACACGCCTGCACCACGGCGTAACGTCGGCTGACCTGGCGCTCCGTACCGCGGATCAGCAGCGGCTCTTCGCTGACGATCAGCACCCGGCGCGGCGGCCGCCCGTCTCCATCGACGGGAAAGCAGATGATGAACCGAGTGCCGACGCCGACCTCGCTCGTCACTTCGAACCAGCCGCCCATGTCCCGGATGATGTTCGCGCAGATCGCCAACCCGAGCCCCGTGCCCGCCTGTCGGGTAGTGAAGAACGGATCGAAGAGATTCGGAAGGTGCCGCTTTTCGATGCCTTTGCCGTTGTCGCCGACCTCGATGTGAATGACCCCCCGTTCCAGCCAGGTTCGGACGGTGATGCGGTTGTCGGTCTCGAGGCGCTCGGACGGCATCGCGTCGGCGGCGTTGATGAGGAGATTGAGGATCACCTGACCGAGGCGTCCGCGGTTCGCCTGCACCGGAGGTATGGCGCCAAGATCCCGTCGCACCTGCGCGTTTTGACGCAACCGATTGTCCGCCAATCGCAGCGTGTCCACCACGACCTCGTTGAGGCTGAGGGACTCCAAGCCACCGTCGGTGCGGTGAAAGCTCTTCAGATCCCGCGTGATGTTCGCGATGCGCTGCAGCCCCTGGCCCGCCTCTTCCAGCATCTCACACAGGTCCTGCGTCTGCATGCCCCCGATCATGCGCCCGGGATCCTGACTGCGCAGGGCGTTGGCGACTTCGTGAACGTTGGGCACCACGAACGCGAGCGGGTTGTTGATTTCATGGGCCACGCCGGCCACCAGCAGGCCGAGGCTCGCAAGACGACCTTCGCGCTCGTTGAGGTTGGCTTGCCGCTCGTGCTCGGTGACGTCGTCGAACGCCGCCACCACGCACGGCTCGCCGTGCCACCGAATGGGAATCAACTGAATCTGAACCCTGCGCACCTCGCCGCGGCGAACGATGTCCACGCTGAGCGGGCCCCGCGATCTGCGGTACAGCACTTCGCGGAACTCAGGGCGCGCGGCCTCTACGATCCACAGCTCGAGGGCCTCCCCTTCGAGCCCTTGCGCCGAGCCCAAAAGTCGCGCCGCGGAGGGATTGCCGAGTCGGATGTAACCGTCGACCCCCAACACCACCATGGGGTGCAGCTGGTGCTGGAGAACGGCCCGCAGGTCCACGGTGGCCTGGGTCGCGGTCTGGACGGCCTCCGAGACCCGGGTCGCGTCGACCAGACTGAGCAAAGCCTTCGGCTCCCGACCCACATCGAGTTGATGCAGATGGGCAGAACACTGTAAGCGCGGGCTCGCCCGGGTGAGCAGCGTGAGCTCGCAAGACTGGGGGCTCGCCCCCTGGAGCACGGCATCGAGCGCGGTCTCGAACGCCGCCACGGACTGCTGGTGGATGAACCGGCCCATGCGCTGGTTCACCAGCCGCCCGCCGCCGAGCATCAGCTCTGCGGGACGATTGACCTGATCGATGAAGCCGTTGGAGGCGAGAGTCACGATCGGTAGGGGCAGGCCGTCCCACAGGCCGCGAATCTCCGCCTTAGCCTCGGCGAGCTCGACGCGCAGCTGCTCGATCTCCGCCATGTGGAGATTCTGAGCCGCGGTGTCCTGGCGAAGCGTCGTGCCGGGAAGAAGCTTGATCGCACTCGGGCGAACCGACACCGGCAGCTTATCCCCCGGGTTCAGCGGTCGAGCCATGTGACGCCACCGACCCGACGCCGCTCACCCTCGTCGACGGAAAACGGCTGGATGAGGGAGTGAGCAACCCGCGCCTCGCCCTGGGCCTTGACGATCCGCCAACTGGCCTTGCCCCGAGTGCCCGTCGACATCTTCTCGACCGCTTCCGCGAAGATCTCTCGATCTTCCAGGTGAATTCGGCGTTCGCACTCCCCTACCGACAGCCGCCCTTCGGAGTGAGGCTCGATGCCCCACACCTCGAACGCGCCGTTCGTCGCGTGGAACTCGCGGCGTCCGGGATCCCAAACCCAGTGTCCGATCGGGGACGGCGCGGACTCCGGAGTGTCGATCAGGTTCGCAAACCGGACGATCGCCCGCTCGTTGTTGTTGTCGTTCTGAAGAGGAAGCAACGTCACGCACTCGACGAAACGGTCGCCGTCCGACCGTCGGGCCATCAGCAGTCCGGTCCAACTCTCGCCGCCGAGGGCGCGCTCCCATCCGACCTCGAGCCGCCCTCGGTCGGCGGGGTCGGTCAGGTCTCGACCGTCCATGCCCACCACCCACAGCGCGTCTCGACCAAACAATCGAGCGAGCGCGGGGTTCGAGTACTTGACCACCCCACTGCCGTCGAGCACGGCGACGGGCAGCAGCGCCCGGTCGAACATCGTCTCCAGTATCCCTTGCGACTCCCGCGCGCGGTGCACCTTGGACACATCGGTGAACGTGACCACCACGCCCGGCTCCTGGGTGGCGGGGGTCAAAGGGGTGGTCCGGAACAGCACCCGGCGGCCATCGACGGTCTCCAGGAGCCGTTCGACCGGCTCCCGGGTGCGCACGGTTCGCGCACAGTCTTCGACCAACGGCGCGCCCGCGAGCTCGTGGCTGAAGTGCATAAGTGGACGGCCGGTATCGATGGGCCGCACGTGAATGTAGTCCCCGACCCGAGCGTTGCATCGCCGGACGAGCAGGTCGCCACTGAGGAAAAGAGTCCCGATATCCACGTGGGCCAGAAGATTGTCGAGGTCGGCGTTGATGACCGACAGCTCTTCGATCTTGCCGTGATGCTCGGCGTTGAGGGTGTGCAGCTCTTCGTTGACGGACTGCAGCTCCTCATTCAGCGACTGCAGCTCTTCGTTCGAAGCCAGGAGCTCCTCGTTGGTCGCCTGCAGCTCTTCGTTCGAAGACTCGAGCTCTTCCACCGTCGCCTGCAGATTCTCACTGGACATCTGCAGCTCGCTTTCGAGCTCGGTGATCCGCTCTTGGGCGTCCTCCGACAGGGTGGGCACCGGCAACTCCGTGAGCGGGCCCCGGTCTTCCCCCAGCCCCTCGAAGTACAGGGCGGCAAGGCCCTTGTGACCCGGCGCTCGCAGCGCCCGTGCGCGCAGGTCGAAGCTGTACTGGCTGGCTTCCGTCTTGTGGACCAGGCCTCGATACACCAGGTCGTCTTCGACCAACGAGACCTTGCGGACAGCGGTGCCCAACACGAACGCGAGTTCGGCGGGAACCATCGCCCGCAAGTCCGACGTCACCCTGCCCTGCGGAACCTGAAGAATGTCTTGAAAACTGCCGCTGCGAAAGAGGAGGTTGAGGTCCTCATCGACGAGCAGGAACGGCGGCGTGAATCCCATGCCGGCCGCGCTTACCGCTTCCGTGAGATCCGCACGGGGCGTGGTACTGCGGACCAGACCCGACGCGTCCGCCCGCTCTCGTCGCTCGTCGACGGTAGCGTCGTAGTCCTTCAAGATGGAGTGGAAGTTCGACCGCTCCCTCAGCTCGTAGATCTTCCATCGCGCCGACAGCAGCTCGAAGTTGTTGTCTTTGTCCGGCGCCGCTTCGCTCGGTCCCAGCCACAGTACGCCCCCCATACGCAAGGCAAAGCTGAACAGCCGGCACACCCGCTGCTGCACCGCCGGGCGCAGATAGATCAATACGTTTCGACAAACGACGAGATCGAGACTGGAAAACGGAGGGTCAGCGAATACGTTGTGGTGCGAGAACAGCATGTTGTCCCGCAACGACTTGCGGATCCGATAGCTACCGGTCGTCGTCTGGTCGAAGTATCGAGCGAGAAGATTGGCCGGAATATCCGCGACCGCGCTGCTGGGGTAGTGACCGATCCCCGCGAATTGAAGCGCGCGAGGATTGACGTCGGTGGCGAACAGTTTGAAGCCGGCTTCGATTTGCGCCTGGTCGAGGGCTTCCTGCGCCAGCGCGGCGACGGTGTAGGCTTCTTCTCCAGTGGAACAGCCGGCGACCCAGATGCGCAGCGGCCGCTGCAGACCGTCGACCAGCCGCTGGAGCTGAGGCCGAATCGCAGCGATCGACTCCGGATCCCGAAAGAACTGGGTCACCCCGATCAGCAGCTCTTGATGGAGCGTGGCCACCTCGTGTGGGTCCCGCTCCAGGCGCTCCGCATACCCCCGCACGTCGGTCAGCTTCAGGACCTGAAGCCGACGCTCGATGCGGCGAGCCAAGGTCGAGGGTTTGTAGTGGCCGAAGTCGAGGTCGGTACGGCGGCGGACGACGCTCAAGATCCGATTCAGTAGCGCGTCATCGCACTCACCGTCGGTGAAGTGCGTCCGCTCGTGGCCGTTGGCGACCACGTCGCTCAGGTAGGTGGCGATCTCCCCCGGGGGAAGAACGATGTCGACGATACCGGTATCGATCACCGACCTCGGCATGCCGTCGAATTTGGAGGTCTCCGGGCTCTGCGCGATGACGAAACCGCCGCGCTCCTTCACCGCCCGTGCCCCTCGGGTGCCATCGCTGCCCGTTCCCGACAACACCACCGCCGCACACTGGCTTCCCTGATCCCCGGCCATCGAATTGAAGAAGATGTCGATCGGAAGGTGCATGCCGTGTCGACGGGGCGCCTTTTCCACCAGTAGCCGACCGCCTTCGAGACGCAACAATGTGTTCGACTCGATGACGTAAACGGTGCCTGCCTCGAGGGCGGCGTCGTTCTCGGCCCGGACGACCCGTAGCTCCGTGCGCTTCGACAGGAGCTCTGCGATCATACTCTTGTAGTCGGGGGAAAGATGTTGGACGACCACGTACGCGATGTCGGCGTCCGGCGGGGCGTCGCCGACGAGCTCGCTCAGCGCCTCCAGGCCCCCCGCGGAAGCGCCGACGCCGACGACGAAAGGCACCGGGTTGTCCGTCTTCTCCGATGACGATGCAGACTCACTTGCGTGGACCTCCGTCACAGCCGCAGGCTAGAGCGTGGTCCATCGGAAAGAAAAGTGATCACCGCAACTCGACTCACCAGATGTTCGTTCTTTGGATTTTTTCGAGACCCGAACCTCGCATAATCATGTTGGACGACTACAGTTCGGGCTATTCGAACGATCAGCCGCGGCAATCGGGCTCTTTTTACCGCTCACTTCCCGAATCGAAACATTCGACTGCAGTCGACACCGATGACGAAGTGTGGGCGAAGTCTGGGTTGCGCAATCGAAAGTCAGAAGCTCGGTCGCGGATCGCCAAACAACGAGAGCCGTTTCTTGCCCGCGACGACGACCCGACGAGGATCGAGTCGGCAAGTTTTTGCCCGCGCTCACAAAACTCTCCGACCGGCGGTTGGGTCCCACCCCTACGGCGGCCCGGCGACGACCGATCCGCGGCGACATCTGCGTCGCGGATGTCGCGCCCGCGTGCTAAAAGGCCGGCAGCCATGGGCAAAACGTACTTCGTAGCGGCCCTGAGGACCGTTGCGGCCATCGCGCTGCTGCCTTCGTTGACCGCCTGTCCCGGGACTCTCGACAACATCGAGCAGTTCCTCGGCGATGGTGGGGCACTGCCCGACGCGGGCACCCCTGACAGCGGCGTCGACCCGTGTGACTATGTGGTCGCAGACATCCTAAGTAGCCCCCAAAGTTGCGCCTCGGCCGTGTGCCACGACGCTGACACCCCATCCAATCAGCTGAATCTCGCCGCGCCGGACATCATCGGGCGTCTACGAGATCAGACGCCGGTCGACCCCGACTGCTCGGACGAGCTCCTGATCGACTCCGCGAACCCGGAAAACTCGCTGTTGTTCACGATCCTGACCGACCCGCCCCCCTGCACGGTGTCGACCATGCCGCTCATCCCGCCGCCGCTCGCCAATGAAGATATCGCTTGTATTCTTACGTGGATCCGGAACGGCTTGGGCACCGAAACCGGCACCGTCACGATGCCCAACCCCCAACGGATCTTCATCGAGGCGGAAGACGCGACCATCCGAAGCCCCTTCGCCACCGTGACCGACGCCGCAGCCTCGGGGGGGACGTACGTGACCCAAGACGCGTTCGCCGGAATGCCCCCCAATCAAGATCCAGATGACATGACCGTGGGCTTGCTCACGTTCGAGTTCAACCTCCAGGCCGGCGGACAAACCCAAATCTGGACCCGGGTCCGCGGGGCTACGATCGACAACAACTCGTTCTGGGCCCGCGTCGACGGGGGCAACTGGATTCGTTTCAACGATTTCACGACCGGCGAAGCCACATTCACCTGGGACCGGTTGCACGACTCCGACAACATCGACGGCAACAACGACCCCATCCCCGTTGAACCCACCCTCGCCGCCGGAACCCACACCATCGAGTTCGCCTTCCGCGAGATCGACGCTCAGATTGACCGCGTGCTGGTGTCCCAAGATCTGATGTTCACCCCGACCGAGTGAGGGCCGATGATTCAGCTGGTCGACCTCACCAAGCGATTCGGCACCGTTACCGCCGTTGATCGCATCAACCTTAAAGTCGCCGAAGGCGAGCTTCTGATCCTCCTTGGCGGCTCTGGCTCCGGCAAGACCACCACCATGCGAATGGTCAATCGGCTCATCGAGCCGAGCGAAGGGCGGGTAGAGATCGATGGGGTCGACAATCGAACCCTCGCTGCGCCCGAGCTTCGCCGACGGGTGGGGTACGCGTTTCAAAAGATCGGACTGTTTCCTCACATGACCGTTTCGGAGAACATTGCGGTCACGCCGTCGCTGCTCGGATGGTCGAAGTCCAAGGTCGCGGACCGGGTGGACGAGCTGCTGGAGCTGGTCGAGCTGGCCCCTGACGAGTACCGCAGTCGATGGCCCAGGGAACTGTCCGGCGGTCAACAGCAGCGGGTGGGAGTGGCCCGAGCCTTGGCCGCCAAGCCGCGAGTGATGCTGCTCGACGAGCCGTTCGGCGCCCTGGATCCTCTGACCCGTGACCGCCTCCAAGACGCGTTCACGCGGATCCGCCGCCAGCTCCAGCTCACCGCCATCTTCGTGACCCACGACATGACGGAAGCACTCCTGCTCGGCGACCGTATCGCGGTCATGAACGAGGGTCGCCTGGTCCAGGTCGGCACGCCGCGACAGCTGCTGACCGAGCCGGCGGACGATTACATCCGAGAGTTGATGGCGACCCCTCGCCGCCAAACGGCGGCGGTCGAGGCACTGGTCGCGCAGGCCTAACGTGCCGAGCTCCGTCCTCCACTGGGCGCTCGCGATCGCGTGGAGCCTCGTGGTGGTGACGATGGCCGTCGTGGCGCCCCGGCCGGTCGTCGACAACTCCGTCGGCGCGCTGTTGGACGCTCGATCGCCCCGCGTCGCCGCCTATCGTCGCTTCCAGACCGCGTTTGGCAGCGACGAGTTGATCGTCGCGCGCGCCGAAGGCGGCTCGCCGTACGCGCGTCTTCGCTGGACTCAAACGGTGACCTCGACGCTCGCCGCCCAGCCGTCGGTGCAAGGCGTGCTGTCGGTGACCTCCCTTCACCCGGAACAGGCGACGGTGATCCTCGACGAGATCTTCGGGGGGCCGCAGACGCTGGCCGAGCGGGCGGATGAACTAGCCTCCCCCGTCGCGCGCAAGCTCGGTCTGTGGGCCGCCGACGGCGCGAACATCTACGGCTTCGCAACGGTGAGCGCGCCCGAGGCCCGGGCCGAGCTCGCGGCTCGACTCGACGCCCTGCGCGCCCGAGCGGCGACCGACGGGGTCCGCCTGCTCATCTCGGGCCCTCCTTTGCTCAACTTGGCGCTCGACCGGGCCGGGCGACAGACCGAGCGCACCGCCCTGCCCGCTCTGCTGTCGGTATGCATCGTCCTGCTCCTCGCGATGACCGGCAGCGTTCGGGGCACCATCGCTCTCATCGGGCCCATCGGCCTCACCGTGCTCGCGATCGACGGCGCGTTCGCGACCGCCGGCGGCGTCACCAATATCCTCGTCAACATCGCGAAGCCCCTGCTGTTCGTCATCGGGCTCGCGAGCGCGGTCCACGTGTACTTCGAAGCGCGGGCCTTGACCGTGCGGGGAATGGACGACGGCCAGGCCCCGTTCGCCGCCGCCCGGCGCAAAGCACTGCCCGTCACCATCGCGTTGCTCACCACCGCGGTCGGATTCGGCAGCCTCTCCCTATCCTCTGTCGCCCCCATCCGGTCGTTCGGGACCGTGGTCGGACTGGGGCTGATGGCGATGACCCCGAGCATCCTGTTGACCATTCCGCTGCTGCTGTACGGGCTGCGCCGCCCGAGGCCGACCCCCGGACCGTGGGCCACGACGAGTGCCAACGCGGTCGTCAAGGGCGCCGAGCGCCTGGTCGAAGCCAGTCTGCGACGACCGTGGATCGGACCGAGCATCTGCGTCCTGGTCATCGCCCTGGGCGCGGCCGCATTTCCTCGCCTGCGCCCCGAGCCCCACGCGATCCGATACTTCTCACCAGATCATCCGTTGCGCCGGGATCAGACCCGTCTCGAGGCCGCGGGGCTGGGCGTCGCGACCCTCGAGGCGATCGTATCGTGTCCGCAGATCACTCGCGACCCCGCGATGATCGAGCCGTTGTCTCGGCTCGCCGAGGCCGCCGCCGCGTCGCCCGCCGTCGCCGCGGTGGTGGGGTGGCCGGACCTGGCGCGAGAGATACAGTCGGCGACCGGGCGCCCAGACATCGACGACTGGACCCTTCGCCGGCTAGCGGAACGTCCGGAGGCCGCGGCCTTCGGCCAGGGAGACCAAGCCCGGCTGTCTGTTTTGCTCAAGACCGTGGACGCTGAGGCCCTCAACCGGTTGAAGGCGACCCTGCGCGATTCCGCGGCGCGCCTGTTCAACTGTGAGGTCGAGCTCACGGGCAACTACGACCTGTTGGTCCACGCGCAGGCCGCCTTGCTAGAGACGATTCAGGTCAGCCTTCTGTGGACGGCGGCGCTCATGGAGCTCATCTTGCTGGTCGTCCTGCGCTCCGTCCGCCTCGGCGCGGTGGCCCTGCTTCCCAACCTGTTTCCCGTCGCCTTGAACGTCGCCCTCATGGCGCTGCTCGACGTTCCCCTGGATCTCGCGACGAGCATGACCGCAGCCATCGCGCTCGGCATCGCCGTCGACGACACCCTACACTTCATCCTCGCTGCGCATCGAACGCCGCTGTCGGTCGCCGCGCGGTCTGCCGGCGCCGCGATCATTACCAGCTCGGTGGTGATCGGGTCGGGGTTCGCGGCCCTGATGGGCGCAGACTTCTTACCGACGGTTAGATTTGGGGGGCTGTGCGCGCTAGCGATGCTCAGCGCGCTGATCGCCGACCTCGTGGTGCTCCCGCCGCTTCTGCGATGGGCGAGAAGCCCTGACGATCACTGAGACATGGATTCAGCGGCGAGACCTTCGATCTCGTCGCGGCTGAGGATGCCGTGTTCCACGAAGTAGCTTCCGATCGGCTTTTGCATTTCGCGCTGCCGGCCGAGCACCGCGAGTCTCTGAAAGCCCGTCATGTAACCGCGGCGAACGGCGACGTCGCAGAAGCGGTCTTCGGGGCTCTTGTGGGATAGGATCTCGTAGACCTGGTTCGCGGACAGAATCCCCCAGCTCATCGCGATGCGGCCAACGGGGGGCCGCTGGGCCCGCTGCCAGCGCACCGCGTCGATAAGCTGCTGCAGGGTGATGTGTCCGCGCGCGAGCAAGAATCGCCCGAACATCAGCTTGGTGCGGGGACCAGGCGCGTCGATCGGCACTCGGCGCAGGTTCAGGTCCTCGGTGGGGGTCTCGGGCGGTGCGACCGGTCCACGCGCAGGGGGAGCCGGCGGCGCGGCAGGACGAGACTCGGTCGCCGTCGCCGTCGCGCCGGTCGCGCCCGTCGCTCGAACGGGCGCCGGCCGGGCCTTGTGGCTCCGGCGAACCGCGGTCTTGAGCTCACGCCCTTTCTTCAGGACCGCGTTGACCGCCTCGATGCTCTCGCATGCCCAACCGCAAACCAGCGCCTGCTCCCGCGAGCCTAGAAGCTCGATGAGCGAGCGATACGCCCACTCCAGCTCTTCGATGTCGAGGGTGTCTTCGCGTTTGACGGCCTGACTCCAGCCCGTCGACGGGGCGTTCAGCTGCCGAGCGCGTGCTTCCCACTGGCTCTTCAGCGCCTTGCGATCAAGGAACAGCGATGGCCCGGTTGGGAACTCACCGAACAGGACCGCGTAGGCCTTGATAATCGTGTGTTGCTCGAACTTGAGTGCCGTGAAGTTCATGTGCTCGTCCCCCCGTCATCTACTCACTATCGACTACTTGTCGCGGTTGAGATTCCCCACTTTTGACGAGGCCGGCGGACGGCGTCAACATGTCGACACCTTCTTCATTAGCGTGCGACTCGAAAAAGCCAAAACGGCTGGCCCCTTCGCATCAATTCGAGCCGTCAACTCATCTTGCGACACCGTCGCACTCGTCTCGAAATGATAAGTACGCGCTCCCGCGTAACAGTCGCTGAAACCCTTTTCTGCAGACCAACTTGCATCAACGAATCCTGCGACGAAATGCCCGACCCGACCCGGCGCATGCCCACCGAAAATGGCGTCGATGGCCTCAACTCCGGGAGGTCCGCTCCGACGACATCTCCAGACGATGGGTCCGACGTCTCTCACTCTGTTCGCCATCGCGATCTCGGCGGCGAACCCGGCCCTTTCCCGGACCGACGTTGTGCAGCATCTTCAGGCCCGGGGGCGCGGGTGGTCGCCGCAGCAGGTCACGAACGTCGGGGACCTCGTGCACGATCTCTCGTACGAGCACGAGCTCGACCCCGAACTCGTGCTCGCGGTGATGGCGGTGGAGAGCGGTTTTCGATTCGAAGCCCGCAGCCCCGTCGGCGCCCTCGGACTGATGCAGGTCATGCCCAGCACCGGCCGCCTGTACGCTCACCCCGCCGGGGTGCGATGGCGCGGCTCGAGGACGCTGTATGACCCCGTCGCCAACATCAGGATCGGCACGCTCTATCTGTCGTGGCTCATCCGTAAGTTCGATGGCGACTTGGCATTGGCGCTGACGTCGTACTGTCACGGCATCGGTCGGGTAAAGCGGTCGATACGTTCGAAAGGTAAGTTGTCATACCGGCAGCTCCGGTACAGCCGTCGGGTCTTGCGTCAGTGGGCCCGCCTGCGGCGGGCGCGGCAGCGACGGAACACGCTTTACACTCGGCCTTACCGAACCCCCGCCCCCCAGTGGAAACGATACGCGGGTACCCCGAGTCGATCGACCCGCCTGCGTTACCGAGCGCACCGCCGGCGCCCCTAGTACGGAGCCCGGAAACGCTCGGCCCCGCGATCTTTCGCGGGCCGGCGGCGACGGCGCTTGCTCGTCTCGACGAGGCCTCCTAGGATGCCCGAGTGTTGGCGCAGACCAGGATGGTGCTCTTCGCTCTCGCCTCGTGCATGCTCGCGCTGGCCGCGGCCTGCCCGAAGTTCGAGTCGCCCGCTGTCTCCACTCAGTGTACGAAGCAGTTCACCAAGTGTAAGCTCCCGGACGGCCCGCTCGGCGTATGCGCGGAAGTGAACTGCGCGAAAGGAGAGGCCGGTCCGTGCTTCAAGTGCATGTCGCAGCACTGATCGCCGCCCTCGGAACGTCGGCGCCCACCCGCGGCGCGGACCATGACCGGTTCATGCACGGCGTCGTGGTATCCTGCCCCGGCTACGGTCGAATCTGGGGAAGCGAGGCCATGACCGAAGCCCTTCGGAAGCTGCGAACCCTCGGCGTCGATTGGGTGCAGATTCACCCCTACGCGGGCGTCCGCCGCAACGGCACCATCCGGTGGCGACCCGCGGCCTCCACCGGATACCTCTCCCGCGCCGCGCAGATCGCCAAGGACGAGGGGGTCCAGCTGTTCTGGAAGCCCCACCTCGCGTACTGGGGAAGCTTCGAGTGGCGGGGCGCCATCACCTTCGACGACCCCGCCCAGTGGCGCCGGTTCTTCGACGGTTATCGTGCTTTCATCGTCGACCAGGCTCGATTCGCCGAAGCCCACGGAATCCCGCTGTTCTCGATCGGGCTCGAGTACCACCAGACCCTGGGTCACGAATCGGACTGGCGCCGGATCATCAAAGAGGTCCGCCAGGTTTATCGAGGCCGGATCACTTACTCCGCCAACTGGGATCGGCTCAAAGAGGTGCCGTTTTGGGATGCCGTCGACCTCATCGGCGTGCAGGCCTACTTTCCGCTGAGCGAAAGCACGAACCCGAGCCTCGCCGAGATCCGAAAAGGCTGGGCCCGGCCCTTGGCCGAGCTCAACACCTTGTCCACGAAGTACGGCAAGCCGTACGTGTTCTCGGAGATCGGGTACAGCCGTAGCCTGGACGCCGCCCGTAAGCCTTGGGCGCCCGACACCGACAGCAGCGACGCCGCGATCGCCAACCGCCGCCGGTTGATGGAAGCGGCCTTGTCGCGGCTCGCCAAAGAGGATCGCCTGAAGGGCATCTTCTGGTGGAAATGGGTGCCGCGGGCGGGTTACGGCGACCGCGACTTCGACATGCGCTCGCCGGAGGCCACCGCCCTGCTCAAGCGCTACTGGTCCGGCGACCCGCCCGCCCCACGCTAACTCGGCGGCGGGCGTTCCGACGCAGGTCGGAACCCGGCGCGGCATATACGGTCGGAACCTCGGCCGTGGCCACCGCCGCGCCAATGTGCGAGCAACGGCCAATGCTTGTCTTCGACGCGGCCGACCCACGGGTGCGCTTCGCCCTCGTCCTGGATCGGGTCATGGGGGGGCGTTCCTGTGGGCAGATGACCATAGAGCGCGTCGAC
>JANQQN010000352.1 GCA_028289325.1 Myxococcota bacterium | reverse complement strand
CCCATGGCGTCGGCCAGGGAGGAGCCCTCGTTCACTTGGGTCTTCACTTGACTGAAGATCCGCTTCATCTTGGCGCCTTCGACCTGGTCGACGATGGCGCCGAGGGCCTCGATCAACGGGATTCCACTGCGGATCAAGGTGGCGAGCTGGCGGGTGACCAACGCGATATCGGCGACGGTGATCCGCTCGAAGTACTTGCTGATGTCGATTTCGGTCGACGTCGCCGACAGCAGACCTTCGCTGCGCTTGGCGGGGTCTTCCTCGCGGTGCTCGACGATCCGGATCCCTTGCTTCTTCAGCAGTCCGCGCAGGACCCGGGGTGAGTCGGCGTCGAGGAGGCCTTTGACCTCCTTACCGCGCTCGTCGAGTCCTTTGTATGCATAGACGGGCATCGGTACTCACCTTGGTTCGCAGCGAAAGCGCGGCCTCGCTACCGCCCACGGCCATAAAACCGGGCGCGGCGCCGCGCTCATTCCACGACCACTTCCTCATCCTTCGCGACGCGCAAGATTTCCTCGGTGGTCGTCTTGCCCGCCGTCACCTTGCGGACGCCGTCGGCGAGGAGAGTGGTCATACCATTCTCCACCGCCTTGCGTTTGATCGTGCCTGCGTCGGCGTTCCGCAGCACGAGGGGGCGTACGTCGTCGTCCACCACCAGCAGCTCGTAGATACCGCTTCGACCGCGGTACCCGGTCTCCAGGCACTCTGGACACCCGTTTTCTTTGTAGAAGGTCAATCCGCTTTGCGGAGCCATCCGGAGCTCTTGAAGCTCGGCGGAGGTCGGCGTGTACGGCTTCTTGCACGCCGAGCACAGGTTTCGAACCAAGCGTTGGGCCAGGACCCCGATCAGCGTCGAAGACACCAAAAACGGCTCCACGCCCATGTCGACGAGCCGGGTGACCGCGCCGGGCGCGTCGTTGGTGTGGACCGTGGACAGCACGAGGTGGCCGGTCAACGAAGCCTGGATGGCGATCTCCGCCGTCTCGCGGTCTCGGATCTCGCCGACCATGATCACGTCGGGGTCTTGGCGGAGGAACGCGCGCAAGCCCGAGGCGAACGTCAGGTCGATCTTCGCGTTGACCTGCATCTGACCGACGCCCGACAGCTGGTACTCGACGGGATCCTCGACGGTGAGGATGTTGATGTCCGGGGAGTTGATGCGGGACAGCGCCGCGTACAGCGTCGTCGTTTTGCCGGAGCCCGTGGGCCCCGACACCAGGATGATGCCGTGAGGCCGGGTCACCAGGTGATGAAAGCTCTTGAAGACGTTCGGAGCGAAACCGAGCTCCTCGAGCGACAACAGGACGTTGGAGCGGTCGAGGATCCGCATGACCACCCGCTCTCCGTGCGCGGTGGGGATCGTGCTCACGCGGACGTCGATGTCTTTGCCGGCGATGCGCCGCCGGATCCGGCCGTCTTGAGGGAGTCGCTTTTCCGCGATGTTCAGCCCGGCCATGATCTTCACGCGGGCCATGATCGGGGACTGAGCGTGTTTGGGGGCCTCGACCTTCTTGTAGAGAAGGCCATCGATCCGGTTGCGGACGACCACGTTACGCTCGAAGGACTCGATGTGGATGTCGGAGGCCCGGCTCTTGACGGCATCGCGGAGCAGCGCGTTGACGAACCGGATGATCGGGGCGTCGTCGCCGCTCTGCTCGTCGAGCAGGTCGCTCGCGTCGAAGTCGGCTTCCAGCTCCTCATCTTCGCCCTGAAGCTGGGCGACCGCTTCGTGGGCGAGGCCGGTCGCCCGGTCGTACACCCGGTTGATCGCTTCCGCGATCACGTCGGGCATGGCGATGACCGCGATGACCCGAGATTCGATGAGCATCGCTACGTCGTCGAGGCCCTCGGTATCCACCGGATCTTGGACCGCGGTCATCACCGAGTCGCCAAGCCGGGCCACCGGAAGCACGCCGTGCTGGCGCGCGAAGGAGATCGGTACCCGCTGCACCAGATCGTCGGGAATCTGATCCACGTCGATCTTCTCCAAGAACGGCATCTCCAGCTGCACCGATAGGACTCGGGCGACCTGCTCCGGGTTCAGGCGCCCGGTCTGTACCAACAGGTCGCCGACACGATCGTCGTCGTCGTCGATCTGCTGGGCCTCGAGGGCCGCGGTCACGTCGTCGAGATCGACGAAGCCCAACGCGACGGCGATCTCACCGAACGGGCGTCCGGCTAGATGGGCGTACTGCGCGGACGTGTGCGGCGGCTCTGCGGCGGGCACCGTCAGGTCGTCACTCAGCGAGGTCACCGCCGTCGGGTCCTCCGGATGCGCGGTCTCGGACATGGTTGATCAAGGGCTCCCTTCATCCACGGAGGGCGCGGGCGGCTCGCCGGTGTCCGGCGGCGTCGCCGGCCCGTCTTGAGGTTGGATGAGCTGCTCATCGGGTTGGCCAGGCCCGTCGTTCTCGATCTTCGCCAGCTCCTTGGCCATCCGGAAGTGGTAGGAGCCGAGGGGACCGACCTTGCGATCCCAGTCGATCGCGGCTCGATACTCCGAAGTGGTGCCGTAGAACCGGTCGACGAACTCTTTTCGCTCGGCCATCTTGCGCTCGAAGATGCGACGGAAGTCTTCCGGTCCGCGGATGATGTACGGGGTCAAGATCAGGAGCAGGTTGGTCTTTTCGACCAGGCGTTGCTGGCGCTTGAACAACCAACCGATGAGGGGGAGGTCTCCCAGAAGCGGGGTCTTCGACTCGGTCACCGTCTCCTGATCGCGGACCAGGCCCCCGATAACCACGCTGTCCTGGCTGCGGACCACGACCGTGGTCTTCGCGGAGCGATTCGACGTGATGACCTGGTTGGTGACCTGATCGGTGCCCGCAACATCCGAGAGCTCCTGATCGATCTCCAGCCGGACGTAGTCCTCGTCGTTGATCTGAGGCTTCAGCTTCAGGGTCAGACCGACGTCTTCACGGTTGAAGGCGACCTGGCCCAACCCCAATCCACCGAGGTTGCCGAGGGCCTGCGTCGCTTGGTTGTTCACCCCCCCCAAGCCGGCGAGGTTGCCGCCCAGGCTGAGGCCCGAGGGAAACGGTCGCTTCTCGTTGACCTGGATCTCCGCCTCTTCGTTGTCGACGGTCAGCAGGTGAGGGGTGGAGATGACGTTGACGTCGTTGGTGCTTTGCAGCGCCTGAAGGATGACCCCGATGGCCGGAATCCCGCCCGCAATGATGTCTTCGGTGCCGGCGAGGGTCGGACCTCGCACCGCGCCCGCGAGGCCCAGGAGGCTGGCCAGGCTCAGCGGATTGGCGACCGCCCCCAGCGACGACAGCTCCGCGTTCGGGGTGTTGGAGAAGATGATCGGGGTCTCCTCGCCGTCGATGACCGGGGCGATGCCGCCGTGCCAGCCGACGCCGAGTCGACGATCGCGGTTGACCGAAACTTCCAGGATCACCGCCTCCACGAAGACCTGGAACCGAGGCACGTCGAGCCGCTCGACCACCCGCCGCACCGAAGCCAAGTCGCCCTTGGACGCGGTCACCACCAGGCTGTTCGTGGGCTTGTCGGCGGTGATCTTGACGTCGCCCTCGAACAGCGCGGCCGAGGCGCCCCTGGCCGGCGGGTTGTTGCCGCCGTTGCCGCCCCGGCGCTGGGCGGTGGTTCGAGCCCGGCGTCCTCGTTGATTGCCCCCGCTGGCTCCACCTTGGGCCAGCGAGCTCAGCGTCTGGGCGAGCTCTTCGGAGTCGGCGTGTTTGAGGCTGAGGACGTGGATCCGCTGCCCTTCGCTGCTCTCGGGGACGTCCAGCTCCCGAAGCAGGAGCTTGATCTGCAGGAACGCTTCGTGCGTGCAGATGATGATCAGCTTGTTGGTGCGGTCGTCGGCGAGGATCTTCGACACTTGGACCGGGGCCTCATCGCTGCCCCCCGCCTGGGCGGGGGCTTTCGCTTTGCCTTTCTTCTTGCCCTTGGCGCGTTTGACCCGCGCCTTGGCTGGCTTCTTGGCTCCCCGGGCGGGGGCTTTGGCCGGCTCAAAAATCTGGGTGAGCTTCTCGGCGACCTCGCTCGCGGACGCGAACTGGACCGGTACCACCCGGACGTCCTCCACCACCCCGGGGCGATCGATCTCCTGCAGGATGCTCTCCAGCCGCTGGATCGAGGTCCCGTAATCGGTGGCGACGATGGTGTTGGTCCCCGCGAACGGATGGATCTGCCCTTTGCCGCTCTTGAAGATGTTCAGGTAGTTGACCACGGCGTTGATGTCGCCTGCGTGTTTGAGGCGCCAGACGACGGTGATCATCCGGTCTTCCACCGGCGGCGAGCCTTCTTTGTACATGGGCACCGGAGAGCGGGTGCCTTGGGTCGACTGGATGACTTTATAGTATTTGCCGACCTGGATGAGGCTGAAGTCGTTGGCCTCCAGAGCGGACAGGAACGCGCGCCACGCCTGATTCACGGTGATCGGAGTCGGAGACACGATCTCGAACTTCTGGCTGCGGACCTTGTTGGTGAGGATGAAGTTCTTGCAAGTCGTCTTGCTGACGGTCTCCACCAGCTCCTTGATGTCGCCCTTGAAGTCGAAGTTCACCCGCGCCGTCGACGGGAGCGGTCGGCAGCGCTTACCGCCGGCCTTGGTCAGGTTGGCGAAGGCGGCCGAGCTCTTGTTGCCGCGGCGCGGCTTGGGCGGGGTCGGGGGCTTGGGCGTCGACCTCGGCGGAGTGGCGCCGCGGCGAAGATCCTGACCCTGGGCGGGCCGGCTCAAGCGCCGTCGGCGGTCGTCGAGATTGGGGTTCGCCTTGGGGCGCGCGGGCGGCGGCAGCTTCTTAGGTAGGGTGAGCGCGCGTCGGTTGATCAGCGGGGCCGCCTTCTTGACGGTCGTCTTCTTCTTCGTATCGCCGCTCTGCTCTTCGGCCGACGCCGAGCGCGGCGTCGTGGCGGCGAGCACGACGAGGGCGACCCAGAGTGGCCACCGGGGGGGCAGAAAGGTAGTCAGAGTCGTCATCAGGCTTACCGAATGTTGTAGCTCAGCGACTTTTTCTTACCTCGTCGGAGCAGATCCACCGAGATGTTTGTCGCATCTTTGAGCTTCGAGTAGATCGCGAGCGCCTTATCGGGGCTGTTGATTTCGTAGCCGTTGATTTTCTGAATGATATCGCCGTTCTGAATCCCGATCTTGGCGTACAGGCTGTTGGGCCGGATCGAAAACAGTTTGAAGCCGTTGGCCTTGCCGTTCCGGAACGAAGGCACGATGCGCGCCTGGGTGGCGAGCTTGCTCATGTTGCTCAGGACGTTGTCGACCTCGGCTTTGGGGATCGTGTATTCCGAATCGCTGACCTTCTTGACCCCCGCGCCTAGCTTCTCTTCATCGTCGTCCCGTTTTCTCGGCCGTTTGGCCTGCAGCTTGGCTCGCGGGGGCGGGCGCGCGGTCTTACCCTCGCCGAGGGCAAACCGTTCACATCGATTTTCGTGCCGCACGAACACGTTCCTACGCTCGATGAGCACGATCTCCGCTTTGTCCTGCACTCGGTCGCCGGCGCGATAGACGATGATGTCTTCCGCGCCCGAGTCTTGAAATACCGCGACCGATTCCTCGGGGCGGGGGGTGACCATGGTAGTGACCAGCTTCGTGGGCAGGCTGGACTGATCGCAGTTGTCCTCGGTGAAGTCTTCGGGGTCGAGCGGCGCCGCTGCATCCGTCTTGCCGGCGGTCTTCGGCGGGGGCGGCTTGATGTCCTCCCGTTTCGCCTTGAACACGTTTCGATCCAGGAACGGCTGCCACGCTGCGGCCAAGTTCTTCCGCGGTCCGCCGCGCTGCGCCGTGCTCGCGGTGCGGGGTTGGGCGATATCCGCGGCGGGAACGGCGAGGCTCCGGGCGATGAACGCGTTCGCCGTCTGCCCGAGGATGAACGCCAGCAGCGCCAGCACCATCAGGCGGAAGGTCCAGAAGTACGATTTGAAGTAGTTATCCAACACGGCCGCGACGGCGGAGGTAGCAGGGGACATGCCAGCTGGCAACGCCAAGCCGGGTACGTGCTTCGTCGCTGGACCGCTGACACCTTGGCAGAGTGGCCCCGCTCGCGTGACATTTTGTCCGAGGCATGTGCGGTCGCTTTACGCTCCGGAAAACACCCCACGAGGTGAGATCACTTTTCGGGGTCGCAGCAGGACCGGCGGCTTCGGCCAACGAGACCCCTCGGCCCGGCGACCCGGATGCTCGCCGATACAACGTCGCGCCCACCCAAGACGTCCTTGCGGTCCGGTCGGACGGTGACGCGCGGGCCATGGTCTGGCTTCGGTGGGGTCTCGTGCCGCCGGGGGCCAAAGAACTCAAGGTCGGTGCCCGGATGATCAACGCACGGTCGGAGACGGTGTTCAAACGCCCTGCGTTCGCAAAAGCGATCCTCAGCCAGCGGTGTCTGATCCCCGCCGATGGATTCATCGAGTGGCGGCGGATCGGCAAGGCTCGTCACCCCATCCATCTACGGATGGCCGACGACCAGGTGTTCGCGATGGCCGGGGTCTGGCAGCGGTGGGCCCGGTCCGGTCGTCCGCCGGTCGAGACATGCGCGATCCTGACCACGACCGCCAACCCGCTCGTAGCCCCGATCCACGACCGCATGCCAGTCATCTTGCGCCCCGACGACTACCCGCAGTGGCTGGATCCCGAGGTCGACGATGAGGCCCGGATCACTCGACTGCTGGCACCGTATCCCGCGGAAGCGATGCGGGCCCTGGCTATCGATCCGCGCGTCAATGACGTAGCCCACGATGACCCGGAATGTCTCGCCGAGGTCGAGCCCCCGCCGCCGGGACCGGAACAGCTCGGTTTTGGGTTCACAACCTGAGCCGTCAGGTCACCAATTCTGAGTCGGAATAGCCAACCGGTTCTCGGCCGGACCGGGTACAGCCTTCAACGCGGGTCGCGGTCGTCGACCTAGCCCTTCTGAGTCATGGTCAAGCAAGGGATGCTGTCACTGTCTTGCGCGTTGGTCGGCGCGTGTGCGGCCGAGTCGGCGGGGCCGCGTCCGTTCGTGGTGGCCGCGGAGGCGCCCCTGGCCTCACTTCCGGACTCGCGGCGGTTTCCGGAGCTCGAAGCGGCCATGGGGCGAGCGGGACCCGGCATCACGCGCACTCTCGGATACAGTGGCTACGAGGTCTCCGCGGTCCTTCCTCGGGCGTCTCAGTGGCGGTATGTGCGCGATCCGCGGCTGCGGGTCGTCGTCCGCCGGGAGTCGCCCGTCGGCCTGGCACTTCGCGCGCGCGCGCCTCTCGACCGCTGCGTGTATCTCGAGCCGACGGTGATTCAGGATAGGCTCGGCGCTCGTGACTGGGGACCGCTGCGGCTGGTCGACGGCGACGCCCCGGCTCGAAGGCTGGATTGCGGACTCGTCACTACGCCGTTGGCGTCACGATAGTCCGTCTGTTACCGTCTGATCGGCAGATGGATTTCAATCAGCTGAGATACTTTCTGGCCGTCGCGGAACACGGCAGCATCTCCGCCGCCGCCCGTGCCGTCCAGGCCCGGCAACCTACGTTGAGCGTGGCGATCAAGAACCTCGAGGAGGATCTCGGCGCGACCCTTTTTCATCGCGATAGCCGCGGGGTTTCGTTGACCGCGTCCGGACGGGTGCTTCGGGACTCGGCGCAGGAGGTTTTCGAGTGCCTCGAACGGGTCCGGCAGCGGGTGTCGGGGTTGGAGACCGACGACGTCGGGGAGTTCGTCGTCGGGTGTAACGAGGCGCTCGGCGCGTACTTCTTGCCCAATTTCATGCAAGATTTCCTGCGGGCCTCCCCGCGGATCCAGATCCGCCTGTGGAACGGAACGTCAGCCGCGGTCCGCGACGCGGTCATCGAACGCAAGGTCGACTTCGGGCTATGCGTGAATCCGGAGCCCCACGACGACCTGGTGATGGTCAAGCTGTATCGAGACGGTATCGAGTTGTTCGTCTCCTCGCGGGAGCCGCCGGTCGCCAACCGAATCCAGGCCCTGGCGAGAGTGCGAAGGGGTCCGCTGATCGCGGCGACCCGGATCCGCCAGGTTCAGGATTTGATCGCGCGGTTCAAAGCCGACGACGTCATGCCCGAGCGGCATCTCGACTGCGGAGACCTTCAGCTCACCCGGGCCCTGGCCGCGGCGGGGCTCGGGGTGGCGCTGCTGCCGCGGCGGGTGGCGGCCAACGGCGATCCGACCGAGCTGCGGCGGCTTCATCCCGAGCTGCCCGGTTTCCCGGACACCATCTATCTGCTGTACCGCGCGGACCTTCACCGAACTCAAGCTGCGCTCAAGCTCAAGGACGCCCTGGTCGAGTACGGCCGGACCTTGAAGGCCGGCGATCCCAACGAAGGCTCGATCCTACCTCCTTAGACCATATGGAGCGACCGGCTCGCGGTCGACAGCCTCGGATCGCACGGGCGGGGCGCGAAAGCGCCGGGATCCCGCTCTTAATGACCAAGTCCTACGCGCGAGGGGTCCGACCGATCTTCCAGCGCCTCGACCCACAGCTACCGAAGGACGCACCTGAGCCCTCCGCCAGGCATGCAAAGCCTGCGAAGAAGAGCTCGATAAGGTCGTGAGGACTGCCGCCCCCTGCGGTCGTCCGGAGCGCCCAAAGTCGGCCGTTCTGTCACGCTTTGCCCGGAGCAAGTTTCGTAGTCCGGCCCGGCGGGGGCGGTTCGGTCTTTGGGCCGCCGACGATCCACGGCGCGCCCGCCGGCTTGCCGCAGCGCCGACGCTTCTCTATCAGCACCCCGATGACGACGATCTACGAGCACAGTGTGCCGACCAAAGATGGCGCCGAGGTCAGCCTCAGCGACTATGAGGGCAAGGTGTTGCTGGTCGTGAACACCGCCAGTCGATGCGGCTTTACGCCCCAGTTCGCGGGCCTTCAACGACTACACGAGGAGCTGGCGGGCGACGGTCTTCAGGTTCTCGGGTTCCCTTGCAACCAGTTTGGGCGCCAAGACCCGGGCTCGAACGACGACATTCAATCGTTCTGTCAGGTCAACTACGGGGTGAGCTTCCCGATGTTCGCCAAGCTGGACGTGAACGGCCGCAACGCCCATCCGCTGTTTCGGTTCCTCAAGACGGAGGCCAAGGGCACGCTGGGTACGGAGGCCATCAAGTGGAACTTCACCAAGTTTCTGGTCGACCGACAGGGTAGGGTGACCGGAAGGTACGGTCCGGGCACCAAACCGGAAGCGCTCCGACCTAGGATTCGCGCGCTGCTCTGAAGCCTTAGGTGCGAATAAACCCTGGATCATCCAGTGTTTGGTCAGACCAATTCAAAGATTCCGTGCCCTCTGCGGTCCGGAATTGACGCCCAGGGGGCTGTTGCTCGGACGGGTCCGGTGTTAAGCCGCGCGAAGTGCCCGCGGATGGTCAGACCAAAAAGCCGACGGCGGGGCCTGAGGAGCCGCCGAAGCGCAAGGTCTCGGATCGGATCCAGGCATCGCTTGAAGGGTTCATCCTTCGGGGTGGGTTCGCGCCCGGCGAACGGCTGCCGCCTGAACGCGCGCTGGCGGAACGCCTGAACGCGTCCCGACCGAGCGTTCGGGAGGCCCTGCAGCGGCTCGAAGCCCGCGGGGTCGTCGAGCTCCGGCGCGGGGGAGGCGCGTACGTGCGGGACGCGGCGGCGGCGGTGTTGACGGATCCGCTGTTCAGCTTGATGGCGTCGAATCCGGAGACGGAAGGGGACTTTCTGGAATTCCGGGCCATCATCGAAGGGCAGGCCGCGTATCTCGCCGCTCTGCGCGCGACCGAGCCCGATCGCCAGCTGCTCGAACGGCGGCTCGAGGCGGTCGAGAACGCGGTCGAGAACCAGGCGGAGCTCGCGATTCAGGCCCAGGTCGATGCGGCGTTTCACCTCGGCGTCGCGGAGTGCGCGCACAATGCGGTCCTGCTGTACGTCATGCGGGCCCTGGTCGGCGTCTTGCGCGAGGACGTATTTCGAAATCGCAGGAAGCTTTATGCCAACCAAGGGTCGCAAGCGGTCATGCGCCGACAGCATCGCGACATCTTCGAGGCGGTCCGGGCCGGGGACCCGTACCGAGCCCAGCAGGCCGCCAAAGATCACTTGGACTACGTTCGGGACGCACTTCGCAACCGCGACAACGAAGAGCGGCGTCGCGAGGTCGCCGCGCTGAGACTCGAGCGCGACGAACCATGAAATGCGGCGCGGGACGCCGGCCGACAGCACCTCAGGAAAGGGTGGGACATGAATCCGAAAGACAGCATCGAGCTGATGACGAACGACATCGACCCCGTTGAGACCCGAGAGTGGCTCGAGTCCATCCAGTCCGTGCTGGACCGCGATGGACCGGAGCGCGCGCACTTTTTGCTTCAGCAGCTGGTGGCGCGAGCGCGCGAGTCGGGCGCGTATCTACCGTACAGCGCCCAGACCGCGTACCTGAACACGATCCCCCCCGACAAGCAGGCGCCGCTGCCCGGAAATCCCGAGCTCGAGTGGCGGATTCGCACCCTGAACCGGTGGAACGCGATGGCCATGGTCGTGAAGGCCAATAAGGAGAGCTCGGAGCTCGGGGGCCACATTGCGAGCTACGCGTCGTCGGCGGTCCTGTACGACATCGGCTTCAACCACTTCTGGCGGTCACCGACCTCGGAACGCGGAGGCGACCTCGTCTTCTTCCAAGGGCACTCGGCGCCCGGCGTTTATGCCCGTGCGTACATGGAAGGTCGCTTGACCGAAGACCAGCTCATCAAATTCCGCCGCGAGGTCGGCGAAGACGGGTTGTCGTCCTATCCCCACCCGTGGCTGATGCCGAACTTCTGGCAGTTCCCGACCGTGTCGATGGGCCTCGGCCCGATCATGGCCATCTATCAGGCGCGGTTCATGAAGTATCTGCACAACCGAGGGCTCATCGACATGGCCGACCGCAAGGTGTGGGCCTTCCTCGGGGACGGCGAGACCGACGAACCCGAGTCCCTCGGCGCGATCGGGCTCGCGGCCCGCGAACAGCTCGACAACCTGGTGTTCGTCATCAACTGCAACCTGCAGCGGCTGGATGGTCCGGTTCGGGGCAACGGGAAGATCATTCAGGAGCTCGAAGGAACGTTCCGGGGCGCGGGCTGGAACGTCATCAAGGTCATTTGGGGTTCGAACTGGGACCCTCTGTTGGCCGCCGACCACCACGGGCTCCTTCGCAAAGTCATGATGGAGACCGTCGACGGCGAGTACCAGGCGTACAAGGCCAAGGGCGGCGCGTACACCCGAGAGTACTTCTTCGGAAAGTATCCGGAGACGAGAGAGCTGGTGTCGACGATGTCCGACGAGGACATCTGGCGTCTGACCCGCGGCGGCCACGATCCCCACAAGGTGTTTGCTGCGTACCACGCGGCCGCGAACCATCAAGGACAGCCCACGGTCATTCTCGCGAAGACGGTGAAGGGTTTCGGGATGGGCGAGGCCGGTGAAGGCCAAAACATCACCCATCAGCAAAAGAAGATGGGGACCGCTGCTCTCAAGGCCTTCCGAGACCGGTTCAAGGTTCCCGTGAACGATGACGACATCGCGGACGCCCCGTTCGTGAAGTTCGACGAGGGCAGCTCCGAGTACGAGTACATGATGAAGCAGCGGGAGGTTCTCGGGGGCCCGATTCCCGCCCGCCCGGTGCAGACCGACACCCTGGCGGTTCCCGAGCTCAAAGCGTTCGATGCCCTGCTCAAGGAAAGCGGGCCCCGAGAGTTCTCGACCACGATGGCCGTGGTGCGGATCCTGAACACTCTGTGTCGAGACAAGAAGATCGGCTCTCGCGTCGTGCCCATCGTTCCCGATGAGAGCCGCACGTTCGGCATGGAAGGGATGTTTCGACAGCTCGGCATCTATTCTCCCGTCGGACAGAAGTATCGACCGGAAGACGCGGACCAGCTGATGTTCTACCGGGAAGACCTCAAAGGCCAGGTTCTCCAGGAAGGCATCAACGAGGCGGGGGCGATGTCGTCATGGATCGCGGCCGCGACCAGCTATTCCACCCACGGCATCCCGATGATT
This sequence comes from Myxococcota bacterium, assembly GCA_028289325.1. Lineage (GTDB taxonomy): Bacteria > Myxococcota > Kuafuiibacteriia > Kuafuiibacteriales > Kuafuiibacteriaceae > JANQQN01. The sequence continues at coordinate 4,350 of JANQQN010000352.1, read as the reverse complement.
CCATTCTACATCTTCTACTCGATGTTCGGATTTCAACGCATCGGAGACCTCGCGTGGGCGGCGGGAGACAGCCATGCCCGGGGCTTTATGATCGGAGGCACGGCGGGTCGAACCACGCTCAACGGCGAAGGCCTGCAGCATCAAGACGGCCACAGCCACATCCTGGCGGGAACGGTGCCGAACTGCGTGAGCTACGATCCCACCTTTGCCTACGAGATGGCGGTGATTGTGCAAGATGGGCTGCGACGGATGTTCGTCGAGAAAGAGTCGGTCTTCTTCTACATCACCGCCATGAACGAGAACTACGCGCACCCCGCCCTCCCCGCGGGCGCGGAAGAGGGCATCCTCCGCGGGTTGTATCGGTTCCGGGATCGAGACGGAGATCGGTCGGTCAACCTCGTGGGCAGCGGCACCATCCTGCGGGAGGTGATCGCCGCTGGTGATCTCCTCGAGGCCGACTTCGGGGTGTCGGCGCGGATATGGAGCGCTCCGAGCTTCAACGAGCTGGCTCGGGACGGCCACGATGTCGCCCGCTGGAACCGGCTACACCCCACCCAGCCTCCGCGTACGGCCCACGTGACCGCGAGTCTGGGGGCCAGTGACGGGCCGGTGGTGGCCGCGACGGACTACATGAAGAGCTACGCGGAGCAGATCCGGGCCTTCGTCCCTCAGCCTTACGTCACTCTCGGCACCGACGGTTTCGGGCGTTCGTCGACCCGCAAGAAGCTTCGACACCACTTCGAGGTCGACCGCTTCCACGTCGCGGTGACCGCGTTGAAAGCGCTCGCTGACGAAGGGACCATCGACGCCCAACTCGTGGCGGACGCGATCGCGAAGTACGGGATCGACACCGACAAGGTGCCGCCCCGCCTGGCTTAACGGAGAGCATCCAGATGTCCAACATCATTGAAGTCAAGGTGCCCGACATCGGGGACTTTCAAGACGTCGAGGTGATCGACGTCCTCGTCAAGGTCGGCGATCAGGTCAATGCCGAGGATTCGTTGATTACGCTGGAGAGCGACAAGGCGAGCATGGACGTCCCTTCGTCGCATTCTGGCGTCGTGGCATTCATCATGGTTCGGACCGGCGACCGGGTGTCCGAAGGCACGGGGATCGTTCAGCTCGAGGCCAGCGAGGCCGCGGTTCCGCCTCCTCCATCGCCGGACGGACACCAGGAGCAAGAGGCCAGTCCCCCGAAGCCGACGCCGCCCCGAAGAAGCGCCGACGCCCCGCGGCCGGCGCCGGGCGCGGGGGGGGCGCCGGCGAGAGCGGACAAGCCGAAAGGCGCGTTGACCGCGGTCGACGAGAAAGGCTTCGCCACCGCCCACGCGAGCCCATCGGTTCGGGCCTTCGCGAGGGAGCTGGGGGCGGACCTGGGCAAGATCAAAGGCACCGGGCGCAAAGGCCGGGTGCTGCGCGACGATGTTCTCGCGTTCGTGAAAGGGATTCTCTCGTCGCCGGCCGCAGCCCCTGGCGTGGCGGGGGCCGGCATCCCTGCCGTTGCGGCCGTGGATTTTTCGAAGTTCGGCCCGACGGAGACGGTAGCGCTGTCGAGGATCCAGAAGATCTCGGGGCCCGTGCTGCATCGTTCGTGGCTCAACGTTCCTCACGTTACCCAGAACGACGAATCGGACATCACCGAGCTCGACCCCTTCCGCAAGTCGCTGGACACCCAGGCCAAAAAGGAGGGGTACCGGGTCACCCTATTGTCCTTCATCATGAAGGCGGTCGCGGTGGCGCTCCGAGGCCACCCGCAGTTCAATGCCTCGCTGGCGCCCGACCAAGAGCATCTGATCCTGAAGAAGTACTTTCACATCGGCGTCGCCGTCGACACGCCCACCGGGCTCGTGGTGCCGGTGATTCGGGATGTCGACCAAAAGGGCATCGTCGAGCTATCCAAGGAGCTGGGGGAAGTGTCGGCCCGGGCTCGCGACGGCAAGCTGGGGCCGAACGATCTGCGGGGAGGGTGCTTTTCGATCTCCAGCTTGGGGGGGATCGGCGGCACCTCCTTCACGCCGATCGTCAATGCGCCGGAGGTGGCGATTCTCGGGGTCTCGCGCTCGAAGATGATGCCCGAGTGGAACGGGGAGACCTTCGTTCCCCGGCTGATGCTGCCCTTGTCGCTGTCCTACGATCACCGAGTGATCGACGGCGCGGCGGCGGCCCGATTCACCCGATTCTTGGCCGAGCTCCTCACCGACGCTCGGCGGATGCTGCTTTGAAACGCAGACAGGAGCCAGCCGAATGAGAGAAACGGTGGAAGTCAAAGTTCCGGACATCGGCGATTTTTCGGACGTACCGGTGATCGAGGTCCACGTGAAGGCGGGAGATACCGTCGCCGCCGAAGACCCGTTGGTGACGTTGGAAAGCGACAAGGCCACCATGGACGTCCCGGCCCCGCAGGCGGGGACCGTCAAGGCGGTGAGGGTTGCGGTCGGGGACTCGGTGTCCGAAGGCAGCGTCATCCTGGTGCTGCGGCCCGGCGAAGCGGTGACCGCACCGCCGGCGACCCGCGCTTCTGCGTCCTCCCCGCCGCCGACGAACGGCGCTCCGATCGCGGACGCCGTCGCGGTGCCCACGGCGGCGCCGATGCACAGCGACCTGCACGCGGACCTGGTGGTGATCGGATCGGGTCCCGGCGGATACACGGCGGCCTTCCGCGGCGCGGATCTCGGCCTCCGGACTGTATTGGTCGAGCGAGACCCGACCCTGGGCGGCGTGTGCCTGAACGTCGGCTGTATCCCTTCGAAAGCTCTGTTGCACGCGGCCAAGGTGATCACCGACGCGGAAGAGATGGAGGCCCACGGCCTGTCGTTCGCCGCTCCGAAGATCGATCTCGACAAGCTGCGAGCCTGGAAAGACGGGGTCGTCAAGCGGCTGACAGGCGGTCTGGGGGCCCTTTCCAAGCAGCGTAAGGTCCAGGTGCTCGAAGGCTTCGGCACCTTCGTTTCACCGCAGGTCGTCCAGGTACAGACCGCATCGGGGACGACTCGGGTCTCCTTCGATCACGCGATCATCGCGGCCGGATCGGAGCCGGTGAAACTCCCGTTCATCCCTGCTGACGACCCGCGAGTCATGGACTCCACCGGCGCTCTCGAGCTGCGCGACATCCCCGAGCGGTTGCTGGTCATCGGCGGCGGAATCATCGGGATGGAGATGGCGTGCGTTTACGATGCGCTCGGCGCGAAGGTCACGGTGATCGAGCTGTTGGACACGCTGTTGGGCGGCGCCGACCCTGACATCGTGCGCCCGCTGAAAAAGCGGGTCGACAAGCGCTACGACCAGGTTCTTCTCGGCGCGAAGGTGACGGGTGTCGAGGCTCGGGACGACGGTCTTCACGTGACGTACGAGAGCAAGAAAGGCGTGAACACCGAGCGCTTCGACCGGGTGTTGGTCGCCGTGGGGCGCAGGCCCAACGGGCATCTCGTCAACGCCGATGCGGCGGGGGTGAAGGTCGATGAACGTGGCTTCATTCCTGTCGACAACCAGATGCGCACCAACGTTCCCCACATCTTCGCCATCGGTGACGTGGTCGGCCAGCCGATGCTCGCGCACAAGGCGACCCACGAGGGCAAAGTAGCGGCCGAGGTGGCGGCGGGCCAAAAGCGGGCGTTCGACGCCCGAGTCATTCCCTCGGTCGCCTACACCGACCCGGAGGTGGCGTGGGTCGGGGTCACCGAGACGGACGCCAAAGCGTCCGGACAAGCCTATGAAAAGGCCTCTATTCCGTGGGCGGCGAGCGGGCGCGCGTTGGCGGTCAACCGCCCCGAGGGGCTAACGAAGCTGCTGTTCGACGGCTCGGGCAAGGTCATTGGTTGCGGGATGACCGGTCCGTCGGCAGGAGACCTCATCTCCGAAGTGGCGTTGGCCATCGAGATGGGCGCCGACGCCGCGGACATCGGGATGACCATCCACCCCCATCCCACGCTGTCGGAGACCGTGGCCTTCTCCGCCGAGGCGTTCGAGGGCACGATCACCGACCTCTACCTGCCCAAGAAGAAGGCCAAGTGATCGGTGGCCGCGCTCGACGGGGCGAACGACCCGCTGTAAGCTGCCGCGGGGAGGATCGACAATGAACAACATCATCGTATGGCTCGTGCTCGGCCTTGTGGCGGGGGGGCTCGCCAAGTTCATCATGCCTGGCAAAGACCCGGGCGGCCTGTTGGCCACCATCGCCATCGGTATCGTGGGCTCGTTCGTCGGGGGCTACGCGGGCGAGCTGCTCGGACTGTCGACGCGGACCGGTGGTCTGTCCGTGCAAAGCGTGGGCACCGCCGTTCTCGGAGCCTTGATCCTGCTCGTCGGATTCCGTCTTTTGAAGCGCTGAGCCACGATTCTACTCGCCGTGCG
>JANQQN010000346.1 GCA_028289325.1 Myxococcota bacterium | reverse complement strand
CCGCCGGCGACCGAGGTCCCTTGACCTGCTCTCCGCCCCGCACCGACAACAGGGCACCTCGAGCCGCGCGGTCGGAATCGATCCGACGGACGAGAAAGGCGGATCGCCGCCTGCGTGACCCGCCATGAACGAGACGACGCGGCCAGTCCGGTTTCTCGATCCGGGAAAGTCCGAAACGGACGCCTCGGACGGCGACTGGTCGCGCCTGGCCGACGCGCGGCGGCTGGCCGTCGACACGGAAGCCGATGCGTTCCACCGATACTTCGAGAAGGTCTGCCTCATCCAGCTGTCCGTCGAGGACGCAGACTATCTTTACGATCCCCTCGAGCGGGGGCTCGTACCCTCCCTTCGTAACATTCTCGCGGACGAAGGCCGGACCCTCGTCCTGCACGGTGGGGATTACGACGTTCGCTCGCTGAAGCAGTCGTTCGGCCTCACCTTGGGGACCCTATTTGATACGGCCTTGGCCGCTCAGTTTCTCGGCATGAAGAACACCGGTCTGAAAGCGGTGCTCGAGGCCGAGTTGGGAGTCGTGATCGACAAAGGCGAACAGCGGTCCGACTGGGCCCAGCGCCCGTTGAGTGACGCTCAGGTGGCTTACGCTCGGGAAGATACGATGCACCTGCTCCCCCTGGCGACGGTCCTCGAACGGCGGCTTGGCGATGTCGGTCGGCTGCACTGGCACCGGGAAGAATGCGCGCTCCTTCGACAGCGGGAGCCGACCGAAAAGGCGTTCGACCCCGAGGCTTGGCGCAAAGTAAAGGGCGCGAGCGACCTTGCGGCCGCAGGCCGTCGGGCCCTTCGGGCCGCCTTCGTGTGGCGGGAGCAGGCCGCTCGCGACGCTGACAAGCCGCCTTTCAGGATCGCGCGCAACGATCAGCTGCTGCGATTGTCGCGGGCGATCGATAAGCGAGGGCCACGGATCCTAGCGCGTCTCAAAGCGCTGGAATTTCTGCCGAAAGACATCGATCGTGCAGCTTTGGGGCACGCGATAGCGGATGGGCTCGGAGGGCCGGACCCAGGCGAGCGACGGCGACCGTCACCGTCTGGAACACCCCGCGCCGCCCATTCTCCCGCTTCCAAAGAGCGCTTAGCGAGGCTTCGGGCGGAGCGGACGACCTGGGCTCGCGACCTCGGGATGGATCCTGGGTTTCTGGTTTCGTCCGCAGTGCTGGATCAGGTGTCGCGGGTGTCGCCCGCGTCCCTGGACCAGCTGGCCAGTGTGACAGGGATGACATCGTGGCGGATCGAGGCGGTGGGCTCGAGGATCATGGAGACGCTCCGGTTATGATGCTGATGGTTTGGTGCTACGGTCTTCGCGCCCTGACATGCGGCGACGGACCGTCGTACGTTAACGACCGGGGCTCGTCCCGCTCTTGTGGTCCGCGCGTGGTCATGGTGTGGCCCGAAGAAGAAAGTCGGTGTGCGTAGAATGTCAGTCCCCCATAAGCGAGCGATCGTCGCCGCTGGTTCCAGCTTCCATCGTGCCCCACCCTCCGTCGCGGCGAGCTTGTTCGCCGCGCTGATCCTGTTCGTGGCGCCCGCCGTATTGGCCCAAGCCCCGACGCCGTCGACCGACAATGCTCGCGGGGCGGAGACGCCGGCGCCCGCCAAGCCCGACGTCGAGGCGGATAGCGCGCCGCCAGCGGCGTCGATCGACGATTCCGACCATACGGTGAAGCTTCGCTCGCTCGAGGAGCGGGTGAACGACCTCAAGGAGCGGGTGTTTCGAAGCAAGGCGCGGCTGATCCTCCTTCGGGAGACGGTGCTCAACGGCGCGATCTCGGGAGCGAAGGCGGTCATTGTTCACCGCAACGAAATGGGGTCGTCGTTCTCCTTGGAGCAGGCCGCCTACGCGCTCGACGGCGCGCCGTTGTTCAACAAGAACGACCCGAGTGGAGGCCTCGACGAACAGGAACAGATCGAGCTGTTCAACGGCGCGATCGTTCCCGGCAATCACAACCTGTCGGTCTTTCTGCTGTACCGCGGTAACGGCTACGGTCTGTTCAGCTATCTGCAGGGCTACATCTTTCGCATCCGGTCCAGCCACGCGTTCACGGCCGAGGAAGGAAAGATCACCACCGTCAAAGTGGTCGCCTACGAGAAAGGCGGCTTCACCACCGACCTTAAGGACCGACCGGCGATCAGGTATGACGTCGAGGTCAAACAAGACATCGACGCCCCCAACCCGACGAAGCCGTCGGCGCCAGCGGCGGATAAGTGAGCATGTCCAGGACCATCGCCATACGGCCGCGGAGGTCGGCTGCGGTCGGGCTCGTGTTCGCAGCGGCTCTGTTGAGCGCCGAGGCCTTTGGCCAGCCGACCTTTGAACGGGCCGAGCGAACCGCCGGCGCGACGGATCGCGAGCTGGCAGCGATAAGCGTCAGCCTCGAAGAGCTCAAGAATAGCTACGGCCTGGCGATGGCGCCGTCGGTGACCAAGGTCGAACGCCGGCTGCGACAAGGTGAGGTGCACTTTCTCCTCAAGGACTACCTGAGGGCGTCGGTCGCGTTGCTCGATGTCGTCGAAGATCCAGCCTTGGCTTCGCATCCCCAGTACGACGACTGCGTTTTTCTGCTCGCGGAGTCGCTACGATTATCTCGCAACTTCTCTGGCGCTCGCCGGTACTACGAGCAGATCCTCGGTTCGAGTCGGGGAGAGCGCCTGAAAGACGTCGTTCTCGGGCTTCTCGAGATCTCCGGGGCCACCGGCCGCTTCGAGGACGTCGATCGGTACATCGAGCGGCTGCGGCAAGCGAAGACCCTGTCCCGCCCCGGCGTCGACTACATCTACGGCAAGATGCTGTACCGCAGCCAGGTGCCGGAGAACGTCGAGCGTGCGTACAAGATCTTCGAAGGCATTTCGACGGGAAGCTCGGTGTCGGCGCGGGCGGCGTACTACGCGGGAGTTACGCTCGTCCGGCTCGGGCGGTACCGCGAGGCGATCGCTCAGTTCAAGGTCGCGCTGGCTCGGGTGCCGCAAGGCGCGCCGGGAACACAGCTTCGCGATCTGACCAACCTCTCGCTGGGGCGCTTGTATCAGGAGCTGGGGATGGTCACCGAGAGCGCGGACACCTACCAGGAGATCTCGCAAGACTCGCCGTACTTCGCGGACATGCTGTACGAGGTGGCCTGGGTTCAGGTCACGGCGGCCAATCAGGCCGAAGAGCCCGCGGCCAAGCGCAAGTCGTTCAATCGTGCGTTGCGCGCGCTGGAGATCCTGATGGCGACCGCGCCGAGCTCGCGCTTGTACCCGCAGGCCCGGATTCTTCAGGGCAACCTGATGATCCGTCTCGGTGCCTCCGAAGACGCCTACGATACGTTCCAGACGATCATCGACGACTATGGCGACGCTCGCGATGAGCTGATGACGCTGATCCGGACCAACGACCCTCGGAAGTTCTTCGACCAGCTGCTCGCGGCGGATATCGCTCGGGTCGACGCGAGCCCGATCCTGCCCCCCCTCGCGGTGAACTGGGCGATGGACGAGGAGCAGGTCGGACGGGCGGTCGGCATGCAAAGAGATCTCGCCGACAGCGCCACGTTCCTGAGGGAGAGCCGGGAGCTCGTCGATACCTTGGAGCGCGCGCTGGCCGGCGAGCAGCGATACAACATGTTTCCCGGGCTTCGCGAGGCGCGGTCCCAGACCATCGGGACGGAAAACCGAATGCTGAACGCCCAGCGACGTATCCTCGAGCTCGAGCGCTCGCTGGTGTTTCCGGCCCTGACCGAGCCCGAACGCAATAAGCTCGACCTGGTCCACGCTCAGGCGCGACAGATCGAGCAAGAGATCGCCGAACTGCCGTTCGATACCAATCAGGTCGAGTCGACGCGGACAGAGCTGAAGAATCGGTTCCTCGACGCCGGCCGCTCGTCTCATCGTCTGCGGTACCGGATCTACGGTATGCGCGCGCAGGTGGTCGCGGTGGAGAAGTGGTATCGAGAACAGGGGGCGAGGCTCAACGCCGAGGAGCGGGCGCTGCTCGAACAACGGATCGCCGACGCCAAGATCGCGCTGTCTCTCGTCGACGACGAGCAGGTCAACCTGGAGCGGGAGATCGCGGTCGCCGCCGACCTCATCGACGGCGATGCGGGGCGGACCCGGTCCCTGCGCTTACGGGCGCAGTTCGACCGCGTGCTCGACGAGGAGGTCGGGATGCTTCGGGCCTATCGCCCCCGGGTCCCGGGCGACTACCAAAGCGTATTCATCCGCATCGACGGGCAGCGGTCGCAGCTGGCGCGATTCAACCAGACCCTGAAGGAACTGCAGGCGGGGCTGGATCGTCGGGTCGATGGCAAGGCCGACGAGATCCGGCAAGCGGTCCTCGCCGAGGTTCGTAAGCTGACCGACTATGAGCAGGAGCGACTTCAGCTCGCCGTGGACACCCGCGCGATGCTGGGACCGGTCGCCAAAGAGACGCTCAACAACGTCGGCGCCCAGTTTAGCGACCTGGTTCTCAAAGCTGACGTCGGCATCATCGACGTCGCGTGGGCGCGCAAGCGGGCCCAGACCGAGAAGGTCAACAACATCATCCAGGAACAGCAGCGAGCGGTGAGGGAGCTCGAGCTCGAATTCGCCGACGCGTTGAGAGAGTGATGCCATGCGCAGCGCCGACCGCTACCGCCTGATTCGCTGGGCCCCCGTTGCGGCCTTCGTCGTCTCGTCGACCGGCGGGCTCCCGGCCTGGGCTCAAGACGTCCCGAGCTCCGGTACACCGGCCCCCGCGGTTCCCAGGGCGCCGTCGGCCGCGGCGCCCGATGAGCTGGCGGCGCCTGACGCCGCGACGTCGACGACCCCTCGCAAGTTCGTGGACGATGAACGACCCGAGCGTGGTCCGGGCTCGCTGATCTCGCCCACGGAAGCTCAGCCGGCCACCCCGATGACCGCGAGGGAGGTCGAGGCGGCGACCGACAAGGCCGGCCTGATTCAGAACCTGACCCGGGACCTCGAGTATTTTTCGATCGGCGCCGAGAGCTTCGCCGAAGACATGCGAGACCTGATTCAGGTCAAGTACGACGAGCAGAAAGACCGCTTGACCGCTCAGTACGATGCGGCGGTGAACGAGCTGGAGCGCCGCGAGCGCCAGCGGCGCCTGGAGGCCATCGCGCGCTTCGAGGCCTTCCTCGAGCGTTATCCGAACGACGAGACCTACAGCCCGGACGCGATGTTTCGGCTTGCCGAGCTCCATTACGAAAAGAGCAGCGACGAGTACCTTCAGCGAAGCCGAGGGTATGAGGCGGAGCTCAGAGCGTTCGAGAACGGAGAACGGACCACCGAGCCGCCGCCGCCTCAGCCGTCGTTCGAAGCCACGGTGGGCCTGCACAAAGAGCTGTTGACCCGATTCCCGAACTATCGCCTCGCGGACGCCGCGAGGTACTTGCTCGGGTACTGCTACGGGGAGCAGGGGCAGACCGAAGAAGCCCTCGCTGCCTATCTGGATCTGGTCGAGAGCAACCCGGACAGCAGATTCCTGGCCGAGGTATGGACCCGGATCGGTGAAATCTACTTCGATGGGAGCGATGCCGAGAGCCTCGAAAAGGCGATCGCGGCGTACAACAACGTACGAACGTTCCCCGACAGCCCTTATTACGACAAGGCGCTGTACAAGGTGGCGTGGACCTACTATCGACTCGACCGATTCGACGACGCGGTCAAGTCGTTCGTCGAGTTGATCGACTACGCCGACGAGCAAGAAGAAGCCACCGGGGTCACCGGCTCCGAGCTGCGCACGGAAGCGATTCAATACGTCGCCGTCTCGCTCGCCGACGAGGGGTGGGGAGGGCTCGATCGGGCTCAGCAGGTGATGACGCCGCTCGCTCGAAAGGACTATGCGGGAGAGATCTGGAAGCGGTACGGCGAGGTGCTGTTCGATCAGACCCGGTATCGGCAGGCGATCGACGTGCTCGGGACGAGCATCTCCAAGTTCCCGGACGCCGGCTACAACCCCGAGGCGCAAGAGAAGATCGTCCGAGCCTACGAGCAGCTGCGAGACTTCGATGGCGCGACGGCGGCCCGGGAAAAGCTCGTCGCCGACTACTCCCGCGGGTCGAAGTGGTATGCGGCGAACAAAGATAATCCCGACGCGATCGCGAAGGCGGAGTCGCTGACGGAGAAGTCTCTGTACACCGCGGCTATCTTCCGTCACCAGCAGGCCCAAGCCTACAAAGGCTCCGGTCGGCTGGACGAAGCGATGGCCTCGTACAAGCAAGCCGCGACCGCCTATCAGAGCTATCTCGATCGCTTCCCGAACTCGAACAACGCGTACGACTTCGAGTTCTACCTAGCCGAGTGTTTGTTCTACTCCGGCGACTACCCGCGCGCTGCTGAGCAGTACGACAAGGTTCGCGACAGCCAGGTCAATAACAAGCATCTCGCCGCGGCGGCGCTGTCTTCGGTCATCACCTACGAGAAGAACCTCGAGACGCTGATCGCCGCCGGCGATCTGCCGAAACGCGACCTCATGACCGCGGCCCAGCGCAAGGACCAACGGGTCGCGCCGCAGCCGCTGGACCAGGCCCGAGCGGATTTCGTAGCGTCGTCCGACCGCTTCGTGACCCTGCTCCCCAGCAGTGAAAGAGCGCCGGCGATCCGGTATCGAGCGGCGGAGGTCTTCTACAAACACGATCAGTTCGACGAAGCGCGCCGTCGTTTCCTGGAGATCGTCGACCGTCACCCGAGCTCCGAGGTCGCCCAGTACGCGTCGAACCTATTGATCGAGTCGTACCTCGCGACCGAAGACTGGGCGAACGTCGAGAAGTGGTCGGCCAAGCTCATCGACATCGCCCAACGGGACAAGGCCCGCGGCGACCAAGACAAGTTCTTGGCGGGGCTGCGAGGTTTCAAGGTCGGCGCCCAGTTCAAGCAGGCGGAAAAGTACGACGCGGAAGGCGAGTTCGAGAAAGCAGCGGATACCTACGTCAAGCTCGTCGACGAGAACCGCGGTCACCAGTTCGCGGACAAAGCGCTGTTCAACGCGGCGGTGGCTTACGAGAAGGTCCGGCGGTTCGACAGCGCGTCGAAGACCTACAAGCGGATCTTCGATGGGTACCCGGAGTCCGCGCTCGCGCCACGGGCCCTGTTCCGGGTGGGTATCAACGCGGAGAAGGGATTCGACTTCGGTGAGGCGGTGGCCGCGTACACTCGGCTGGTCGATCGGTATCCGAAGTCCGAAGACCGCGCCGACGCCATGTACAACGTGGCCGTCGTCCTCGAGCACCAGCAGGACTACCGAGACGCCGCGAAGGCATACCAACGGTACGCTCGGACGTTCCCCCAGCGCGATGATGCGCCGCAGATGTATTTCCGGTCGGCCCTCGTCCACGAGAAGGTCGAGGACTACCCGCAGATGATCGCCACGTTGCAGAACTTCATTCGCCGCTACGGACGCCAGTCGACCCAGAACGAGCGGGTGATCGAGGCGTACCAGAAGATCGCCGAGGGCTACGACAAGCGGAAGAACAGTCGGGCCGCGCTGCGCGCATATCGGTCGTGCCGTGACGAGTTCAAAGGCCGGCGTCTGTCGGTGCGCGGCCGAGCCGGCGCCGCGGCGGCCAAGTGCGCGTTCGAGATCGCGGAGTCCGGATTCCGGCGATACGACGATATGAAGATCACCGGCTCCGGTCGGCGCCAGGTACGGGCCCTGACCAACAAGGCGCGTTCGCAGCGCGACGTCGAACGAACCTATCAGGCGGTGTTCGGCTACAAGCGCGTCGAGACCACGCTCGCTGCCCTGTATCGCATCGGCCACAGCTACGAACGATTCGCCGAGGCCCTGTTCAACGCGCCGATTCCGCGCGAGTTCCGCAACAACGAGGAGCTGGCCAACGAATACCGGGCGCAGCTCGAGGAGCGGGCCGCGGTTCTCGAGCGCAAAGCCGAAGCTGCGTACCGCCGGGCCTACGAGGAAGCAAAACGGACTCGGGTTAGCAACGAGTGGACGGATCGAATCCTCGAAGGCCTCAACAAGTATCAACCTTCGGAGTTCCCGATTCAGAAGCGCGGCAAGTCCCGCCTCCAGACGTTTACCGTGTCCGGTAACGGTCTGGATAAGCTGGGGGAATCGCGCCGGGCGCCTCGCTTGGCGCCCGACGCACGGGCCCCGCGGCGACCCGACGGGACACGAACGGCGAGCGCGAAGGATTGACCCATGCGGACGATGTGCGACCGAGCTTATCTGTTTTCGGCTGTGGGCGTCGCGGGGCTAGCGCTCGCTGCCTGTTCGAGCACTCCATCGCCGCCCCCGGCGACGACGGCCCTACCCCCGCCCGCGGAGGCGACCATCTTGGGCGACGAGGAAGGGGCGCCCGCCGAATCCGAGACCACGACGCCGGCCGATGAAGGGGCCACGAACGCCTCCGAGGCCGCGCCCGCTGGTCCTGCC
>JANQQN010000319.1 GCA_028289325.1 Myxococcota bacterium | reverse complement strand
AAGCTCGTGAAGTTGGTCATGAGGCTGTACTTCAGGCCCAGGTCGGTGACCTCCTTGCGGGCGGACCCCGTGCGGTCGAACCGGAGGCGGTCGGATAGGTCGCGGATCCGGTGACGGGCCCACAGGTACTTGAGCGCGACCAAAGAGCGGTCTTTGGTCGCCGATGCGACGGCCATCGACCGGCGAAAGCGGCCCTGCGCGTTGCGGCCCTCGACGTTGATGTGACCTTTCGCGGGGCCTCGATACTTGCCGAACAGCAAGACCGGCCGCTCCGCAAACAGATCCGGGATCGTGGCCGGCTCGACGTCGTACGCCGCGAAGCCGTCGAAGTGGACGCCGATATCCGTCAGGACCGGCGACTCGATGTAGCGCCGAAAACGGGTCGCGGTGTCCGCGGCGGACGCCCCGTCGAGGACCACGAACGGCTCGCCCATGCCGGCTCTAGCGAGGCCCTCGATCAGGTGGCGGTTGACGGACCGGCCGATGCCGAACGCGAACAGGTTGGCTTCATCGAGGCGACGGCGGATGAGGTCGAACGCTTCCTGCTCGATCGCGACGTAACCATCGGTGACGACGACGATGCTGGTCGACATCCCGTCGCGGCGGGGCAGGGCGAGGGCCCGATTGAGGGCGGGCAGCAGCCGGGTTCCGCCGCCGCCTCGCTCCCGGTCGATCGCGCGCACGGCGCGGGCCACGTTTTCTTTCGTGGCCGGCAGGCTCCGCTCGGACAACACTCGATTACCGCCCGCGAACAACAGGACGTTAAAACGATCCGTGGGCTTCAGGTCCGTGAGGAGCTTGTTCATCAAGCCCTTGGCGGTATCCAGCGGGAAGCCGTTCATCGACCCCGACACGTCGACGACGAACACATACTCCCGAGGCGGCAATTGCGCGGCCTGGGGGCGGCGCGGGGGCATCATGGTCATCGCGAAGAATTGCTCTTGCCCGTCGTCGCCGGGCAGCAGGAGGAGGCCGGACTGAATCCGGTCCCCGGTGAGCCGGTAACGAAGGACAAAATCGCGGTCCCCGCCGTCCTTTTCCAGCGCCGCCAAGCCGACGGAGGCCTCGCCACGGAAACGGGGCGCGATCTTGTGCGACGGCGATCGCAGACCAGCGATCGGCATCCCGGCGTCGATCTTCACGTCGACCCCCCACGTGTACAGCGGCTGGCCGTCGTCGCTCTTCGACACGTATGGATTCTTGATCCACGACTCGTTGGGGGCCGAGGTTCCCGGCCCTTGATCCCCCGCGTACCGAGGCCCGACCACCGACGGGATCACCAGCTCATAGACGCCGGCGTCGGGGGCCAGCATCTCCACGTAGTCGAGCTGCACTTCCACCCGGTCCCCGGGCATGATGTTGGCGACGTGCATCTGAAACACATTGGGGCGGTGCTGCTCCAAGAGGCTGGCCGCCTTGCCCGCCGCCTTGGCCTGCGCATAGGTCTTTCGCGCGTCTTCTTTGGTCTGGATCTTGGCTTCGACCGTCCGCTCGCCGACCTTCATCCGCATCGCGAACACCGCGGCCCGAGTGGAGCCAGGAAAGACGTACGTCGCCTCCAGGGGCTTGGGGCCGCGGTTGCGATAGACCTGGGTGACGCGAACGTGGGCGATGGTGCCGGCGATTCGCGCGGTGGACCGCGTGGCGGCCAGGGGGAGGGCCTCCGCGTCCCCCCGTTCGGCGTCGACGACGAAGTATGGGGCACCGGTCCGGTCGGCTTCGGGGTCCGTCGGCCGAATCTCGGCCCTGGCCGCGCCGGGCCAAGCGGCGAGAGCGCACAATACGAGCAGGATACGGGTCATGAGGTCTCCAACGGTCGACCGCGACTTTCGATCTACCCGCCGTGGATTTTGCGAAAGGCCGACCGGGTCGCGTCGCATCCTTACCGCGACCGGGTGATGGGGGCCTACGTCTCGGCGGTGCACTTCGGCGGCGCGGGCGTCAGGCCCTGCGCTGGGCGAGGTAGTTTTCGCTGACCCAACCGTGTTCCTCGTCGCCGAAACTGACGAACGCCCACGGGTCTTCTCGTTCCAGGACGCGGACGTCGGTCCCTCGGGCCAGCGGTTCGACGCCCGGCAGCCGATCGTAGTCCGTACCTGGGCCTTCACGGACGTTGAGGCGCCGAGCGGTGACGACCATGAGGTCCGGGCGATCCTCGCGCCGGGTGTCCACGAGGTTCAGGAAGCGGTTCATGGGAAAGGCCGGTCCGGGATCCTTCTTTCGGCCCCGGGCGATGTCGTCGTGACCGACGATCTCGTTGATCGTCGGGTACTCGTCGAGGAGGGCGAGGGTGAGGGCCTCGACCTTGTCGAGCTGAGCTTCGGTGTACGCGTGCCAATATCGCGTCTCGCGTTCGTGTTTGTGTTTCGCGATCGCGACCTCCGCCGGGTCGCTGATCACCTTGTCGAACGCGGTTCGGTAGTGGCCGTCGGCGTGTTTGATCAACGGGCCGGCGTTCACGATCTCGATTCCGATCGAGTACCGGTTGAGGCCGGTTCGTCCTTTCCACCGTGACCGGCCGGCGTGCCACGCCACCTCTTTGAACGAGACGAGCTGAATGACCTCGCCGTCGCGGCCGACCACGACGTGGGCCGACGCCCTGGCTTTGGGATTGCTCAGCCATCGCGCGGCGCTGCTGGTGGAGGTCCCCGCGGTGTAGTGCATCACGATCGTGTCGGGGACGAGGCGACCGCCCTTGTTGGGTGAGTTGCGAAAGGCGGCGCCGGTGATGATTCCGTCGTATATCGCGATCACGGGGTCGTCCTGTCGCCAGGAGACCATACGGGACCAGCCGGCGCCAGGGCCGAAGCTGGACCGCCCTTTCGGTCGGCAGGCGATCGTCAGTAGCGGCTCAGGTCCATCTCGAGATACGTCCGCCACGGATCCTTGGCCTCGTCGTCTTCGGCCGCGATCGGCGCGAGAAACTCGGTCACCCGACCTACGACGTGATCGTCCCGAAGAATCCGCCGATGGCCGAGGCCGTTGGTGACCACCAGCTCGCTCGGAGACCACCGTTCGCACAGATCGATCGCCCCTTCGACGGGGACGTCGTGATCCTGTCGATCGTGATGGACCAGCAGCGGAACGCCGATGCCGTCCATGATCCCGCCCGCGGCCAGCGTCGACCAGCTCGCACCCACGTCGTCGGCGATCCGCTGCTGCAGGCGGTCGACGACCGACGGCGGGAGGTCCAGGGTTCGAACGAGGATCCGGGTCCCGTGCTCGGGGGAGGTCGCGGGGGCTACGAACCCCAGCCTCGAGACCTCGAGGCCTCGATGAACCGCGATCGCGGTGGCGATCGCGCCCAGCGAGTGGGCGATGACCGCATCGACGCCGCCAACCCAGCTTGCAACCGCGGTCAGCGCGGCCGCGAAGTCCGTGGGGGTCGCCCGCCGCCCCATGCTGTCCCCGTGCGCCGGCGCGTCGAACGCGACGACCCGTAGCCCGGCGTCGACCAGCGGCGCGACGAACGCGCTGAACTGCGCCCCTCGTCCCTCCCAGCCGTGCATCAGGATGACGGTGGGGCCCTGCCCCCAGTGCCACGCGCGAAGGAGCGCGCCGTTGACGGGCACCGAGAAGGGCGTTCCCGTGGCCAGCAGCGCCTGTTCCCGATCCGGTCGAACATGCTTTCGGGGCGTGGCGAACAGGCGCGCCACGATGTCCGCGGTGAGACGGGGCGAGACGGTGGTCAAGGCCCGCAGGCCGGTCCGCACCGGCTGCAACGCCCGGCCCATCCGAGCCTGTCGGGTCTCCTCAGCGGAGGAGCGAACGTTCGTGCTTTTATTTGAGGCAAACGAAGGGGTCGGCATGAGGGACCTCCAGGGTTTAGGGGTGAGTCGACGCGCGCGTGACGAGGTTGTCGAACGCCCGCCGGGCGAGGGCCGCGCTGTCCGGGGCGGCCAGCAGGCGATGAAAGTAGTGAGCGGAGAGGGTAAACGCGTTGAGCTCGAAGGCGAACTGCCGTGGGTCGACGTCGGGCCGAAAATGGCCCTCATCGCGGGCGATCGACGCCGCTCGGGCCAGGGTCTCAATCCAGTCTCTCTGGGCTTGAACGAGCACTTCGCGAACCGGTCCCGGCCGGTCGTCGTATTCGGTCGCCGCGGCCACAAAGATGCAGCCGCCGGGCAGCTGACGCTCCGACCAGCCGAGCCACCGCTCGAACAGCGCGCGAACCCGAGGCAACCCCCGAGGTTCGGCGATGGCCGGGCGCACCACCCGCTGGATGAAGTACATTTCGGCCGCCCGCAGGACCTCGATCTGCAGGGTCTCCTTGGACTGGAAGTGGGCGAACAGCCCGGACTTCGACAGTCCAAGCGTCTTGCTGAGGGCGCCGATGCTCAGCCCCTCGAGGCCGACCAGGCTGGCCACGCCCATCGCGCGCTCCACGATCGCCTGCTTGGTGTCGGCGCCTTTGCCCACGTCGCCACTAAAAGCACGACCGTTCGTATTTGGCAACCGCGCTGTGTGCAGTGACCTCGTGGGAGGGACCGCGAGCGGGCGAAAATGCGTCAGCTCTCCGTTTCAAATGTGCCCGAGACTTCAGAGATCGTCCCCAGCGGCCGTTTCTACCGCGTGATGCGTCCCAGGATCCGCCCGTCCGTGGGCATGGCCGGTGTTCTCCTCCTCCTGAGCTTCCCGCTCGGGTGTGGCCGCAAGGAAGCCCCGCCGCCGCCCGTCGCGAAGATCTCGCCGCCCCCGGTCTCGGCGCCCGAAGACCCGGCCCCGGCAAGCGATTCGATCGCCGCGTTGGCCCCGAGCGCGGTGGAGGCCGAAAGCGACGGCCTCAAGGCCGCATTGCTCGGGCTCAACAAACACGCCGCGCCCGCCGCGGAGGCGGACCCGGACGCGAGGCCGGCGGTGAGGTCCAGGGCGCGAGGGCGGCGCGCGAAGAAAACCACGGCCGAAGAAGCGGGGTCGGTCATGGGCTTTCCGGAGATCCCCGAGCGACCCGACCTCTCGGACTACCAGTTTCAGGAAGCCGTCAACTCGTGGCGTGGCATGCGAAACTGCCTGGCGCGGAGCACGCTTCGGGGAACCGACCGCAGCGGCGCCATGCGGGTGGCGTTCCATATTCGGGGGGATGGCTCAGTTTCAAAATCTGAGGTGGTGGAGACCAGCAATACGGTGGCTGCCACCATCGCGCCCTGCGTCGAGCGGGCGGCACGACGCATCCGATTCCCGGCCTTCGGCGGGCAGGAAGTCGAGAAGTTGGCCAAGTTCGTGTTCTAAACGAAAGGCGGGTTGACGCTTCCCCCTATACCGTCGGGCCTTGAAGGCTCCTTCGCGGCCACTAATCTGGTATGAGAGGACGCCGATGGCACGACCGACCCGAACCCTGATCAACGCGCTGCGTGCGGCCGCCGACCGTTTGGATGGGGGCGCCGACTACAGCTGGACCCACATGGGCGCCTGCAACTGCGGCCACCTAGCGCAGCAGCTCACGAGCCGCAGCAAAAGCGAGATTCACGCCCTGGCCCTTCAGAAAGCGGGCGACTGGGGTCAGCACGCGGTCGACCACTGCGGGGTGAGCGGGTACCCCATCGACCACATCATCACCACGATGATCGAAGCCGGGATGTCGTACCAAGACATCCACGAGCTGGAGCGGCTCTCGTCTCACGCGGTGTTGCGGGCGTTGCCCGACGGGCGGCGGCGACTCGACTACCGCCACCGCGACGACGTGGTGCTCTACATGCGCACGTGGGCCGAGCTGCTCGAGGACCAGCGGGCGGCGGACGCCCAGGCTCAGCCGTCCGACGAGATCACGCGGATCGCGCGCGCCGGACAGTCCCGGTCTTCGGACGCGTCGAGCAAGATACCGATCGCGACCGTTCCGCGCCGCTAGACCACATTCGCACCACCGCCGATGAACGCCCTGCTCACCTGGTGCGCGGAGATCTCCACCCGCGGGCCGCGGCGTCTGCTCTCGATCGCCGTCGCGTTCACCCTGCCGCTGCTGTATCTGGCGTCGGGCCTGGAAATCTCCACCTCGCGAACGGCGCTCGTGAGCGAGGCCAACCCCCATTGGCAGCGCTACATGGCGTTCGCTCGGGAGTTCGGCATTCCCGAAGACCTGGTGATCGTCGTCGATGGCGACGATCCGGACGCCGTCCATCGCTTCATGGACGCCGCCGCGGCGGAGATCGCGGCGATGCCCAACCTCGCCCAGTCCGTCTTCTACAAGATCGATCTGAGCATCTTCGAGGCGCGAGGCCTGCTCTATCTCGACGAGACGGATCTCGGCCGGCTGGAGAAGCTGGTCGAGCTCGAACCCACCCGACGGCTGGTCAGCTCGGCTTCGGACGGCGATCCCATCGCCGCCGTGGCCGCCCTGCTCAACCGCGCGCCGTCGATCGTAGGACCCGAGGCCGGTCGTCGGGAGACCGACCTGCTGACCCTGACCCTGACTCGGCTCGTCGATTCGATGCGCGCCTTCGCGCTCGACGGGCGGCGCGGCGAGCTCGGGCTGCTCGACAAGACGTCGGCGGTGTCGGCGGCGATGGGGGCGCGCGGGGCGCGAGGCGGGGTCGATGCCGACGGCTACTTCACGATCCGAGGCGGGAAGACGGGCGTGTTGTTCGTTCGGCCCACGTACACCCGGGACGACATGAAGGTGGTGCTTCCGTTCGTCGCCGACGTGCGGCGCGCGTGCGAGCGGGCCGCGGAGCAGGCGCCCGGGGCGACGTTTGGGCTGACGGGGATCCCGGCCACCCAGCGCGACGAATTCTACGCGATTCAGAGCGATACCGTGCTGACCAGCGTGGTGGCGCTGGTGGGGGTGGCCTTTCTGTTCTTGATGTTCCTGCCGACCCTGAGGCTGCTGTTGTACGCCCTGGTTCCCATCGCGTTCGGAGTGGTGTGGACCGCAGCCGCGATCCGCCTGATGTTCGGCTACGTCAACCTGATGTCGTCGGTGTTCTTGGTGGTTCTGATCGGAATGGGCATCGACTTTTCCGTCCACCTCGCGTCGCGCTTTTTGGAGGGACGGCGCCGGGGGCTGAACAGCGACGAAGCGGTTCGGCAAGCCGTGTTGCGCTCGGGGCGCGGCGTAGTCACCGGCGCCATCACCTCGGCCGGCGCCTTCGCGGCGGTCGGTTGGTGCGGCTTTCAGGGCATCGAGCAGCTGGGGATCGCGGCCGGGGTCGGGCTCGTCCTCACCGTCGCCGCGTCGCTCACGTTGTTTCCCGCCACCTTGGCGCTCGCCGGGCCGAAGATCCCTATCCGTGCGCCCCGAGTGGTGGGGCTCGGTTCGTGGGCGGCATATCTCGCCGGAAGGCCGGCGCCGGTCCTCGGCCTGGTGCTCGCGGTGAGCGGGCCGATGGCCGTGGCGGGATGGA
>JANQQN010000289.1 GCA_028289325.1 Myxococcota bacterium | reverse complement strand
CGAACGTGGACCTCGAGACCCTGCCCGTGAACTTCACCGTCGATATCGATGTGGAGCTCGGGTTCTCTTCTTGCCTCTAACCGACCTCGGCATCGCCGGGACCGCCAGCGAGGGTTGACGGGCCGTCGCTGGGGTCCATTATCGCGTCTGCATGCCCAGCGCTGGCGAAAAGCCTGACGGCCGGGACGACGCTTTCCATGAGGACGGTGCCGCCGGTCACTCCCCTGCCGAGCCTTCCGCCGACGAGGCGTCCTCCCCGAAGAAGGTGAAGGCCACCGCAAAAAAGCGGAAGGCGCGCGCTCGCAAGGCCGCGGCACCCAAATCTACGCCCGAGACATCTGAGGACGACGAAGAGGAAGAGGAGCAAGCCGGCAACGAGGATGTGGGCGGTCTCGGCGACGACGTGGTCGTGGACGTCGGCTCCCTGCCCACGCTGCCCAGCCTTCCGTCCTCGACCGGGTCGTCGGTCCCCGCCCGGCGAGCGAAGGACGGCGTCCGGCGCACCTCAGCCCTCGACGCTTTCCTTCAGGAGATGGGTCGCTACCCGGTCCTGTCGACGGAAGAAGAGCGCGAACTCACGCTTCGTTACTTCGAGACCCGAGATCCCGTCGCGGCGAGGAAGCTGGTGGTCCACAACCTCCGGCTCGTGGTCAAGATGGCTTACAAGTACCGGCGAGCGTGGGCCAGCGTTCTCGACCTCATCCAGGAAGGCAACGTCGGACTGGTGGAGGCGGTGCAGCGCTTCGACCCGTTCAAGGGGGCGAAGTTCTCGACCTACGCGACGTTCTGGATCCGCGCCTATATGCTTCGTTACCTGCTCGAGCACTCGCGCACGGTGCGAATCTCGCGAACCCGAGTGGGTCGCAAGCTGTTCTTCCAGCTCGCCAAAGAGCGAGCGAAGCTGCGGGCGCAAGGGATCGACCCCGGGCCGAAACTGTTGGCCGAACGTCTCGGCGTGAAGGAGGAAGACCTCGAAGAGGTCGTGCGACACATGGATCAGCCGGAGATCCGGCTGGATGCGCCCGCCCACAACGATGACGCACAGGGCAGCACTATCCTCGACACGATGACCAACGAGGGCGCGAGCCCGGAAGCCGAGGCGTTCCGTCGCGCCTTCGCCGATGACGTGAGCCAAGCGCTGGATGAGTTCGCAGATACGCTGACCGACGAACGGGAAAAGGAGGCATGGAGCCGACACTTGATGTCCGAAGACCCGGTCTCCCTGTCGGAGCTCGGCCAGCGGTTCGGGGTCACCAAACAGCGCATGGGCCAGATCGTCGCGAGCATGCGTAAGCGCCTCAAGACCCACCTCATCGACCGCCTCGGACCCGACATCGAGCTCGGTTATCAATTCGACGTAGACTCGTGAGCATGGCCGTTCGGCCGGCGATACCAGAAGGGTGTCTGACAATCGTTGCGATGTAGGCTCGGAAGGCGATTGCAGAGAATCGGCGGTTTTCGTTAGGCCCTCGTCTTGGAATGAGGCGTGCTTAACCGCACTCATGCCCCGTCGACGCAGGAGCCAGGGCTTCACGCTGGTGGAGCTGGTGGTGACGGTGGCCATCATTGCCATCTTCCTGGGAATCGCTACGTCCACGGTCCTTCAGGGCCGACGGCGGCTGAACCTGGAACGGGCCAGCCTGACCATCAAAGGCCTGTTGGAGCAGGCGAGGAGCGTATCTGCGGTCGCCGGCAGCCGGGCCGGGACTACCCGGATGGAGTACGGGGCGGGCTGCACGGACGAGCGGACCCTGACGCCTGGGGATCCCTCGCAATGGCAACTATGGGTCAGGATCAACGGTGACCAGATTGAAGTTCCGGCCCGGCTCACCCTCGGCAACGACACGATCGTCGTTTCGTGCGAGACGTTCGACGTCGCCGCCGCGACGGCCGGTGCGGGGCGGCTCGGCCTGCCCGCGGCGGCCGGTTCGCTCGCCTTCGCCCCCTCCGGCCGGCTGATCCTGCGTGGGGTTCCGGGGCCGTTCGCCTACCTCCAAGTTCAGAGCACCTCGGGTCCGGAGACCTATGGCATTCGCGTCTTTCCTTCCGGCGTCGCCTGCGCGGCGTCGGTGGCGGCGGGCCCGCCGTGGTGCGACGAGGACCCTTGATGCGACACCGAGTCTTGGCAAGGCGTCTTGCTCGCCGGCCTCGACGTTCGCGTCGGGGCATGACCCTGCTCGAGGCCGTGGTGTCGGTGCTGGTCATGGTGACCGGCGTGGCGGCCCTGATGGGCATGATTATCAATGTCGAGAACGCGAACCGCAGCATGGCGCTGCAGCACAACTCCCTCGACATCTTCGCGCGTATCTCGGCTCAGGTCCGTGACGCTGAATGCGACTTCCTACCGGGGACCGGATTGCAGGCCGGCAGCGCCGACCCCACGTTTCTGCCCGGTACGCCCCCTGCCCAGGGGGCCAATGGGCAATGGTTGACCGCGCCCATCAATGACTCGAGCATCACGCTGGTCGGCGACGGCAGCACCAATCCGGCCCTGGCGGACTACGTGCCTCCGGTTCGGGTGGCGATCCGCGTTCACACCGAGAACGTCGCTCTGCAGGCGGCGCCGTCCTTTCAGATCGACGTCCAGGTCCGCGAGATCATGCGGGACGTCGTGCAAGACAACATCAACAACGTGAACGGCTACTGGGTGCGGGTCTATCCGGTGCAGAAGCTGTGCAACGCCCGTACGGACGCGACGCAACGGGGCGAGTACTGATGGGCCCCGGAGCGAACGTAGACGGGTGGCGGCGATTCACTCGCCGCCGGGCCCCGAATATCGCAAGCCGTAGGCGCGGCCGCGCTTGGCCGTCCTGGCCAGCGCTGACCTCCCTCCGTCCTGGCGGTCGCAGTCTCGAAGCGAACGTAGACGGGTGGCGGCGATTCACTCGCCGCCGGGCCCCGATGTCCGGATTTACGCTGCTCGAGATGATGGTCGCGTTGCTGGTGGGGGCATTGAGTGTGGTGGTCGCCGCCAAGGTGGCGCAGGTGGTCATCCGCCAGTCCGCCCAAGGCAAACAATCCACGGACTTCAGCACTCGTAGCCGCTTGCTGGGGCGGCAGCTTCGAAATGACCTCCGCGCCGCCGGGCATGGGTCTACCGGCGCCGTGGCCATCGATCGCGGCTCTCCGCCCTGGAACCAGGGCGGAGGGTTGGGCGTGGTCATCAACGGCAAGGCGGCGCTCCCCGTCGTGGCGGGGGCGAACAACCTTGGGGCGATGACCATCGGGACGACGCCGGTTCAGCCGAACTCCGACGCGATGATGGTCATCGTGCCGAACCCCGGCCTGTCCGGCATCACCGCCGGCTGGTCGCAGGCGGGGTCGGTGCGCATCAATCTCGACCCCCCACCGGTCATCCCGGCGATTCCTGGTTATCAGCCCCTCGCCAACTGCAACTCGAGTTACATCTACGTCGTCGACCACACCGCGCCCAATGGCGCGGGGCGCGCGCAGCTCATGAACATTGCGACCTTGGTCGGGAGCTCGATCACCACCACCGACTCGCTGCAGTTCACGCTCGCTCCCGGTTCGTCGGTGATGTGCGCTCGACTGTCGACGTATTGGGTCGATGCGAACGGTTGGCTGCACCGCACCGACTTCGGACCGAACCCCGCGCCGGTCCAGATCGGCAACGGCCTGACCTACGTCGACCGCAACCAGGTCGGCAACGACTTGGCTGCGCCCGGGGTGCTCGATCTGCAGATCGCCTATCGGTTCTCATCCGAGGTCTACAACAACGTCGGCCAAATCATCCCTCCCGCGTCGGATATATGGCGTCAGTGGGCCTACGAGGGCCGGGCCGGAAATCTCGACGGACTCCTGCAAGGCCCTCCGGCGGATCGGCTGGAAAACTGGTTCGAGGTTCGGCGCGTTCGTTTTAATGCCCTATTGACGAGCGTGCGGCGGGTCGACCCACGAACTTCGGGAACCAAGACTCGCCTCGGACGCGAAGATGGCGGGCAGAGCATCGTGGACCGCCCCCTGCGTGCGGAGTGGCTGACGACCGTCGAGTCGCTCACGAACCTTCGATACTTCGATCATGGTGCGCCGGCCCGCGTGCGGCCGGACCCGTATTAGGTGCAGTTGCGTATGGGACGGATTCAACATCGGCGCTCGAAGTCACCCCGGTCCCGGGGCTTCGCCTTGTTTGCGGTCATCATCCTCATGGCTCTCATGACCGCCGCCGTCGCGCTGGCGTTGGATGACGCGGTGGTGGCGGTGCGGAACTCGGGGGGCGTCCGCGCGTCGGAAATGATCCAGTCGGGGCTCGACCGAGGCGTCAACTTGGCCATGCTCGCGGTTCAGCAGTCGGACCCGACCTCGTTCCTCGACTTTCCGGACCAGTTCGACCTGTTCGCCGGTCCCATGAATAGCACCGGGGCGTCCGAGCTCTTGGATGTCGGCGGGATGGCGCTGCGATTCGCTTATCCCGACCACGGACCTTACCAAGGCCAGTACAGGGTGCGCATCGGGCTGCGCCCGGGGCAGCGAACGCGAGCGCCGACGGGAGAAAACGTCAATTCATCTTTCGGGCAGGTATTCGAGATACAGGTGGAGGTGGCCGCGACAGGAACGGGCGTCCCCCCCGCCGAGCAGCGGGTTTCGGTCGGGGTGCTGGTGCCCCGTCGGGTCTCGCACGCGAATTGAGATAGGAGCAGGAGCGCCATGAATATTCGTTACATCGTCCTGGTCGGCGCGGGGTTGGCCTTGTGGCCGAGCGCCGAGGCCCAGGCCGAATTCTGGACGGCGTTGAGCACCGAGCCGAAGCCCAACGTCGTCATTGGCATCGACGCGTCGGTGACCATGGGCATCGAGCCCAACGCCTGCGGGGGCAATCACGTCTGCCACAAGCGCGATCGCTTTCACCCCCGGACCCGCCTCAGCGTCGCCAAGCGCAACCTGCTGGACACGATTCCTTCGTTCAAGGACTACTTCGCCTTCGGTGGGTTTCGGTACCAAGGTTGTTACGCGGCGCACGTCAGCGCCCGGGTCTTGCCCGACAACAAGGACCTCGCCGGTTCCTACGGGGCGACGGAGACGATGATCCGAAACTCCGGCCACTGTCGGACCAAAGAACGCCGATATCCCGGCTTCGGGGCCGGCTCGCCGACCGCAGGCTGCCTGACCCCCAGCGAGAACTGCCGTGACGACCCCGCGGCGATCAATCAGATCGTGACCAACGGCGTCGACGGCATCACCGTGACCCCGCCCTCGGTGTATGGAAACATTCCTTGCAACCAGCCCGGAGCGCCGCGACCGTTCATCAATCTGCAGTCCATCCTCTCCGCTCGGCTGGTCGGTGGCTCGTTCACGTGGCCTGCGTGGGGCACGGAGCCCGACGTCATCAGCGTCCAGAACGAGCTGTGCAACCCTCTGCAGACCGAGCTGGAAGCGGTGCGAAGAGAGCTCGAGGCGTGTACGACGGCGCCCAATAGCGTTTGGGACATGACCTTCCTCAACACCAACTGGTGCGATGCGAGCCGGATTGCCAACAACATCTGCGATGACCCGCCGTTCGACGACAGCTGTGTTTGCCGGCCTAACCAGCCGGACTGCCAATCCGGATCCGCGCCTCCGTCCGCGTGCGGCAACGTCTTGACCTGGAAAGCGCGCCAGCAGGTCGCGGTGTGCGAAACGTACAATCCCCGCACTTTCGGTGACCTGTTCCTCAACCACCCCAGCCAGGAGGACAACATCGCGCGGGGCTCGGACCCCAAGTACTGCCGCGAAAACGTCGCCCTGTTCATGACCGACGGGGCTTTTGGTTATACGCCGGGGGTCATCGCCGAGGCCGCCCAGGCCCAAGACTACTACCGGTCCGCCGACAGGCTCTCCAACATGTTCGTGTTTCACATCTCGAACACCTTCCGGGGTTCAGCGAACGCGATGATGCGCGAAGTATCCGGGCATCGTGAAACGGAGGCGTTTCGGGCGCAGGACCGCGCGAAGATGGCCGAGGCGTTCAGCAAGGTGCTCAGTCGAATCTACCGCGGCGTGTACAACGGAGCCCCGGTGGTGCTCGATAGTCTCGAACGTCGGGCGGTCATGCATTCGTTCACGGTACCCGGCCACGACGTCGGGAATCGGACCGGCGTCAGCGATGATTACCTCGGGATACCGTCCAAGCTCTCCGTGCACGCGGTCGACGAGGACGGCGTGATCGATCCTGACCCTCTGTACGAGTCCGACGAATCGAGCCGGATCGGACGGAGCACCAACGGTTGCGGTCCGATTCGAGAGCCAGCTTCCATGTACAGCGACTTCGCGTACCCCGGAATTCGGCACGTCGACCTGCTCGGACCGGCAGGAACATTCCGCAACGGCGTCGATCGCATCGTCTCCATCGCTCCGAATCTGGCCGACCGCAGCGGCGACAACCGACCCGATTCGCATCCCCGGATTACCTATGGATACAGCTTTGGCATGGCCCAAAGCGCCCCGCTGATCGTCGACGCGCCGCGGGACGTTCCGACCGGAGGCGGCAACGTGAGCGATGCCGTCGACCATTTGGACGATACGAGGGAGCGGCCTCGGATCATCTATTACCAGGCCAACGGATACATCATCGGGCTGCACGGCGGTGAGTACCGCAACAACACGGGCCGGTTCGGCGACGTCGGCTACGCATTCGAGTACGACGATGGGGTTCCTTACGCGGGAACGGAGGTCTTCCGCTTTCGGCCCGAGTGGCTGACGGAAAGCGGTACTCGCTACGACTATCGATTCAACGATGTCGTCCAGCAGCCGTTGACCACCGGACAGCAGATCGCCCGGGAGCTGTACGTCGACGGCCGCTACCGGACCATGCTGATCTTCAATCAGGGTCGGTTCGGACGCGGTTACGCGGCTGTCGATATTACCGACCCGTGCACCCGGCCGCCGCTGGTTTCGCAATGGACCTTGCCCCGCGGTAACTTCGCGAGCGGCGAGCCCAACGCGTACCAGTTCCCGATGGATGCGGCGCCGGTCAATCGCGCGGTCTTGGTCGCGACCAGCGGCCTGGAGGCCGACACCAACGCGATGTACGTCTTCGACCTCGCCACCGGCAACGAGATCGCCCGGCGCACCCTTCCCGGGCGCGCTGGATACTCCTATCCGACCGCCCCCGTCTGTGTCGACGCCACCGGAGAAGGCACAATCACCCACTGCTATGCGCTTCGCAGCGACGGTTTCTTGGCGAGGGTCGAGGTCGAGCCCGGCGGCCTGAAGCCGGCGGTCGACGTCACCCCGGTCGACGCCAGCAACGACCCGGTGACCATCGGCGGCGGGCGGACCTTCTACACCCAGCCCGTCGCGTTCTTCGACGTCGACGGCTCGGTGAGCCTCGTGTTCGGCTCCGGCGACTACCAGAATCTCACCGAGGCCAGCGGCGCCAACTATGTTTATAAGGTGCGCGACACCAACACCCGGAAAGTCGGCGTGCCGCCCGAGCGCGCGACCACGGATCGGGTGTGTATGGCCGATGGCGCAGGCAACACCGACGGTGTCTTCGCGCTGGACGGGGGCGAGCGTCTGATCAGCAAGCCGATCGTGGAGGATGGCATCGTTTCGTGGACCACGTACGTGTCCCGGACCAACGGCTGCACGTCCGGTCGCGGTTACGTCTACACCATGAAGTTTGAGAGCTGCTACGACGCGATGTCGACGGACCAGCGCCCGAAGGCGCAACCGATCGGACCCGGTCTTCCCGCCGCCCCGACTTTGCACCAACAGAGTAAGAAGCTCCTGGTCAACACGTCGGCCGGCCCCACGGCGGCCCAGGTCGCGGCGACGGCGCCGGCTGAGACCCGAGGCAACGGGCTGCCGTTCGTGAAGCGGTTGTACTGGCGTCTCGAGCTCGACAGCCAGTAGGGTCCCACTACCATGGCCCGCCGCCGTCCAGCTGGCCCCTCCCGCGGTTCGGGGGGCTCCGAGGGACATCCACCGGAACGACCGGACACCCCGACCCCGACTCCGGTCGAGTCGCCGCCGTCCACGACCGCCGATCGATCTCGGCCTCAGCGAGACGATGAGGTCCGGGTCGAGCCGTATCGGGTCCCTACCGAGCTCCGGGATCCGACGGCGTCCTCCGGTGGACGGCGCCCGGCCGAGCCGGCGCCTGAGGCTCCGCCCGAAAAGGCGTCGCGGCGCCTCGTCCTACCGATGCCCGGTTCGGCCGCGCCCCCGCGGACGAGCCCGCCTCCCGTGTTTCCATCCGAGGCCATCGTCCGTCCTCGGCCGACGGAGCCCTCGCAGCCCGATGACCCCGATCCGTCCGAGCTCGGGCCACCGGTGATCATCGAGGATGGACACCCCTGGGTCCGTCGCGGGGTCTCGGGGGTGGCGGTGGTGGTGTTGGCGTTCGTCGTCTACGCGTTCCTCAGCCAAGGGGACGCGCCGGTCGAGGTGGTCCTGACCCCTGACCGGACCGAGACCCGAATCGACGACCCAGTGCGCCCCAGTGGGGCGGGACGGGTCATCGGTCCCCGGGTGCGGCCGGCCACCGAAGCGTCATCATCGCCGGTGACCAAGGACCGGCCGATGTTCGGACGAGCCCGGAACGTCGATCCGCGCCCGGTGTGGACGCCGGAGCGGGTCGCCGCCCAGGGTCAGGTGGAGAATGCGGGCATACCCTTCAGTCCTGAATTCGACAACGAAGGCGAGAGCCCCGACTACCAGCGATCCTACGGCGACGAATCGGACGAGGAGGAGGTCGTCGACGCGCCGTACGTGCTGGTGTTCAGCCGGCCACCGGGCATGAACGTATACCTCAACGGCGTACCAGCAGGAATGACCCCGCTGCTGCGCCAACTGACCGCACCGACAGCAAGTATGCGGGTCCGTGTCGACGGGCTCGGGTTCCAGACGGTCGAGCGAACGGTCGCCGCGAACCCCCGCGGACACATTCGGCTCGGTGTCGACATGAAACCCGTGCCTGGGAAGTAGGCTTGCGCTCGCATTGCGGTTGTTTGTCGCCGCGGCACTCGCTAGTCTCCGGCCGCGGCGAAAGCTGCCTTGCTATGAGCGTCGGGCTATGAGCGGGATCGTCGGAGCGTTCTACTTCGACAAGGGGCAGCGGATCGATGCTGCGGCGCTCGAACGTAGCTTCGAAGCGATCGCGCCCTGGGGCCCAGACGGGGGCAGCATGACTTCCAGCCCGGGCATCGCGCTCGGCCAGGCCCGGCGAGCCAGCGACGAGCCAAACGGTGACGGCAGCCCGCTTTGGGACGCCGAACGCCGGTTGGCCATCGTATTCGACGGCGTCCTCCGAGGCCGGACGGCGCTGCGTCACCGGCTCGAAGACGACGGACACCGCTTTCGCGGGGTGACCCAGGCCGAGCTGGTGCTGGGCGCCTATCGCCACTGGGGCGTTTCTTGCGTCGACCACCTGAGGGGAACGTTTGCTTTTGCGGTGTACGACCGCCGTTCCCACACCCTGTTCTTGGCCCGGGATCGCATGGGTGCGCGCCCCCTGTACGTCTACCGCGACGCAGAGCGCTTGCTCTTCGGGACCGGAATGCAAGCCGTCCTTATCCAAGGGGTGCCCCGGGTCCTGGATCCGGAAGCGGTGGAGGACTACCTATCGTTCGGCTTCGTTGACGGCGGGCGTTCGCTGCTTCGGGACGTCGGACCCCTGGCCCCGGGTACGGCCATCTACGCGGACGGCCGGCGCCAGCAGGTGTTCTCGTATTGGCGACCTCGGTTCAATCCCGACCGGAGTCGAAACCTCGAACAGCAGGCGCAGTCTCTGTTGACGGTGATCGACAAGACGGTCGCCGACGGGGGCAGCGAGTCGGTCGTCGCCTTGTCGGGTGGTCTCGGCTCGGCGATGGTGGCGGCGACCGCCGCCCGAACTTGGGGCTCGGCACGAGCGATCACCGCCGGTGATGCCACGGGCCCCGAGTCGCTCGAAGCCGTCGAAACCGCGCGAAGCTTGGGCCTGGAGCCGACGGTAGCTCCGTCCGCGCCGGTGACCGAGGCTCTGTGGACGGCGGTTTCGACCGACGGTGAGCCGCCCGTGGATCCCGATGCCTTGGCTTGGCTTCAGCTGGGCCAAACGATGCGAGGGTTCGGTTCGACCCTCTGGACCGGCGCGAACACCGATCTCGTGTTTGCGAGCGGTCTACGATACCGGGCCACGCTCCGGGCTCACGAAGTTCGGGACCGCGTGTTCGACGGTTGGTCCCGGCTGCCCATCCTTGTCGATGCCAAGGCCCGCTGGGTTCCTCCCATCGGAAAGCGTATGGCCCGCGCGCTCCGCGAAGACGCGCATACAGGGTGGTATCGAGCGGATTTTCGACGAGGCCTTCACGGATACGACGCCACCGAACGCTGGGCGCGAACCGACGATGAGCTCGACCCTCTCGCTCAACTGCAGCGACTCGACCTCGAGGCGACGGCGGCGGCACGCCTGGCCGCGGCCGAACGTTCGGAGCGCCACGCGGGGGTCGAATGGCGACATCCGCTCTCCGACGCCGAGGTCGTCGGCTTCGTCGCCGGTCTGCCAGATCGGTATCGTCTCGATGTGGACCGGGATCGCGTGGTGTTGCAGCGGGCGGCCCGACGCGTGCTCCCTCCCCAGATCGTTCAGAGGCCACCTCGCCCGTTCGGAGGGTCACCGTACGAGTGGTTGCAAGGACCACTGCGAGGACGCATCGAGGCGGTGATCTTCTCTTCGCCGGGGTCCGGGCTCTTCGATCGCGAGGCGCTCCGCCGCGCTTGGTACGCGCTGAGCCTCGGCCGCGCTCACATCGCGACGGGGTTGTGGCGGGTGGCGGCGTTCGAAGCGTGGGCGCAGTGCGTGCGGGCGAGCGAACGTTGACCCGCTCCGGGTGACCGGCGACACTGGAGCGGTCATGACGGGGCCCCAGTACCCGCCTGCGGGACGACCGACGAACGACGGCGTCCTGCACGGTTCTCCGAGCAGCGGACAGGCCCCGTTCTCCGACGACGCCCGCCCTGACCGCCCGGCGGCGACTGCGGACCCTGCGCTGGTTCCCGACGTTCAGACCTGGCTCGGCGACATGGTAAAGGCGGCCAAGGGTTTCCGAGTCTACGCCGACAACAATGAGATGCTGGTCAAGTTCGTGGACCATGCGTTCGTCGGCCTCGAGTTTCTGCTCGCCCGCGATCCGGAGTTGACCCTCTCCATTCGCGAGGACCGCATTCTGTACGGCAAGGAGGTCGTCCACGTCAGCGCAGATCGCCAGGAAGGACTGCCGTTCCTGCTCTACCGAAACGCCTTTCGGCGTCTCGTCCTCGTTCAGGGAATCAAGCGTGATGAGCTGGTCGGGCTCATGCGCGCGCTCTCGACCGACTTCTCGTCGTACGACCACGCCGGCGAAGACCTGGTGACCACCTTATGGCGGCTTCAGCTGCCTCATGTGCGTTACCTCACGATCGACACCCTCTCCCGCTTTCGCTCCGAGGCGGCGGACGAAGCCGAGCAGGAAGAGATCGAGCGGATTCAGGGCGACATCGAGAACATCGTGGCCGCGATTTACCGGACCAGCGCCGCCGATGACGATCTCGTGGCTGGTGTCTCGATCTCTCGCGAGGACCTCGAGGCCCTGCGTGAGGTTCGGGCCGAGAATCCGGAAGACCTGGAGTTGCTGGATCACGCGACGGAGCGAGCGATCACCGACGTTCCCGACGGTCAACTGCGTCGAGTGCAAGATGACCTGCGTACGGAAAGCCAAGAAGAGCTGACTCGACGGGTGCTCAACATCCTCATCCAGATCCTGTTTCGAGAGACGTCTTCTCAAAAGAGCGCGCTGACGATCGATCTCATCCAAGACCTTTTCGATGCGATGGTGTTGGCCCGCCGGTATTCCGACGCCATCCAACTCGTGAAGAAACTCCGTCATCACGCTGACCACGGCGACACGATGCAGGAGATCCACGTCGCTCGACACCTGCTGAACATGCTCGCAACGGAGTCGAAGGTCGTGCCGGTTCTGGCCACCCTGAACGAGCAGCACTACGCGGTGT
Source organism: Myxococcota bacterium (assembly GCA_028289325.1). Lineage (GTDB taxonomy): Bacteria > Myxococcota > Kuafuiibacteriia > Kuafuiibacteriales > Kuafuiibacteriaceae > JANQQN01. Next base: position 2,002 of record JANQQN010000289.1, on the reverse strand, counting down.
CCAGCAGCGAGCTGTTCGAGTTTCTGCGCGCCTTGGGCCCTCCGGTATCGCCGATCCTCGTTCGTGCCCTGGACTCTTTGACCTCCCCTGCCCACCGTCGAGCGACCTGCGACCTGATCGTCGAGCTGGGGGTGCCGAGCTTGGCCATCCTGGCCGGCAGCGCCCACAACGCGAAGTGGTTTGTTGTCCGCGACATCCTCGGTCTGGCCCAACAGTACGATCTGGCCGAGATCGGTCCCCTGGTGGCCATGGGCCTAGGACATGAGCACCCTCGGGTCCGTCAGCTCGCGGTGGGCATGCTCCGGGGCTACGGCCGCGGCACCGCGGACCAAGCGCTGGCGGCTCGATTCTTCGACGACGATATCGAGGTTCGGCTGGCCGCGTACCGAATCGCGGCGGCTCGGCGAAGCCGAGACGTGATGCCCGCGCTGGAGGGCATTCTGACCAGCGACAAGATCGGGCAGCGAGAGGATCGGGAGTTGCGGCTGATGATGGCGGCGTACGCCGCCATCGGGGGGGCGACGTCGATCGACGTCCTGAGCCGCGTGCTCAATGTGGGGCTGATCGCCAGCCTCACCAACACGGATGCACAGGTCGCGGCCGCGTACGCGCTGGCTTCGATCGGCGCCGAGGCGTCGAACGCGCTTCAGCGCGGGTCCCGAACCCTCAACCCCAAGGTTCGCGAGGCGTGTCGGCGCGCCCTCAGCCGAGACCTGCAGCGTCGTCAAGCCCAGCGGGAGCTCCTGCGCGGCCGCCTGCCCGGCACCACCGAGGAGGAGGCGCCGACGTCGAACCCCGGTGGTCCGAAGAGCGCAGGTATCGGGACATCGTCGATCGACATGGACTTCAAGATGTCCGAGACGGGGACCATCGATCCTCTGTCGGGGGCGCCTCCATTTCGAGTCGATGTTCCGCTGCCGGTCGACCCGCCGCCGGTGCAGGCCGCCGTCGACCGGCCGCGACCCGCGTTGCCGCGGGTCGATGGGCCGGGGATGCGCGATGAGATCCCGATCAACATCCCGCCGCCACCCAGCCTCGACCTGCCGCCGCTGCCCGTTGTACCCCCTGGGCCAGCCAACGAGGCGGCCAGCGCGGGCGCCGGCCGGTTGAACGTTCTCGGCGAGCACTCGGTCGACTTCGTTCCTACGAGTCTTCCGCCGGTGCCGGCGCCAGCAACCTCTCCCGAAGGCCTGTCGGAGCCACCGCCAGTCTTCGGTAGCGCGCCGAGCGACGCGGACGCGTTCCAGGGACGCCCACTCGAGCGCCGGCCTTCGGGGGTTCCCCTGCCTGAGCCCGAATCGGGTTCGCTGTCCGAGCCGCCGCCGATCATCGGCCCCCTGGGCGAAGATCTGCGCTTCACGGTCGACGTGCCGTCGTCGCCCGATATCGAGACCTCGACGATCTCTCGGGCGCCAGCACCGGCGCCATCGGAGCTGGCGCCGACGGTCCGCTCGATCAGCGATGCGCCGGACACCGGGCCGCTGCCCGAAACGCCGGCCGTGAGGCCGTTGACCGACGCATCGGGTCCGCTGGCCGAGGTTCCCGAGGCCCGCCCGCTGCGGGCCGCACCATCCACCGGACCTCGGACCGGAAGCGTCCCTCTGGAGCCCAACACGCTCAATCCGGTGCCTTCTTCGTCGGCCGAGCTGGTCGCACCGGGCGTTGACGCCGGTGCTGCGGAAGCGGACTGGCCACCGTCCTTCGAGGCGCCGTCCACGGCGCCACCTTGGTCGGACGCACCACCGGTCGCCGATCCATCGCGGCCGGACGACGCGCCCCCAGGTGGGCCCCCGTGGCCGACCGAGGTGCCGGTGGTCGGACCGTCCTGGCCGTCCGACGCGCCGGCAGACTCGCCGTCGGTCGGGCCGTCCTGGGCGTGTGACGCGCCGGCAGACTCGCCGTCGGTCGGGCCGTCTTGGGCGTCCGACGCGCCGCCGGTCGCGCCCTCGTGGCCGAGCCCTTCACCGACGCCGGCAGCGCCCCCCTGGTCAGAGGAGCCGAC